>DASRBA010000135.1:0-7367 GCA_035637895.1 Myxococcaceae bacterium
CTCCGCGCTCGACGCCGCCCACTTCAGCCGCATCATCCACCGCGACATCAAGCCCGCGAACGTGATGCTGACCAAGTCCGGCGAGGTGAAGCTGATGGACTTCGGCATCGCCAAGGACGAGGGGATGGAGGCCCTCACCAAGGAGGGCATCGCCATCGGCACGCCTTCGTACATGTCGCCGGAGCAGGTCACCGGCGCGCCGCTCGACGGCCGCACGGACATGTTCTCCCTGGGGGTGGTGATGTACGAGTCCCTCACCGGCGCCCGCCCCTTCACCGGCTCCACCGCCGGCGAGGTGTTCGCCCGCATCCGCGACGGCAAGTACAAGCCGCTCACCAAGCTGGCGCCGAACATCCCGCCCGCGCTGGAGGCGGTGATCAAGCGCTGCATGAAGGTGAAGACCGACCAGCGCTACTTCGACGCCGCGGAGCTCCGGCGCGACCTGGAGATGCTGCTGGCCAGGCAGGTCTCCATCTCGCACCAGGCGCTGGTGGTGGCCTTCCTCCGCCACCGCAACAAGATCACCGAGACGGAGGCGCTGGCCCGCCTCACCTCGCACGAGATGGAGTTCGTGCAGACCTTCAGCAACCTCCGCGGCCGCCGGGGCAAGCTGGCCTGGGCGGCGGCGGTGTTGGCGGCGGCGGGAGGCGGCGCCTACCTCACCCAGCAGTGGTGGCTGCCGCTGCTCCACCGGCTGATGCACCTCGGAGGAGGTTGAGCCATGGGACGCTTCATCACGCTGCTGCTCGGCGCGCTCATCGTGGGCGGGCTGGCGTACTACACGCTCAAGGGCGCCAACCCGCTCGCCACCAATGCCGACGTGAAGGCGCAGCAGGGGTTGCAGAAGGTCCGCAACGAGGCGAAGCGCATCGAGGCCGACGCCCAGCGCCGCGCCGACGAGCTCCCGAAGAAGGCGGACCCCGAGGAAGTCGGCCAGCCCGCCGAGTAGCGCCTCAGCCCTTCGCGTACTCCACCTTCACCACCGTGCGGATGCCTCCGCGCACGTTGAAGTCCCCAGACACCACCAGCTTGCGCGGCTTCAGCGCGGCGACGAGGTCGTCGCGGATGCGATTCGTCACCGCCTCGTGGAAGGCGCCCTCGTTCCGGTACGACCACATGTAGAGCTTGAGGCTCTTGAGCTCCACGCAGAGCTGGTCCGGCACGTAGCGGATGTCGAAGTGGGCGAAGTCCGGCTGCCCGGTCATCGGGCACAGGCAGGTGAACTCCGGGATGTCGAAGGCGATCTCGTAGTCGCGGTCCGGCGCCGGGTTCTTGAAGGTCTCGAGGCTCTTCGACGGCTGGGTGGCCATGGCGTCTTTTACACCGCGCGGAAGTCGGTGAGCTGGATGCCCAGCCGCTGGACGATCGCCCGGGCGCCCGGGTGGAGGAACGTCTGCAGCTCCACCTCGCGCTGCTGGCTGTACCCGGAGGCGACGTGGGTCGGCGCCAGGCCGGGGTGGCACATCAGCTCGGTGACGCCGTCCGGGAGCTGCTCCAGCTCCCGCCGGAAGCGCTCCAGCGTCCAGTACGCCTCGTGACCCGCCTCGCCGATGAAGTGCGCCGACGTGCGGACCTGCTTGAGCTCCAGCGCCGATCGCATCTCCGCGTCGATGGACCGCACCGGCAACCCGCGCTCCCGCGCCGCCGCCCCCACCCCTTCCAGGATGTTTGGATACGTGTGCAGGTGCTTGTGCACGTCGACGTGGGTGGGCAGCCGGCCCAGCAGCCGCTCCGCCTCCGCCAGCTGCGCCAGCGCCTCCGCCTTCACCGCCTCCACCGGCAGCCCCGGCGCGTTCGCCTCCACGAAGTCGCCGGTGCGGCCCAGCAGCGAGACCGGGATGGCGGGGGAGAGCGGCTTCCACCGCGCCAGGTTCAGGTGCAGCCCCACCGCCAGCGCGCGGGCGCGGGAGGCGGCCTCGGCGGTGTGGGGCGTGTTCACCATCAGGGTGGTGGAGGTGACCACGCCCTCCGCCATCGCGCGGAGGATGCCGTCGGTGACGGCGGGGTCGTACCCCAGGTCGTCCGCGTTGATGATCAGCCGGCGCTGCGACATGTCGAAGGGCTCAGGCCGCCTGGGGCGCGGCGTCCTCCAGCGAGAGCAACAGGCGCTCCGGGGTGAGCGGCACGTGGGTGAAGCGCCGCCCGAGCGCGGACGACACCGCGTTGGCGATGGCGGCGGCGATGGGGATGAGCGACGGCTCGCCCACGCCCTTGGCGCCGTACGGGCCGCGGCTGTAGGGCAGCTCCACCAGCACGGTGTCCATCTGCGGCGCGTCCATGGACGAGGGGATGAGGTAGTCGGTGAAGTTGGGGTTGAGGCAGCGCCCCTCGGACATCTTCAGCTCCTCCATGATGGCGTAGCCCATCCCCTGGACGATGCCGCCCTCCACCTGGCCGATCACCCCCGCCGGATTGATGGCGCGCCCCACGTCGTGCGCGGCGGTGACGCGGTCCACGGTGACGCGGCCGGAGCGGAGGTCCACCGTCACCTCGGCGACCTGGCAGGCGAAGCAGTAGACGGAGTACGCCTCGCCCAGCCCCATCGCCTCGTTCCACTCCTTGCGCGGCGGCGCGTACCAGCCCTCGGCGGTGAGGTTCACCTTGCGCTCGTAGCAGGCCTTCGCGGCGTCCTTGAACGACAGCCGCTTCAGCCCGCCCTCGACGGAGATCTCCCCCAACCGCGCCAGCAGCTTCTCCTTCGGCGCGTCCAGCTTCTGCGCCGCCACCTCCAGCATCCGCGCGCTGACCTGGCGGGCGGCGTCGAGCGCGGCGTTCCCGCTCATCACCGTGGTGCGCGAGGCGACGGTGGGCCCGGAGTCCGGCACCAGGTCCGTGTTCACCGGCACCACGTGGACGTGCTCCAGCGCGCAGCCCAGCTCCTCCGCCACCAGCTGCGCCACCACGGTGAACGCGCCCTGGCCGATCTCCGTCCCGCCGATGGCGACGTTCACCGACCCGTCCGGCCGCACGTGCACCAGCGACCCGGAGCCCTCCAGGAACTGCCCGCCCGCGTGCAGGCAGCAGCCGTACATGCAGCAGCCGATGCCCATCCCCTTCTTCACCGAGGCGCTGCCGGCGTTGAACGCGTCCAGCTCCTTCCGCCGCTCCTCGTAGCGGCTCTTCGCGATCGCCTGCTCCAGCGTCTCGATGGCGCCCACGCTCTCCGGCAGCACCTGGCCGGTGGAGGTGGCGTCACCCTGGCGAAGCAGGTTCCGCCGCCGGATCTCCGCGGGCGAGATGCCGACCTTCGCGGCGGCCTCGTCCAGCTGCGCTTCCATGGCGAAGGTGACCTGCGGCGCGCCGAAGCCGCGGAAGGCGCCGCCGAAGAGGTTGTTGGTGTAGACGACCCAGGTGTCGACGCGGACGTTGTCCACCCGGTACGGGCCGATCGCGGTGGCGTTGGCGCGCTCGGCGACGACGGCGGAGAGGCCGTTGTACGCGCCGGCGTCGGTGTAGAGCCCCACCTGGCACGCGGTGATCCGCCCCTCCGCGTCCACGCCCAGCTTGTGGACGATCTTCATCGGGTGGCGCTTGGAGGACCACGCCATGTCCTCGGCGCGGTCGTAGATCAGCTTCACCGGGCGGTTGGTGCGCGCGGCGAGCAGCGCGGCGCAGGCCGCCGGTTCGGACGGGTAGTCCTCCTTGCCGCCGAACGCGCCGCCGGTGGCCGCCTGGATGCACCGGATGGAGGCGAGGTCCTTGCCCAGGATCCGCGCCACCGCCTTCTGGATGTAGAAGGGGCACTGCGCGGAGGCGTAGATGGTGAGCATTCCGTCCTGCTCGGGGACGGCGATGACGCCGTTGGTCTCCAGGTAGGCGTGCTCCTGGTAGCCGGTGGTGTACGTGCGCTCGAGCACGTGCTTTGCCTTCGCCCACCCGGCGTCCATGTCGCCCTTGATCACCTGCTTCTTGGCGATGGTGTTGCCGGTGTCGTGGATGGCGGGAGCGGTGGGCGCCAGCGCCGCGTCGGTGTCCGTCACCGCCGGGAGCGGGCGGTACTGCACCTTGACCTTCTTGGCCGCCTCGCGGGCGTTCTCCAGCGTGTCGGCGGCGACGATCGCGATCCGGTCCGCCAGCATCCGCGCCTTGGTCGCCACCAGCAGCGGCTGGTCCGCGGTGGCGACGCCGATCTGGTTCTCGCCGGGGACGTCCTTGGCGGTGATGACCGCGAACACGCCGTCGGAGGCGGCCGCGTCGGAGACGTCGATGGCCAGGACCTCGGCGTGGGGGTGCGCGGAGGTGACGACCTTGCAGTGGAGGAGGCCCGGGAAGTCGAAGTCGTCGACGTAGCGGGTGTAGCCGCGGACCTTGTCCACCGCGTCCACCCGCGGCGCGGGCTGGTGGACCACGCTGAGGGATTCGAGGCTGGGCGTGGGCATGGGTGGGCCGAGCTTAGACGCATGGGGTAAGATCGGTGAATGCCCATCCCCCCGATCTCCCCGGCGGCCCCGCAGCAGACCACCAACACCACGTCCGTGACCGTGCCCAAGCTGGACGGGTCGTCGAAGGACGCGGCGTCCCTCGACACCGCGAGGGCCAGCTCGAAGTCCGGCATCACCGCCATGGATGACTGGGAGGCGCCGGTCGCGGCCAAGGCGCCGGTGGACCTGAGCGGCGGCGCGAAGGCGCAGCCGCAGGCGCAGGCGACCTTCGTGGACGGCGGCATCACCGCGTCCGACGACTGGGAGACGCCGGTCGCCTAGCGCTCGCGCATCCGCTTCCCGGCGAGCTTCACGGCCTCGACGATCTTCGCGTAGCCGGTGCAGCGGCAGAGGTTGCCGGAGATGGCGTCCTTGATCGGCGCGTCCTCCAGCGGCCCCCCATCCTCGAGGTAGCGCACGCCGGAGACGATCATCCCCGGCGTGCAGAAGCCGCACTGCACGCCGCCCGTCTCCACCATCGCGCGCTGGAACGGGTGGAGCCCGCCGGGGTGCCCTTCGCCCAGGGCCTCCACGGTGGTGATCTTCCGCCCCACCGCCTGCTTGGCGTAGATGAGGCAGGAGTTCACCACCCGCCCGTCGAGCACCACCGAGCACGCCCCGCACTCGCCCTCGCCGCAGCCCTCCTTGGTGCCGGTGAAGCCGAGGCGGCGGATGGCGTCCAGCAGCCGGGTGCCGCGCGGGAAGACGCCGGTCCGTTTGGCGCCGTTGATGTGCAGGGTGAGCTCTTCGTGCTTCATTTCCGAGCCCTCGCTCTCGCCGCGGACAGGGCGTCCTGCGTGGCGTTGACCGCCAGCTTCCGCTTGTAGCGGGCGGAGCCGCGGACGTCGTCGATGGGGGAGATCGCCTGCTGCACCACCTCCGCCACGCCCTTGATGGTGGCGTCGTCCAGCTCGCGCCCTTCTAGGAACTGCTCCACCGCGAGAGGGCGGAGGGTCTTGGGCGCCACCGAGCCGTAGGCGGCGCGGGCGTGGCGGATGCGGGTGCCGTCGAGGTCCAGCGCCAGCGCCATGTTCACCACCGCGATGACGTTGGCGTTGCGGCTGCCGAACTTGGCGAAGGCCTGGAACCAGGAGGCGCGGCGGGGGACGGTGAGCTCGATGATCAGCTCGTCGGGGGCGATGGAGGTCTTCCCGAGGCCGAGGAACACGTCCTCCAGCGGCAGGGTGCGCATCCCGCGCTTCTTCGAGCCGAGGGTGATCCGCGCCCCCAGCGCGATCAGCGGCGGCACCATGTCCGCGGCGGGCGAGGCGTTCCCCACGTTGCCGCCCACGGTGGCGCGGTTGCGGATCTGCGGGCTGGCGAACTGGCGGAGGGAGTCGGCGGCGCAGGAGAGCTCGGCGCAGAACTCCTCGTTGGCCAAAAGGTCGGAGAGCTGGGTGCCGGCGCCGAAGCGGACCTCCTGCCGGTCGGACTGGAGGAAGGTCAGCTCGGAGACGTCGGCGATGGAGATCAGCTTCTTCGCCTTGAGGCGGCCGCCGTGCAGCCGCAGCACCATGTCCGTGGCGCCCGCGACCGGGCGGACCTCCGGGTCCCCGGCGCTGACCAGGTCCAGCGCGTGATCCAGGCTCTCGGCGAGGTCGATCTCCACGCCCATCAGGGAGTGCGGTTTAGCACGGAAACCCGGGTCCAGCCCGCGGGGACGCGGAGGACCAGGTGGTCAGGCTCCGAGCTGAGCGCCTCCGCGCCCTCCGCCTTCACGTCGCCCTGGAGGCCGTACAGGTGGAGCGTCTCGTGCTCGCGCTCCAGGGGAAGCGGGCCGGAGATCACCCGCTCCAGGATGAGCGACTGGCCGTCCCGCGTCCCCCGCAGCCCGGTGACGCGAGCGTGCCCGTACCCGTCGCCCTCGTCCTCGTACAGCGACGCGCGCAGGCCGTCCGGTCCCGGCGCGAGGTGCCACTCCAGCACCTCCCAGTTGGCGGTGGTGGTGTGTAGGGCGGGTTCGGTGAGCGCGAAGCCGCCGCCCACTCGAAGCCAGCACGGCGTGCACTCCAGGGGCGCGTCGGCGACGACGTGCGCGGGTCCCTCCACCACCTCGCCGGAGAGAGCGAAGTTGCGAAAGGGGACCCATTGCCCGCGCGGGAGGTACGTCAGGCGCTTCGTCTGGCCCGGCCGCAATACCGGCGCCACCAGCAGGTCCGATCCGAAGAGGAACTCGTCGAACGCGGCGATCGCGTGGCGGTCCTCCGGAGCCAGCCACGCCAGCGGACGCAGCACGGGCGCCCCGGTGACGGACGCCTCGCGCAGCAGCGTGTAGAGGGTCGGCAGCAGCCGGTACCGCCGCTCCAGCGCCTGCCGCGCCAGCCCCAGCACCGGCTCTCCGAAGCGCCACGGCTCCTTCGGCGGCGTCCCCTTCGACGAGTGGTTGCGGAACAGCGGGTAGAACGCCGCCGCCTGCATCCACCGCACGAGCAATTCCCCCGACGGCCGCCCGAGGAACCCCGGCACGTCCACGCCGACGAACGGGACGCCGGAGAGCCCCAGCCCCAGCAGCATCGCCACCGACATCTCCAGGTGCGTCCAGTGGCTGGAGTTGTCGCCCGTCCACATCGCCGCGTAGCGTTGGATGCCGGCGTAGCCCGCGCGGGTGAGCACCCAGGGGCGCTTGTCCGGGCGGTAGCGGGTGAACGCCTCGAAGGTCCCCTTGCACATCCCCATCCCGTAGACGTTGTGCACCTCGATGTGCCGCTTGTCCCCGTGCCGCGCGTCGTACGGGAGCGTCTTCCCCTCGATGTCCCCGTGCAGCCCGAGCGGCGTGGCCGAGGGGACGAGCGTGTTGTCCCGCTTCTCCACCTCGAAGCAGGACGGTTCGTTCATGTCGTTCCAGATGCCGGCGATCCCCGCCTCGAGGAATTCCTTGTGCCACCCCGCCCACCAGCTCTGCACCTCGGGACGCGTCAGGTCCGGAAAGACGCGCGTTCCGGCCAC
>DASRBA010000136.1:0-4418 GCA_035637895.1 Myxococcaceae bacterium
TGGAGGAGATGATCTGGTCCAAGGCCTTCGTGCTGGAGCGCGAGCGCTTCGACGGCGCCGACGTGGCCCACCTGATCCGCGCCCGGGGCAAGGGGCTGGACTGGGAGCGGCTGTTCCGCCGCTTCGATCCGCACTGGCACGTGCTGATGAGCCACCTGCTGTTCTTCCGCTTCGCCTATCCCTCGGAGCGGGCGGTGGTGCCGCGCTGGGTGCTGCGGGGCCTGCAGGGACGCCTGCAGCACGAGCTGGAGAGCGACGTGCCCGAGCGAAGGCTTTGCCAGGGCACGCTGCTGTCCTCGCGCCAGTATCTGCCCGACGTGGAGCTGTGGGGCTACCAGGACGCGCGCCTGGAGCCCGAGGTGCAGATGACCGCCTCGGACATCGCCCTGCTCACCAGCTCGATCCGCGCGCAGGAGGCCCGTGACCACGACACTAAATCTCGCCGCCGTCGGTGACCTGCACATCACCAAGAAGTCGGTCGGCATCTGGCAGCCGATCTTCGCCCAGGTCAACGAGCGCGCCGACGTGCTGTTGCTGGCCGGCGATCTGACCGACTACGGCCTGCCCGAGGAGGCGCACGTGCTGTGCGGCGAGCTGTCGCGCACCGTGAAGATCCCGGTGGTGGCGGTGCTGGGCAACCACGACTACGAGAGCGGCCACGCCGAGGAGCTGTGCGCCGAGCTGACCAAGGTGGGCGTGCACTGCCTGGACGGCGACCACTTCATCTTCGACAAGGTGCTGGGCATCGCCGGGGTGAAGGGGTTCTGCGGCGGCTTCGGCAACGCCACCCTCCAGGCCTTCGGCGAGGGGCCGATCAAGGCGTTCGTGCAGGAGGCGGTCTCCGAGTCGCTCAAGCTGGAGGCGGCGCTCTCCCAGCTCGACACCCCGAAGAAGGTGGTGATCATGCACTACGCGCCCATCCCCGAGACCTGCGAGGGGGAGAACCTGGAGCTCCACCCGTTCCTGGGCACCTCGCGCCTGGCGATGCCGGTGGACCAGTTCGCGGTGCAGGCGGTCTTCCACGGCCACGCCCACCACGGGGTGCCGGAGGGGAAGACCCGCGCCGGCGTGCCCGTCTACAACGTGGCGATGCCGCTCCTGGCGCGCGCCAACCCCGACCACCGGTTCGTGGTGGTCGAGGTCTGAGGCGCATCAGTTCTCGTGGTGGATCTCGCCGCTGCCGGCGCGCGCCTGCTGGTCCACGCTGGCCGACCCGTGCCAGGTGATGCCGCCGGAGCCGGCCACCGCGAAGGAGGCGTGGCCGCCCTCCAGCGTGCACTCGATGTCGCCCGAGCCGGAGGTGGCGAGCTTGCCGTCGCGCGCCGTGAGCTCCTCGGCGTTGATGTTGCCGGAGCCGGCCACCGCGGCCACCAGCTCGCGCGCGCGACCGCCCTCCACGCGGATGTCGCCCGACCCCTTGGTGCCGATCTCCACGTCCTCCGCGTCGCCGTCCAGGTGCACGCCCACGTCGCCGGAGCCGGAGGTGCCGATGCGAAGGTGGGCCGCCGGGCCTTCGTACCGGAGGTCGCCGGACCCCGCGGAGGCGATGCTCATGTCCTTGCGCCGGCTGGCGGTCACGCTCACGTCGCCGGAGCCGGCCGTCGCCACCGCGCGCAGATCGGGCAGGGTGATCTCGATCCGCGAGTCCCCGTCGAGGTCGTGGGCGCGGCCCTCGAAGCGGACGTGCAGGGTGTTGTCCTTGATCTCCGTCTTCACCTGCGCGAGCAAGTCCTGGTCCACCCGGATCTTCACCTGGAAGTCGTGCCCCTCCCGGATGGCCGCGTCGAACGGGACGGACACCTCCACGCCGGTGAAGCCGCGGAGCGGGCGCGTCTCGGTGACGAGGTGCCCGCCGCCGTGCCCGGCGAGGGCGGCGGTGGCGAAGGTGGCGGCGAGGGCGGCGGCGGCGAAGGCGATGCGCATGCGGGGACTTCCTCCGTGCCCCCTGGTACGCCCCACCCGCGCGCCGATTGCGTTACCTGGATCCGCCGTCCGCGGCCGGGGTAGGTGGAGGGGGTGGAGGAGGGGGCGGCCGGTCCAGGACGTCCTCCACCTTCTGCGGGAGGTCCGTCAGCCGGGCGGAGTCCATCTCCAGCACCACGTTCCGGGTGCCGCGGACGTACACCATGTTCGCCTTGCCCTTCACCTCGGAGCCGACGGTGAGCGTGGCCAGCGGCTTGCCGGCGGCGTCCTGCAGCACCACCTGCCGGGACTTGTCGTTGATGCCGTACTTGTCCCAGCTCTTCGGGTTCTCCTCGTCGAAGGCGGTGGCCTGCAGCGAGCCGAGCGTCCACAGGTTGGAGGACACCTTCCACGCCTTGGCCGGGCCCACCTCGGGGGCCGCGACCGCCCAGGTCTCGGCCGGGGTGGGCGCGCCGCCGTCCTCGGGCTTCTTCTGGTCGCGGGTGACGCGGATGGGGGCGCCGCCGCCCTGCGGCCGGAAGCTCACCTCCGCCACCGCGTCCTTGTCGAACTGGAGCACGGACTTGTCGCGCAGGTCGTCCGCGGACTTGTCCAGGTGGCCCAGCGCGGAGGCGTTCACCTCCGCCAGCACCGCGCCGTTCTTGTCCTCGCGGAGCGCGTAGTACTTGTCGCTCGGGGAGGCCCCGGCGTCCGGCTTGCCGCCGCCGCTGCCCCCGGCCTTCGCCAGGCGGAGGCGGACCTTGTCCCCGCCCTGGAGGCCGAAGGTGACGTCCAGCGCGGGCGACTCCAGGCCGTCCTTCTTCCGCTCCTCGGGGGAGTCGGCGACGAACGCGGTGGCGCGCTCGTTCTTGAGCTGCCCCAGCGCGTTGATCACCGTCTGGCCGTCCGCGTCCTGGGGCTTGGGCTTGGTGAGCTTCCACGCCTGCGCGCCCGCGCCCTCGACGCGGACCAGCGCGTAGCCGCCCTTGGGCTTGGCGACGTCGATGGACGCGATCTTCGCCTCGTCCACGGAGAGCACCTGCTTGTCCCGCAGGTCGTAGCTGCTCTTCTCCAGGTTGAAGCGCATCCCGCCGGAGGCCGAGTACACCGCCGGGTCCGCGTCCTTGCGCAGGTAGATGGACCCGTTGAACGCGTTCTCCGCGCCGCCGGCCAGCTTCACCTGCTTCGGCGCGCCCTGGACCGTGGCGGCGGCCTCCACCGTCCACGCCGGCTCCTGGAGGCCGTACTTCCGGAGGTCCGCGTCGGTGGGCGCCGCCTCGACCTTCTGGTCGACCTTGCCGTCCTTGAGCTGCGTGGTGAGCGCGTCCAGCACGTACTGGTCCACCGCCGCGCTCAGCGGCGCGGTCATCCGCCAGGTGCCGTCCGGCTGCTTCTCCACCGTGGTGGTCTCGCCCTTGGCGTGGACGGTGATCTTCGTGAATTCGGGGGGAGGCGGGCCGCCGCCGTCCGGCAGCTTCTCCGCGGGGCCTCCGGAGACCAGCTTGTCCGCGGACTCCTTCTGCGCGGCCTCCTTCTCGTCCCCTTTCATCACCCCGAAGTAGGCGTACAGGCCCACCGCCGCCGCCGCGGCGGTGAAGCCGAGCAGGGTGACGACGCTCCGCTGCTGGGGGGTCACTTGTTTCGCCTCGTCTGCCAGATGGCGATGCCCACGATGAGCAGGCCCATCGGGAGCAGGTCGGTGGCCACCAGGCTGATCTTCGACAGCTTGGCCTCGTCCAGGTCGATGGTGGAGATGTCGCGGTCCGGCGGCCGGATGGTGACCTTCTGGAACTGGTTGGACGCCCAGGCGATGGCGTTGAGCACCAGGTTCCGGTTGCCGTCAGGCCCCCAGTAGGCGTCCACCAGCAGCGTGGAGTCGCCGAACAGCACCACCCGGCCCTCCTCGTTGCGCTTCTCCTTCACGTCGCCGGAGACCGGCTTGACCGACACCGCGGCGATGGCGATCTGCCCGGTCTTCTCGCCGTTGGACGGCTGCGGGTTCTGGTCCGGGACGGTCTCCTCCCACGCCTCCGGCGAGCTGAGCACCAGCGGCTCCGCCTTCACGCCGGCGGGCACGCCGTCGCGCAGGAGGGTGATCCCGCGGGTGGTGAAGAACTGCGTGATCAGCGGCGCGGAGCGCAGCAGCCGGGTGATCTCGTGCGACCCGTAGAAGACCGAGAGGACGTCGTAGGGGCTCTCCACCTGGGGGTTCGGGTCCGCGACCAGCCCCGGGTCGACCTGCAGCCCGAAGTCGGCCAGCACCTTGTCCAGCCCGGTCGTCACCTTCTCGTCCACGAAGAGCGCCAGGCGGCCGCCCTCGGCCAGGTACTTCTTGATCGCCTCCACCTCCGGCGGGGTGACGGCTTGCTTCGGGCCGGCGACGATCAGCACCGAGCAGTCCTTCGGCACCTCCGCCTTCCCCAGCAGGTTCAGCTGCTGCGGCGCGTAGCCGTCCTGGGTGAGGTCGCGGTTGAGCTCCAGGATGGAGCTGTCGTTGACCGGCCTGTCCGGGCCCT
>DASRBA010000137.1:0-38205 GCA_035637895.1 Myxococcaceae bacterium
CCTCTCCCTGCCGGCGCTCTCCGGCGAGGCCGCCACTGCCACCTCCGCGCTCCAGGCCGCGGCCGCCGCCTGCGCCAAAGGCGACGTGAAGACGGCCCTGGGCCTGTTCACCGACGACGCCACCATCCGCCTCTCCATCGAGGGGATGCCCGACGAGCTGTTCGAAGGCCGTTCGTGGGTCCGCGTCTTCTGGGAGATCCACTCCAAAGGCTGCAAGCTGGACGTGGGCGCCGCCAAGGACGGCGCTGCCGGCGCGCCGGGCGCGTCCGTACCGCTCAAGCCGGCCGAATTCGTCATCATCCACCTGGCCAACGAGCGCTTCCGCGCCCTGGGCGCGCCCCAGGTCACCTTCCAGGCGCGCGTCGAGCTCCGCGGCGAGGAGATCTCCACCTTGCAGCTGACGCTCGACCCGTCCGAGGCGCCCACCGTCTCCCGCGCGATCCTCAGCAACAACCGCGCGGTGGTCCTGCGCTTCTCCGACAAGGTGAATCGCAAGGAGGAGATGTCCGCTATCGACGAGTGCGTGGCCAGCGAGTACACGCAGCACTCCATCATGCCGGTGGGGCCCGGCGTCCCCGGCCTGCGCGAGTTCTACGCGCGCTTCCGCAAGGCCTTCCCCGACCTCCACTACACGGTCGACGACACCCGGACCGACGGGGACGTCGTCGCGCAGCGGATCACCGTCCGGATGACCCACCGCGGAGAGTTCATGGGGGTCGCACCCACCGGAAACCCGGTGACGGTCACCAAGATGGACTTCTGGCGACTGATGAGCGGGAAGGTCGTGGAGCACTGGGACGCCGTGGATCGCCTGGGCCTGCTCCAGCAGATCGGGGTCGTACCCAAGCTGTCGGAGTGGCAGGCTTCCCCAGGCTTCGAAGGATTTCGTTGACGGGTTGACGGATCCAACGGGGGGGGCATCCCACAAGGGAGTCGAGGCGGAGTGGCATTTTGCACACGCCGCACCGTTCACCTAGCATCACTCCCCCGCCCTTGCCTTCGCCTTCCCCAGTGGATTCCAAGCCCATCTCCACCGATCCCCCCGCCCCCGCCCACGCCCCCGCCGGCCCTTCGTCCTTGCAGCTGGGCATGTTCGGCAAGTACCGGCTGGTCGACCAGCTGGCGGTGGGCGGGATGGCGCAGGTCTTCCTGGCGCAGATCGAGGGCCCGGACGGCTTCACCAAGCGGTGCGTGATCAAGACCATCCTGCCCGAGTACGCGGAGCTGACGAACTTCGCCCAGATGTTCGTCACCGAGGCGAAGGTGGCGGCGCTGCTCTCGCACCCGCACATCGTGCAGATCTACGACTTCGGCAAGGTGGAGAACCGGTACTACCTGGCCATGGAGTACGTGGACGGGGTCTCGGTGGAGCAGCTGCTCCGCGCCGCCGCCAAGCGCGGGGTGCCGCTGGGGCCCAAGGTGGCGCTGGGCCTGTCTCTGCCGCTGCTGGACGCGCTCAGCTACATCTACACGCTGGTGGGCCCGGAGGGTCAGCCGCTGGAGCTGGTCCACCGCGACGTGACGCCGGGCAACGTGCTCGTCTCCTCCAACGGGATCGTGAAGCTCACCGACTTCGGCGTGGTGAAGACGGCGGTGAACCCGTCGCAGACCTCGGCCGGGATGGTGAAGGGGAAGTACGCGTACATGTCCCCGGAGCAGGTGCGCGCCAAGCCGCTGGACCAGCGGTCCGACCTGTTCTCCCTGGGCGTGGTGCTCTACGAGGTGGCCACCGGCCGCCGCCTGTTCCGCCGCAACAGCCTGGCGGAGACGATCAGCGCGGTGAACTCCGGCAAGGTGCCGCCGCCCAGCTCGCTGGTGCCCGACTTCCCGCCCGGCCTGGAGCGCATCCTGCTCCGCGCCCTCAACCTGGACCGCGACCAGCGCTACCGGAACGCCCAGGAGATGATGTCGGACCTGGAGATGTTCCGGTCCGGCCAGCACTGGACGGCCGGCGCGCGCGAGCTCTCGCACCTGGTGGACGGCCTCTTCCCCAACGACCAGAAGCGCGGCCAGAGCCCGTACGCCAAGGGCGTGCTCCCCCGCCCGGACACCACACCTACAGGAGGGGGGCAGCACCCACCTCCACTCGAAGACCCCATTCCCTCGGTGGTGGACGAGATCGACCTCCGGTCCACCTCGTCGGCCGCCGAGCCGCTGGGGCGGCGCTCGCTCGGCTCGCTGGAGGTCGGCCTGATCCTGGCTGGCGTGTTTCTCTTGGGCGCCTTGATTTGGGTGCTTGTGCTCGGATAGCTACGCTGGCACCCGCATGGCCTCCCGCCCCCCGCCCCGCAGCTCCTCCCTCCCGCTCCGCACGGTGCTGATCGGCGCCGTCGTCTTCCTGGCCGTCCTTCTGGTGGTCGTGATCGCCTACAAGAAGGGCAAGGCGGAAGCGCCGCCGGACATCGCCGCCAAGACCGCGCCGGTGGACAACACCGCCAACCCGCGCGCGGACATGGCGCTGCTGCGCGCGCACCGCGCCCAGGCGGTGGACGCCATCGAGACCGGCGACTACGACTCCGCGGTGAAGACGCTCACCGAGATCGTCAGGAGCGGCCGCGGGGTGGGCGACGAGCCGGAGCTGCTCCGGATCGCCAAGGACCTCCAGGAGAAGCACGCCCAGAACCAGAGGGCGTCGCCGCCGGCCGCGGTGGCGATGAAGGAGCCCGCGCCCGCGCCGAAGGAGCCCGCGCCGGCGCCGAAGGAGCCTCCGAAGGAAGCCAAGGCGGAGCCGAAGGAGCCCCCGCCGTCGAGGGAGAAGGAGAAGAAGCCGGACCCCAAGCACACCGCCAAGGCCGCCAAGCCGCCCCCGCGCGAGGAGCGCAAGGTGGCCTCCGCCAAGCCGGTGCCGGTGATCCCGGACCGCGAGCCGGAGAGCGGCCAGGTGCTGGTGATGTCCGTGCCGTCGGGCCTGACCGCCGAGGTGGACGGCACCGCCGCGGGGAGCACGCCCACCCGCTACACCACCGCGCCGGGCGTCCACACCGTCACGCTCTACAAGGGCAGCCAGAAGGTGGCCGAGCGCACCGTCACCGTCTCCGAGAACGCGGTGGCCACCGCGGACTTCGACATCCGGGACCAGCTGCAGCCGACGCCGGTGTCGCTGAAGGAGCGGGAGCCGGAGAAGGAGAAGGAGGCGCCGCCGCCCCCTTCGGAGGAGAAGCAGGCGGAGAAGGTGGCCAGGACGGAGCCGTCGCCGCCGCCCCTGCCGTCCACCACGCCCGCCGCCGCGGTGGCGGGGATGGGCGAGGTGATGGTCCCGCCCATGAGCCTGGCGGGGGACGTCTTCATCAACGGCAAGTCGTACGGGCCGCCGCCGGTGCTGGCGCGCGAAATCCCGGCGGGGAACGCCACGGTGGAGCTCCGCGTCGGGGACGCGGTGAAGCGCAGCAAGGTCGTCCCGGTGGAGGCGCACCAGCGCGCCACCGTGAAGTTCCGTTGAGCCAGCATTCGTAGTCCCGGAGGGGAGGGCACACGTGAGCGTCTCGCGCCTTTGGGCGCTGGGGCTGTTGGTGAGCGCGGCGGCTTCGGCCGCGTGGGGACAGGGGGTCGACGCCGGCACGCCGGCCGCCGGCGGGCCCTCGGACATCGAGAGCGCGCTCCTGGAACAGCAGCGCACCGCCGGGGTGGTGACCGCCTCCGGCGCCGAGGAGAGCCGCGCCACCGCGGCGGCCAACGTGGTCACCATCGACTACGAGGCCATCGAATCCCGCGGCTACCAGTCGGTGGCGGAGATCCTCCAGTCCGTGCCCGGCCTGTACGTGGTGGATGACGGGGTCATCCCGTCGGTGTCGGTGCGCGGCATCTCCGGCGGCCTGCGCGCCGGGACGCGCATCGTGAAGGTGATGATCAACGGGGTGCCGGTGAGCTTCCGCCCGGACCTCACCGCCTTCCTCGGGCCGGAGTTCATCCCGGTCCAGATGATCGAGCGGGTGGAGATCGCCAAGGGGCCGCTGTCCTCGCTGTACGGCGCCAACGCCTTCCTCGCCACGGTGAACGTGATCACCCGCGGCAGCCAGTCCACCTCCGCCAACCTGGTGGCCGAGCTGTCCTCGCGGGCCCGGGCGGTGGGCTCCAACTTCGGCTACGGCGCCTCGGTCGTGGCCGGCTACGACGACAACGGCCGGTCGCTGATGCTGGCGGCCTCCGCGGACAAGGTGGACCGCAGCGGGCTGTCCATCCAGAGGACGTTCGCCGCGCAGGACCCCACGCGCACGCCCTACCGCTCCTTCCTGGACATCCCCACCGCGGGCGACGTGTCCTTCCCGCTCTCCGCCTTCGCCCAGTACACCGCGCGCTCGAAGGACTGGGGCAACCTCACCGTGCAGGGCGGCCTGCAGCACCTGGACGCGTCCGCGCAGTTCCAGGTCTCCTCCACGCTCACCGAGAGCCGGGTGTCGCTGGAGAACCTGTGGGCGTCCGCGCGCTACGAGAAGGCGTGGTCGGACGTGATCGCCACCAACGCCTGGTTCGAGGTGTCCCGCGGGAACCCCACCCAGGACGAGGTGCTCTACCTCACCGGCAACAAGGCCACCGCCTACCTGCCGCGCTACGCGTACCAGGCGTACGACGGCGCGGTGGACGCCACGTTGACCTTCGGGCCCGGCTTCGGCCTCAAGCTGGGCGGCGACTTCTCCTACGAGCGGCAGCGCGTGCTGGCCTTCGCGCAGCGGCTGCTGGACATCCCCGTCGGGTCCGCGCAGGCGGCCGGGTCGGTGGTGGAGCCGTCCTACCCCTGCTCGTCGCCGACGAACTGCGACCCGGACCGGGTGGACCTGAGCGACGCGGCGGCGTACGCGCAGCTGTCCGCGGTGCCCCTGGAGCACCTCCGGCTCACCGCCAACGGGCGGGTGGACTTCCCCAACGTGTTCCCGCTGCAGTACTCGTGGCGCTTCGGCGCGGCGTACGACTGGAGCAGCACCTTCGCCACCAAGCTGGTGGCCGGCCGCGCCTTCCAGGTCCCCTCCGCGGTGCTCCTCTACGGCCAGCCCAGCTTCGGCACCACCGGGAACGTGAGCGGCGCCAAGATCTTCTCCAACACCTCGATCAACAACACGCCGCTGGACCCGCAGGTGGTCACCTCGGTGGAGGCGGTGGGCAGCCTGCAGGTGGGCCGCTACACGGTGGAGCTGTCCGCCTTCGGGCAGCGGGTGGAGGACCGGATCGAGTTCCAGCGCGCCGGCTCCGACTTCAAGGCCGCCAACGCGGGCGCGCTCACCTCGGTGGGCGCGGAGCTGGAGGCGCACGCGGTGTTCGGGCCGCTGAGCCTGGGCCTCTCCGGGCACGCGCTGCAGGTGCTGGCGGTGGACGAACCGGCCATCGTGATCATCCCCGACCCGGCGGCGGTGGGGCCGCCGGCGTCGTTCCCGCAGGTGAAGCTGGTGGGCGAGGCCGGCCTGAGCTTCCCGGAGCTGCACTTCGCCGCCTGGACCCGGGTGCGCGCGGTGGGCCCGCGCGGCGCCTCCCAGGCCAACAGCTACCTGAACAACGGCCCCTACACGCTCCCCGGCTACTTCGACGTGGACGCCCGGCTCTCCACGCTGGGCCTGAATTTCCTGGGTGGCGCGCAGACGTCGGTGTCGATCGTGGGGCGCAACCTGTTGGACAATCGACACAGCGAGCCGGGGTTCGGCGGGTTCGATCTCCCCAGCCTGGGGAGGACGCTCATCCTCGAGCTGAGGCAGTCGTACTGAAGGCAGTCGTACCGGAGAAGGAGACACCATGGGCTTCCGTCCGCTTGCCGCCGCGTGCTTCGTCCTCGTCCTCGCCGGGTGCCCGGCGCCCGGGCCCAACAGCGGGCCCACCATCCGGTTCGGCGCCTCCATCGACCGCTCCGCCAACAACGCCGAACCCTCCTGGGGCGACGTGATCAAGCTGGCGGAGTCGCAGATGAACCTGGCGCTGAAGGAGTCCGGCGTCGACCTGCGCTTCGAGTTCATCATCCGCGACTCGGCCAACGACCCGGCGACGTCGGTCGCCAACGCGGTGGACCTGGTGACCAGCCAGGGCGCCAAGGGGATGATCCTGGACACCTCCCAGAACGACCAGGCGGTGAACAAGACCTTCTACGACACCGACCCGGGCAACGACCTCAACGTGCCGCTGATCTGCGGCGGCTGCACCTCCGGGTCGATCAACAACCCCACCAACGCCGACCCGGACCTCATCCTCCGCGAGGCCAACCACAACACGCTGCTGTGGAACTTCCGCGCCATCATGTCCACCAAGCTGCTCTCGAAGGTGATCGCCACCATCTCGACGCGGACCAACCTGGGGGACTTCAACGGCGACGGGAAGGTGAAGGTCGGCTTCTACGGCTCCAACGAGGCGTTCGGGAAGGGCGCGCGGACGGACATCGACGCGGCGTTCCGGACGGCGCTGGGGTGCCCGGCGTCGCCCAACCCGTGCCCCAACTACGTGATCGCCGACCTCTTCCACCCGCAGGACGCGGATCCCAACAGCTACCCGTGGGCCAACGACGCGGCGCTGGTCTTCGGCAACGTCAACACCAACACCCAACTGCCGGACGGCTACCCGGACGTGGTGGTGGCGGCGCACTTCGCGCAGCAGGACGCGTCCTTCACCCGGGCGTACCGGAGCGCCGGCACCGCGCTCGTCCCGGACCCCGCGAAGATCAAGGTGATGCACTTCCAGACCTTCCGGCTCCAGTCGGCGCTGAGGGCCTGCTCGGACGTGGCCGACGGCGAGGAGGGCATCTCGCACATCACGCTGGACAACGGGGTGTCCGGCGAGACCTTCAAGGCCGACTACGAGACGACCTTCGGCACCCACGTGGTCTACCGCGACTCCATCTACTACGACGCCGCCACGGTCATGATGCTGGGCGCGCTGATCGGCGCCCAGCCGCTGACGGACAAGACCGCGGTGACCGGCGCGCAGATCGCGGCCGGGATGCGCAAGACCTCCGACGTGGCGAACGGGGGCGCGGTGGTCCGCACCGGCGTGGACCAGCTCAAGGCCGCCATCGCCCACATCCAGGGGGGAGAGCCCATCAACTACGAGGGCACCTCCGGCCCGATGGACTTCGACGCCGTGCAGAACGTCCTCGACCGCCTGTCGCACTGGCAGGTGGCGGGCGGGGCGTTCACCGACGTGGAGACCTTCGACTGCGTGAGCTCGTCCACTTGTCCGCTCGTCGGGCAGTGATCGTCGCGCCGCGCTACAGTTGGCGGTAAGAAGGCCCTTCCAATGGCGCGTGAGAAGGACAACATCGCCCTCTCGGACGAGCACAACTCCCGGGGGATCGAGCTGGCCGACCGCGGCTGGCTCGACGAGGCGATCAAGGAGTTCAAGAAGGCGATCGACCTGGACCCCAGCTCGGCGCACGCGCACGACAACCTGGCCACCGTCTACGCGGAGAAGAAGCTCTACCGCGAGGCGCTCACCGAATACCTCACCGCCATCCGCCTGGAGCCGGACAGCGCCACCGCGCACTACAACCTGGCCTGCTTCCTCTCCAGCCACGCCACCGAGATGGCGATCGCCGAGTACAAGGAGGCGATCGACCTCGACCCGGAGTACCCGGACGCGCACCTCAACCTGGGCCTCACCTACGCGGACCACGGGCGGATGGAGGAGGCGATGAAGGAGCTCAACGTCGCCATCGACCTCGACCCCCAGGACGCCTTCCCCCGCCACGAGCTGGCGGCCCTGCACATGGACGAGGGCGACTACCGGAGCGCCATCACCCAGCTCAAGGAGGTGGTGCGGCTGGAGCAGGACAACTTCGAGGCGCACCTGGACCTGGGCATCTGCTACGCGCAGAAGGGCTTCTACGCGGAGGCGGAGCGCTCCTACGAGAAGGCGCGGGCGCTCAACGGCGAGGACCTGCTGCTCAACTACAACCTGTCCGCCCTCTACGCGCTGTGGGACCGGCCGGAGGCGGCCATCACCTTCCTCAAGAAGGCGCTGGCGCTGGACCGGCAGAAGGTCCTCTCCTGGCTCTCCACCGACCCCATGTTCGACTCCCTCAAGTCGAAGCCGGAGTTCGAGAGCCTGCTGTGACGGACGGGTGGTCGCTGGCGCTGGCGGGCTTTTTGGTCCTCGCCAACGGCTTCTTCGTCGCCACCGAGTACTCGCTGGTGAAGCTGCGCCGCTCGCGGCTGCAGGCGCTGGTGGCCGAGAACCGGGCCGGCGCGGCCAAGCTGCTGGAGATGCAGCGGCAGCTGGACCGCTACCTCTCCGCCACCCAGTTCGGCGTCACCCTGGCGTCGCTGGGCCTGGGCTGGGTGGGCGAACCGGCCTTCGCCTCGCTGGTGCAGGGGTGGATCCAGCCGCTCTTCACGGAGGGGAGCACGGCGATGAACGTCGCCCACACCGTGTCCTTCGCGGTGGGGTTCATCGTCATCACCTTCCTGCACATCGTGCTGGGGGAGCAGGTGCCCAAGAACCTGGGCATCCGCCGGGCGGAGCCCACGGCGTTCGCGGTGGCGCCGCCCATGCGGCTGTTCTACGCGCTGTTCTACCCGGCGGTGGGGGTGCTCACCTGGGTGTCCAACGCGGTGCTGCGGCTGTTCGGCGTGCGGCGGGACCAGGAGGGGCAGGAGGCGCATTCCGAAGAAGAGCTGCGGGTGATCTTCACCTCCTCGGCGGAGGCGGGCGCCATCGCCCACTCGCGCGTGGAGCTTCTGGAGCGGGCGCTGGCGATGCTGGAGAAGACCGCCCGCCAGGTGATGGTCCCGCGGAGCCAGGTGCGCTACCTGGACCTGGACGAGTCGCTGGAGAAGAACATCGCCGAGGCGCGCGCGGGCGGGCACACGGTGCTGCCGGTGTGCCGGGGGAACCTGGACCACGTGGAGGGGATGGTCAACGTCAAGGACGTCTTCTTCCTCCTCAGCCGCGGCGAGCTGCGGACCCTCTCCCAGGTGCAGCGGCCGGTGCTCTTCGTCCCGGAGACCATCTCGCTGGAGCAGCTGCTCTCCGAGTACAGGCGCAGCCGCCGGCAGCTGGCGGTGGTGGTGGACGAGCACGGCGGCACCAGCGGCATCGCCACCATCGCGGACGTGGTGGCGGAGCTGGTGGGCAACGTCGCCGAGCTGGGGCGGAAGGTGGAGGAGGTGAAGCTGCTGCCGGGCGGCCGCTTCGAATTGCCCGGCACCGCGCAGCTGGAGGACCTCCGCGAGCGGCTGGACATGGAGTTCGACGTCAAGGACGACGAGGTGAGCACCATCGCCGGCTACCTGATGGTCCGGCTGGGCCGGGTGCCAGAGAAGGGCGACCGGGTCGCCGTGGGCCACTACGAGGTGAGGGTGGAGGAGGTGGACGGACCGCGCGTGAGCCGCGTGCGGGTGGAGCCCAAGCTGCCCAAGGTCCCCTCGGCACCTCAGACGCCCGGTGCGGCCGGCGGCCCGAAAGCGTGACCGCTCGCGGCGCGACTGTGCTAGTGCCTTAGCATCATGATGAAGACCGCTCTCGTTCTGTTGGGTGCGCTCGCCGCGGGCGCCGGCACCGCCGTCACCGTCAAATCCAACGTCATCAGCTCCCTGGTCAACAAGTCCGGGTTCCAGACCGCGGAGGTCGCCCCCGGGACGATCTCCGTCCACTTCGAGTTCAACGACCGGGGCCGCGGGCCCAAGGTGGACGAGAAGATCTCGGTGGGCCCGGACGACGTGCCGACGAAGATCGAGGTCTCCGGGGTCGACTACTTCAAGGACAAGGTGGAGGAGCACTTCGAGCGCGCGGGCGGGGTGGCGCGCTGGAAGAACCGCGCCGAGCAGGGCGAGGCGAAGAACCCGCCGGCCAACGCCTTCTACTCCAGCCTCAACGGCACGCCGGAGGAGGGTCGGCTGCTGCTCCTGGCGCTGAAGGCGGCCCCCGGCCATACGCTGCCGCTGCTCCCCGCCGGCGAGGCGAAGAGCGAGGCGGTGAAGACGGTCCAGCTCACGCCGGCGGGCGGCAAGCCGCGGGCGTTCACGCTCTGGGCCGTCTCCGGGTTCAGCTTCTCCCCGTTCCCGGCATGGCTGAGCGACGACGGCCAGCTCGCGGCGTCGGCGTCCACCTGGAACTCCACCGTCCCCGAGGGCTTCGAGGGCGCCATCCCGGAGATGGTGAAGGAGCAGGAGGCGTGGGAGGTGGCGCGGGCCGCGTCGCTGGCGAAGTCCTTGGCCCACAAGCCCGCGGGCGGCGTCCTGGCGGTGGTGCACGCCAACCTCTTCGACGCCGAGGGCGCGCGGATGGTCCCCGGGCAGACGGTGGTGGTGCGGGGCCACACCATCGAGGCGGTGGGGAAGGACGGCGAGGTGAAGGTCCCCCAGGGCGCGGAGGTGATCGACGCGGCGGGGAAGGCGGTGCTCCCCGGGCTGTGGGACATGCACGTGCACATCCCCGCCACGGATGGGTTGCTCCACATCGAGTCGGGGGTCACCTCGGTGCGCGACCTGGCCAACGACGCGGACGAGCTGGCCCGCACCCGCAAGCGGTTCGACTCGGGCGAGCAGATCGGGCCGCGCATCCTGGCGGCGGGGTTCATCGACGGGCGCGGGCCGTACCAGGGACCGACCAAGGTGTTCGCCGACAACGAGGCGGAGGCGAAGGCGGCGGTGGACGACTACGCCAAGCGGGGCGGGTACGTGCAGATCAAGGTGTACAGCTCGCTCAAGCCGGAGCTGGTGCCGGTGATCGCCAAGGCCGCCCACGAGCGCGGGATGCGCCTGTCCGGCCACGTCCCCAACGGGATGAAGGCGGCGGACTTCGTGCGCGCGGGGGCGGACGAGATCCAGCACATGAACATGATCTTCCTCAACTTCCTCGACGTGAAGGACACGCGGACGCCGCAGCGCTTCACCGAGGTGGGGGCGCACGCGGCGGAGATCGACCTCGCCTCGCCGAAGGTGAAGGACTTCATCCAGCTGCTGCTGGAGAAGAAGACGGTGGTGGACCCGACGCTGGTCACCTTCGAGGGCATGTTCAACGACAAGCCAGGGCGGATGTCGAAGAGCTACGCGGCGGTGGCGGACCGCTTCCCGGCGCAGATCCGGCGCGGGTTCCTCTACGGAGGGTTGCAGGTCCCCAAGGGGATGGATGCCAACCGGTACGAGGACTCGTTCAAGCAGATGGAGAAGATGACCCGGGCGCTCTACGACGCCGGGGTGCCCATCGTCGCGGGCACGGACTCGCTCGCCGGCTCCTCGCTCCACCGCGAGCTGGAGCTGTACGCGGACGCCGGCATCCCGGCCCCCAAGGTGCTGCAGATCGCCACCCTGGGCGCGGCGCGGGTGATGAAGAAGGACAAGGAGCTGGGGTCGGTGGCGCCGGGCAAGCTGGCGGACCTCATCCTGGTGGACGGCGACCCGTCGAAGAACGTCTCCGACATCCGGAAGGTGCGGGTGGTGATCAAGGACGGCGTCCGCTACCAGGTCTCGGAGCTGGACCAGGCGCTGGGCATCAAGCCGTTGCCGTAGCCCGGGCCCACTCGAGCGCCTCGTCCATCCGGTCCTGGCCGAAGAAGAGCTCGGTCCCCGCCACGAACGTGGGCGCGCCGAAGAGGCCCAGCCGCTTGGCCTCCTCGGTGCGCGCTCGGAGCGGGTTGCCCGGCGCCTCCGCGCGGGCGAGCACCGCGGCGGCGTCCTGGCCCAGGGACGTCAGGATGCCGGAGAGCACCGCGCGGTCGGAGATGTCGCGGTCCTCGGCGAAGTTGGCGGTGAAGACGGCGCGGGCGTACGCCGGGAGCCACGGCTCCGTCTCCACCGCGCAGGCCACCTTGGCGGCGAGGGTGGAGTTGCGCGGGAAGACGGACGGTTTTCGCCACGGGATGCGCTGCCGGGCGCAGATCCGCTCCAGGTCGCGCCACATGTACCGGCCGCGGACGAGGTTGACGTTGAACGGCGAGTCCTTGATGCCCTGCTGCTCGAAGAAGATCGGCCCGAGGAGGAACGGGCGCCAGCGGAGCTCCACGCCCGCGCGCATCGCGGCCGGGTACGAGTACGTGGAGGCGAAGTCGAACCAGAAGTCCAGCGATGGCATCAGCGTCCTCAGCCCCGGTGCCGTTCCGCCACGCGGTAGAGCTGCGTCAGGGAGTAGTCCAGCAGGGAGTCGGTCGTTCGCATGTAGCGCCAGGCCCGCGTGAACGGCAGCCAGGCGCGGTTGCCCACGCGGACCAGTGACTCCTCCATCTTCTTTCGAGGGATCCACTCCCCGCCGAGATTCTCCACCAGCACCCCGCCCAGGTATGCGCCGATGGCTGGCACCAGGGTTTCGTCGAGGAGCTTCCGGTCGCGGTTCGGGGGCCAGTCCTCGTGCCAGAAGAGGACGTCGAGGTCGGTGAGAGACGCGGGCGTCTCCTTGAAGAGGTCCGGTATGTCGTTGTGGAGGAGGGCGACGAGGTGCTCGGCGGCGTAGTAGATCTGGCCGATCGCGGCCTTGCGGTCCGGCACGTCGGAGAGGGGAGCGGCATCCGCGGGGAGCCACTCCTCCGGTTCGGGGGGGCGGTAGGCGTTGAGCTCGGCGGTCTTGGTATGGCGTAGGCCGGTCCAGTGCACTTCCACGATGCGCGACAGCAGGTGCGCGATGTCCGGGTGGAAGTTGGGTTCGACCGGGACGAGCGCGGCGCTCCGCGCGCGGAGCGTGCGCAGGACGAGGTCGTAGCCCAGATCGGGCCGGAGGTGCGCCAATGCTCGCGCCTGGGCCTGGCGGGCCTCGTCGCGGGCAAACTCCGTGACGATGGGCCATGTCACGATGAGGACGGCTCCACTCGGAAACTCCTCCACCAGGTACGCCGGCGTGGAGAGCATGCGCTGGCGGCCGACGGTCTCGACCAACCTGGGCCCGAAGACGTTGAGCCAGGAGACGTCGTAGACCTTGTCGCGTACGGACCACCACTTCTCCTCATCTTTGTACGCGTGGAGAAGCCTGAGCTCGCCTTCAATCCCGGCGGTGGCGCCAGCGTATTCAATCGGGAGATGCTCGGCCCACGCGCGGACGACGTTCACGACGCTGCGGCTTCGGTCCTCCGTCTCAAAGTGAGACAGCGGTTTCAAGCGGAAATGGGTGCGGTATTGGCTCTCCGGTCCGAGCTCGATCCAGCCATCCATGGCTGGTAGCTTGGTGCGGTAGAGCCCGATCAACGTTTTTCCTTCTTCGCGTGCCTCGTCGAAGGCCCGCGCGACGGCTGCGCGAGAATACGCGTGGTCCTGCTTTCCGTAGGTGATCTCCGGCATCCAGTCACTCGCGAAGCTTTCGAGTCCCTGAAGGAGCGGCTCCAGTTCGCGATCCAGGGGTGCGTTCGGGTCGTGGACGCTGTCGAAGGCAAGCACCAGATCATCATCCGGCGGAAGATCGTTGGGATAGATCGGTTTCACTGCACGATAACCTCCACGCCCGCGATGTCTTCCTGAACATCGTTGAGCACCTCGGGCAAGAGCTTCAGGTCGGGCTTGAGCGCGCCGCCTTCGTAGACGAGGCGCACCCTGTGAATCTGCACCTTCGGACCGAGGTACTTGAGGGGACGCCGGCGGATGTCGAGCGTCTCGCCGTAGAAGCGCAGCGCCGCAGCCGCGTCCGCCTTCATCTGCGTGGCTACAGGTCCAGGCTTGACGAAGCCGCTGAAGTCCCGGCTCTTGAAGCTGAACGACTCAAAGCGAGGCGGCTGCTCGGGGTCCCTCTCAATGACCAGCACGTCGGCGTAGCGCAAGCCGGAGACGCCGGGCTTGGATACTCCGACGTTGGTTTCAATCGATGGCTGGCTGAACGCCCCGAGCCACCGCCTCTTCGGCCTGGGCAGCTTCGCGTCGTCGCGCAAGAGATTCACCATCGTGCCCTCGAACGCCAGGCCGCGGGCGAAGTGCCCCATCATCCGCTGGTAGGCGTCCCACACCAGGGGGCCCTCTACCTTCTTCCCTGCCTTCAGCTCCGCGAGGCGTCGCTCCCGGTAGGCGACGTAGTCCTTCCACGGCTTGAAGCCCTCCGGCACTCCCGTCGGAGGCGCGTCCGCCCTGGGCCGCAACTGCTCCAGCAGGACCGGATCCGCCGGGAGGCGCGACCCAGCCGACTCTGCCTCGGCTTCGAGGAGCTTGGCCTCCACCACCTCGGCCGTGAGTCCCGCGGCCTCGTCCACCAGCGCGGCGACCCCGCCCACCGCCTTCCCGAGGCTTGCGCCGCCCGCCCCGGCTTCAGCCTTGGCCAGGAAGGCCCTTGCCCGGGGGACATCTCCCTCCGCCTCATGGAGAGCGAGGGCGGCCGGCTCTCCACCCGCAGCCACCAGGACGGCGGACCAGTCGTCCAGCGCCGCCACCAGGCGCGGCATGTCCACACCCTGCTGCAACTCGACGAATTCGGCCTGTGAGGCGCAGGCGAGAAACGGCGCCAGGAGCGCCTCGTCCCCGGCGTCGTAGTCAGGCCAGTGTCCCGAGCCGCCGGTTCCGGCCTCGTGAAGCGTGGCGCAACCCGCGGCCAGCAAGGACGCAACGGCTGCTCTTCGCCACGCCATCAGCGCGTTTTCGCCTTCACCCGGGCCTTCGGCTTCGGTCGAGTCTGGAATTCGTACGACCGCTGCACCAGGTCCTTCAGCTCCGCCATCTTCAGCCGCTTCAGCCGGATCAGGACCGCCGCGTACCCGTCGTAGTGCGGCGTGGTCCAGAACAGCTCCGGGTCCGCGCCGAGGAGGAAGTCCTTCATCTCCATCGGCAGCCGCAGCACCAGCGTCTCCTCGTCCTTGAGGACCGCCAGCAGCTTCCCCTTCACCTTCAGCGAAGGGTTCCCCCAGGAGGAGGTCTCCTCCACGCCGGGGTACGCCTTCGCCAGCTTCACCACCTGCGCCCAGGTGATCACCGCTTCTTGCCGCGCCGGGCCGCCGGCTCCATCCCGTGGCGGATCAGCTCCATCGCCTGCTCCAACACGCGGTCGATGGGCGGCGCGGTCGGCTCCCAAAGGATGAAGCGCATGCCCAGGAAGTCCGCCAGCCCCATCAGGCAATAGGCGGTGACCTCGGGATCCAGCGGCTCGATCTGCCCCTTCTCGGCCGCGGCCTTCAGTCCCTTCGCGTACGCGTCGCCCATCCGCCGGTAGTACCGCTCGAAGGCCGCCCGGTCGACGAACTCGGCCTGGCGGACGATGCGGTAGAGGGCCCGGTGGCGGGCGACGAACTTGAAAAAGGAGCGGAAGCCCTCCCGCTCGACGTCGATGCGGTCGGTGAGGCCGGCGATGCCCTGGCGGATCTCCGCGCGGAGGCGGTCCCCCAGGTCGTCCACCAGCTTCACGAACACCGTCAGCTTGTCCGGGAAGTAGACGTAGAACGTCCCCTGCGCCACGCCCGCGCGCTGGGTGATCTCCGCCACCGAGGCGTGCTCGTAGCCCCGTTCGCCGAACACCGCCTCCGCGGCCTCCAGCAACTTCTGGCGGGTCCGCCGTCCCCTCTCGGTGAGGGTGCGCTCCTCGGGAGCGGGGGAAGGGCGGTCCATGGCTTCGTTCTTCGCGGCCCTTCCGCCCCGAGTCAAGGAATCCATGCGATTCATCAGAAGACCAGCGCCCGCGTGGTCGCGAACAAGGCCACGTCCCCGATGTCGGGCACGCCGGAGTTGATCTCGTGGCGGAGCGAGAACGCCAGCCGCGCCCCCAGGGACACCTGCGGGGTGAGCCAGTACGTCGTCCCCAGGTTGGCGTACTGGAGGGTGGTGATGACGCCGCCCCCGGTCCGGTACTGGATGCGGACGTACTGCGCCCCCACCCCGTTGGCGCCCGCGTAGTTGAAGTCCAGCCCCACCCCCGAGCAGAACGAGACGTACTTGTCGGGCAAGAGCCGCTGCGTCGCCGGGTCCACCACGTCGTTCCGGTCGAACGCCAGGTTGGCGAAGCCCTGCAGCTTCCCGTCCAGCAGCTTCACCCTCCCCGACGCCCGAGCGTTGAACCCGTAGATGAACCAGTCGAAGGCGTTGGTGGTGTTCGTGTCCACCTGGTAGCCCTGCACCTCCGCCTTCACCTCCACCGGGCCGGCGCTCCAGACGACGGACGGCGCCAGCAGGTACATCTGGAAGGTGTCGTCCGGGTAGTGGTTGGCCACCTGGTTCACCGCCTGGTACGGCTGGATGTAGAAGCGCTCGAAGGGCGTGAACGCGCCGCCGATGGGGAGGCTCCCCGTCAGCGACACCGGGTTGCCCGCGTTGGCGGTGAACCCCAGCCGCAGCGACGGCGTCACGTCGAACGTGCCCAGGACGCCGTTGCCGCGGTTGTACCCGGTGTAGAGGAACGGGTCGCGCGTGAACGGGTCCGCGATCAGGAAGTCCGCCACGTGCTGCGAGAAGTAGTCGACGCTCGCCTCGTCCGTGACCCGCCCCACCTCCACTTTCCACCGGGCGCCGCGGAAGCGGATCAGCTGGTTGCGGACGGAGAGGGCGGCCTGCCCCTCCCAGGTGGAGGCGCCGTGGTAGCCGGCGTTGGCCTCGAACTCGCTCTCCGCGTCGATCCAGTCGGCGAGCGCGGCGCGCAGCCCGAACCGGCTCACCATCTGCGTGGTGAGCCGGGGGACCCGGTACGTCGCCGCCCAGGGCAGCTCTCCCTCCAGGCCGCCCGCCACCTGGAGGATGGGGTGAAGCTCGGGGTGGAACCCCGTGGGTTCGGCGCCGAGCAGGACGGCCAGGAGGAGCGCGTGCATGCCTAGTTGCTCAGCGCGTCCACGGCGATCTGCAGCGCGTGCTCGCTGCGGATGGAGCCGAAGTGGTTCTTGAACAGGCCGTTGTAGAAGTAGTTGGTGGCGTCGTTGTCGGTCAGCTCGAGCTTCTGGTTGTCCGCGCCGCCCAGTTGCGCGCTGGCCTCGGAGACGAACTCGTCCTGGTACGTCCCCTGCGAGACGTCCTTCATCACGATGGTGGTGTACTGGACCTTGTGGCCGTAGCACTGGCTGCCCACGCCGAACGCGTGCTCGCCGTCCGCGCACGGGGTGTCCCAGGCGTCCGCCTCGCCGTTCACGAGGGAGAGGAACTCGGTCGGCGTGTACGCGGTGCGGTCGCCCAACTGGCAGGCCACGGTGTTGCGCATGCTGGTGTTGTTGGGATCGCAGAGCTGCCGGTAGCTGGACACGCCGTGGTTGGCGCCCGCCGTCAGCACCAGGTCCTGCACGCGGGACCAGTCGAACCCGCCCTTCACCGCCAGCCGCCTCAGCGCGTCGCGGATGATGGTGGTCCCCAGCGAGAAGCCCACCATGGAGACCTTCCGGCTCGGGTTGGCCTTCATCACCGACTCGATGAAGTGCTCGGCGATGGGCGTGGCCCAGGCGTGGTCGAAGTTCTTCGCCGGGTTCGACGAGGAGGGGTCGTCCACCGTGAGGTAGCGGAAGTCCACCGCGTAGGTCTTGAAGCCCGCCGCCACCAGCCGCTCGGAGAGCATGGGCGTGGCGGCGCTGTCGCCCGAGAACGTCTCGAAGTCCGCCGGGCTGGAGGAGTTGCCGTGGAAGAGCAGGACGATGGGCTTGTGGGTGTCCTCGCTCACGCCCTGCGGGAACGCGTACTCCTTCGCCGCGCAGGTGAACCCGGTGATGGTGGCCGCGGTGTAGGTCAGCCCGTTGACGTTGCACGCGGGGTGGACGGTGAGGTCGTCCCGGTAGGAGAGCTTCTCGTCCATCGGTGGGATGGGCGGCGGCTGGCACGCGCAGAGGGCAAGGCAGGCCACGGCCGACAGCAGAGTGAGGTGCTTCATCGTGTTGGACCTCGTTGTTGCGGGGGAAACGTCAGGCGGTCACGGCCGCGGAGTCGGGTGAGACGGCGGCGCGCGGCGGCGCTTCGAGCTGCTTGAACGGGATGAACAGGGCGGCCACCAGGAGCACCAGCGACGCGCCGGTGAGCAGCGCCAGGGACCAGGCGAGGGTGAGCCCGGCGTGCTCCGACAGCGCGGTGATCGCCGTGGGCACGAAGGCCCCGACGAAGGCGCCGGCGTGGTACGCGAACCCCACCGACCGGGCGCGCACGGCGGCCGGGAAGAAGTTGGTGAGCAACAGCGGCGTCACCCCGCAGAAGCCGGCGCCGAACACGCCGCCCAGGATCGCGCCCACCCAGAGCAGGTCCGGCTTGACGCCCAGCCCCACGTAGAGCGGCAGGCACAGCACCATCGCCGCGGCGGGGAGACCGATGGCCACCCGCGCGCCGCGGCGGCCGGCCAGCCACCCGAAGACCGCCGCGCCGCCCAGCATGCCCACGTTGAACAGCTGCACGAGGCGGGCGCGCCGGATGGTGTCCAGCCCGTGCACCTTCTCCAGCATCGACGGGTACGGACCGACCAGGCCGTAGTAGACGGCGAAGCCCAGCGCCATCAGCAGGACGGAGAGCGCCAGCCCCGTCCACTGGCCGCGGAAGGCGGACAGGTCCCAGAGCGGCTCCCGCTTCACCGGCCCCCCCTTCCGCGCCAGGAACTCCGGGCTCTCCGGCACCCAGATGCGGATGGGGAGGGCCAGCAGCGCCGGCGCGACCGCGATCAGGAACAGCCACCGCCAGCCGAGCGCCGGCACCACGAACTCGGACGCCAGGGCCGCCAGGAAGAATCCGATGGCCCAGCTGCCCTGGAGGATGCCGGAGGCGATGCCGCGGCTGCGCTGAGGCCAGTTCTCCATCGCCAGCGTGGCGCCGGCCGTCCACTCCGCGCCCATCCCGAACCCGAACAGCGTCCGCAGCACCAGGATGGTCAGGTAGGAGTGGGCGAAGAAGATCGACCCGTCGAAGATCGCGAACCAGAGCAGCGACAGCATCAGCGGCAGCTTGCGGCCCCACTTGTCCGCGGCCGCGCCCGCCACCATCCCGCCCAGCAGCCGGCAGGTCAGCGTCAGGGTGAGGATCCACATCGCCGAGGTCTGGGTGACGCCCACGTCCTTGACGATGTCCGGCACCACCAGGATGTAGATGGTGAAGTCGAACGCGTCCATCACCCAGCCGATCCACGCGGCCAGGAAGCTCATCCACTGGCCCCGGGTCGGCTCCTTCCACCAGGGAACGGCGCTCTCGGTCATGGTCAGGCTCCCCAGCGAAGGAGGACGGCGGCGGTGGCCAGCCCGCCCCCGGTCGCGCAGAGGATGACATGGTCGCCCGGCCGGAGCTTCCCGGCCTGCGCCGCGTCGTCCAGGGTCATCGGGATGCAGGCCGACCCGGTGTAGCCCCACTTGTCCATCGTCCAGTGGGTCCGGGACATGGGCAGGCCCAGCGCCCCCATGGTGGCCTCGATGGTGCGGAGGTTGAGCTGGGTGAAGACGAACAGCTGCACGTCGGAGACCGTCATTCCCGCCCGCGCCAGGAGCGACTTCACCAGCGGCGGCCAGCGGTCCGTGTTGTAGGTGGGCGGGAACTTCCGCACGAAGCGCACCGACGGCTTGCCTTGCCCCTGCACCGTCTCGGGCGTGGCCGGGCGCGCGGTGCCGCCGACGTAGATGCCCAGCGCGTCGTGGTACTCGCCGGACGCGGTGAGCTTGCCGAACATCAGGCCCGGCCGGTCGCTGGCCCCCAGGAGGACCGCCCCCGCCCCGTCCGCGAACAGGGTGCAGGTGTGCTTGTCCTTCCAGTCGATGAAGCGCGACATCCCGTACGCGCCCACCACCAGCACCCGCCGGTACGCCTCGTCCGCCACCAGCATCTTCCCCGCCGCGTCCAGCGCGCTCACGAAGCCGGCGCAGGCGGAGTTGACGTCGAACACGCCCGCGGCGGCCGCGCCCAGCTTGTGCTGCACCACCGCCGCGGTGGCCGGGCTGAGGTAGTCCGGGGTGTCGGTGGCCACCACGATCAGGTCCAGCTCGTCAGGCCGCACCTTCGCCCGCTCCAGCGCCTGCCGCGCCGCCGCCACCGCCAGGTCCGAGGTCGCCTGGCCCTCCGCCATCAGGTGCCGGCGCTCGATGCCCACGTTCGCCCGCAGCCACTCGTCCACCTTCGCCCCCAGCACCAGCTCCACGTCCGCGTTGGTGAGCATCCGCTCCGGGACGCACCGCCCGGTGGAGAGCACCGCCGCGTACCGCCCCGGCCCCGGAGCCGCCGGCGGCTGCGAAGTTGACGAGTGACTCATGTTTCATATTGCGATTAGCACTGCTGCTGTGACAGTGTCAAGGGCACCATGGCGGCGGTGAACGACTGGCTGAGGATGCGGGCGGACCTGACGCCGTCCCGCGTGGCGCTGGTGGACCGGGTGGGGCGGCGCGGGGAGCTGACGTACGCGCGCTGGAACGCGGACGCCGACCGGACGGCGCGCTTCCTGGCGGAGCGGCTGTCGGTGGGGCGCGGGGACCGGGTGGCGGTCCTCTCCATGAACTGCGTGGAGATGCTCGACCTGTGGTTCGCCTGCGGGAAGCTGGGCGCCGTCTTCCAGCCGCTCAACTGGCGCCTCTCCCCGGTGGAACTGCAGGAGCTGGTCCGGGACTCGGGCGCCTCCGTGCTGGTCTACGGGCCGGACTTCGCCTCCCAGGTGGAGGTGCTCCGGTCGGCGGCCACGCCGCTGCGGCGCTTCGTGCCGCTGGATCCGGAGACCGCCGCCGCGGGGGACGTCCACTTCTCCGAGCGGGAGAAGGTCTCCGATGCCCCGGTGCGCCCGGCCCCGGTGGGACCCGACGACGCGTGGGCGCTCTGCTACACCGGCGGCACCACCGGGCTGCCCAAGGGCGCGGTGCTCACCTTCCGCTCGGTGATGGCCAACGCGGTGAACACCGCCGCCGGCTGGGGGCTGACCCAGGACGACTGCGCGCTGCTGGACGCGCCGCTCTTCCACGCCGGCGGCCTGAACGTCTTCACCTCGCCGCTGGTGCTGATCGGCGGCCGCTCCATCGTCTGCAAGGCCTTCTCCGCGGACCGGGTGCTGGAGCTGGTGGCGGCCCGGCGGATCAGCCTGTACTTCGGCGTCCCCACCATGTTCCTCACCCTGCAAGCCCACTCGGGCTTCGGGTCGGTGGACTTCGCGCCGCTGAAGCTGGTGATCACCGGCGGGGCGCCGTGCCCGCCGCCGGTGTTCGAGACCTTCTGGGCGCGCGGCGTGGACTTCCGGATGGGCTACGGGTTGACCGAGGCCGGCCCCAACAACTTCGGCATGCCCAGGGAGCGGGTGCGCGAGAAGCTGGGGTCGGTGGGCTTCCCGCTGCCGCAGGTGGAAGTGCGGATCGTCTCCGAGGGGAGGGAATGCGGGCCGGGCGAGGTGGGGGAGGTGCTGATCCGCGGGCCGCACGTGTGCGCCGGGTACTGGCAGCGCCCGGAGGAGACCGCCCGCACCTTCGCGGACGGGTGGCTGCACACCGGCGACCTGGGCCGGGTGGACGAGGAGGGGTTCCACGCCATCGTCGGCCGCAAGAAGGAGCTGATCATCTCCGGCGGGGAGAACGTCTACCCGGCGGAGATCGAGGCGGTGCTCGCCGGCCACCCGGCGGTGGCGGAGGCGGCGGTGCTGGGCGCGCCGGACCCGAAGTGGGGCGAGGTGCCGGCCGCGGTGGTGGCGCTCAAGCGCCCGGTCACCGCGGAGGAGCTGACCGCCTTCTGCCTCCAGCGGCTGGGCAAGTACAAGGTGCCGCGGTCCTTCTCGTTCCTGGCGGAGCTGCCGAAGACCGCCGCCGGCAAGGTGGACCGGCGGCGGCTCCAGGCGGAGCTCTCCACTAGAACTTGATGATGTAGTTCACGTACCCGTTCAGCGGCCGGGTCTCGTTGTCGCCGCCGCCGGTGATGGTGTGCGTGTGCGCGCCGGCGGTCAGCATCGTGGCGTGGTTGAGGATGTCCAGCTCGTTGTTGCCGCCGTTGTCGAAGCCGGTGGGCGTGACGCTGCCGAACGGGGGCGAGCCCGCGCCCTCCAGCAACTGGTTGAAGTTCCCGTTGCCGTGGGTGTGGTTCCCCTGGAAGTCGGTGCCGAAGGCATTGTTCGGGCGCGCCGTGGCGTTCGCCTGCACCGACCCGACCTCGTTGGACACCACGCCGGTGCCCGCGCCGACGACGGTGCGGGCGTTGTGGTCCGGGTCGCGGTTGGCCGTGTAGTCCACGCCGCGGAGGAACCGGCCGCGGTAGTCGGGGATGTTGAAGGTGCTGGTGCCGTCGCCGATGCCGTGGAATACGCCGATGGCGTTGAACAGCTTGACGAAGGTGGTGCGGCTGATCGCGCGGCCGTCGCAGAGGAACCAGCCGGTGGGCACCCTGCCGGCGGGTCCGGCGAACGCCACCACCGTCCCCGCAGGCGACACCGTGTCCAGCGACTGTCCCTGGAGCAGGTCCGCGTCCAGGCCGGAGCCGGCGCCGTCCACCGTCTCCACCTTGGCCAGCACCTGCGCCGGCGTGTCCAGCGAGCCGTTGCAGACGTACGAGGTGTTCGTCACCTCCGCCGCGTCCAGGGTGCCGTTGCCGTTGGAGTCGATGCCGCTCCTGACCGAGATACCTCCGCCCGAGCAGTTGGCGCCGGCCGCCTCCGCCGCGACCGCCACCAGCGCGTTCTGCCCGGCCGCACCGGCCGCACCAGCCGCACCGGTGGCGCCCTGCTGTCCCGGGGGACCCTCGGGGCCCTGGGGACCCTGCGCGCCGCTGCACGCCGCCAGCGCCGCCGCCGCCGCACTCCACAACCACTTCCGCGGTATCTGCTGCTTCATTTTGGGACTTCCTCCGTGGGGGGGCACCGCCGACCAGCGTCGCTGTTTCCACCCGGTTCCGCCAGCGCGATTCCCGCCCCGCCCACGCGCGGAGTGCGGGAGGTGATCGCCCCGGAGATCTCTGCTCGCGGATCGCGCCCGGGCCGATTTACCGGCCCCGGACGCATTGGGGTTTGACGTGACCATACGAATAGCGTCACCCGACGTAGCGCCACGCTTGATCCGCGAAATCTCGACATGCTACAGGTCCGCGGCCCGTTCACGCGCGAGGTGCCATGCGGATCAAGCGGCTGGACATCACCGGGTTCAAGTCCTTCATGGACCAAACGGTGTTCACCTTCGACGACGGCATCACCGGCGTGGTGGGGCCGAACGGCTGCGGGAAGTCCAACGTGGTGGACGCCATCCGCTGGGTGATGGGCGAGCAGAGCGCGAAGAACCTGCGCGGCCGCGGGATGGAGGACGTGATCTTCAACGGGTCGGAGAGCAAGCCGCCGCTCTCCATGGCCGAGGTGTCGCTCACCTTCAAGGTCGAAGCGGCGGACGCGCTGGCGCCGCAGTACGCCGGCTTCCCGGAGATCACCGTCACCCGCCGCCTCTTCCGCAACGGCGACTCGGACTACCTGATCAACAAGGCCATCTGCCGCCTGCTGGACATCACCGAGCTGTTCCTGGGCACCGGCGTGGGCAAGGCCGCCTACTCCATCATCGAGCAGGGCCGGGTGGGGATGATCGTCTCCGCCAAGCCGGAGGACCGGCGCGCGCTGATCGAGGAGGCCGCCGGGGTCACCAAGTACAAGGCGCGGCGCAAGGCGGCCGAGCGGAAGATGGAGCTCACCCAGCAGAACCTCCTGCGGGTGAACGACATCGTCCAGGAGCTGGAGAAGCGGCTGGACAGCCTGGACCGCCAGGCGCGCAAGGCGGAGAAGTACAAGAAGCTGAAGGCGGAGATCCGGGAGATCGAGCTGCACCAGGCCTCCCACCGCTTCCTCGAGCTGATCGCCTCCGGCAAGGTGCTCCAGGCCCGGCTGGAGAACCTCTCCACCGAGGAGCGGGAGGCGCTGGACCGGCTGCGCGCGCTGGAGGAGGGGATCGAGTCGCGGCGGCAGCGGCTGGACCAGGACGCCGCCGAGCTGGACGTCCTCTCCTTCGAGGTGCACCAGCTGGAGTCGCAGGACCGGCTGGACGAGCAGAACCTCCAGCACTGGGCCGGCGACGCGCAGGAGACCGAGAAGCGGGTGGCGGACGCGCGCGCGGAAGTGGCGGCGCTGTTCGCCCGCCGGGCGGAGGCGCAGGCCCAGGCGGACCAGCGGGACGTGGAGGTGGCGGAGCTGCTGCGCGCCTGGAAGGAGGACGAGGTCGAGCTGCAGGTCTGCCAGGAGGAGCTCAAGCGCGCCTCCGACCTCCAGGCGTCGGTGTCGGGGCAGCTGGAGGCCGAGCGGGCGGAGCTGGTGGACGCGGCGGCGCGGCTGTCCACCCTGCAGAGCAACCTGGAGAACCTCCAGCGGCGCCGGGTGGACGTGGAGGCGCGGCGGGAGAAGGGGCGGGCGGAGGCGGACGTGCTGCGGGCGGAGGAGGCGGACCGGGAGAGCGCGCGCGGGGAGGTGGCGCGCAAGGTGCTGGAGACCCGCCAGACCGCCCAGGAGATCTCCGAGCGCCGCGGCCACGAGGAGGCGTCGCTGCTGGAGACGCGCCAGTCCTTCGCCGAGAGCGAGATCCGCGTCATCGGCGCCCGCGAGGCGCACTCGGACAAGCGCAGCCGGCTCCAGTCGCTGGAGGAGATCCAGCGCAACTACGAGGGCTTCGACCGCGGCGTGCGCGCGGTGATGCTCAAGGTGGGGGAGCGGGCGCGCGAGGAGGGCGTGTTCGGGCTGGTGTCGGACGTCATCGCCACCGAGGCCCGGTTCGAAAAGGCCGTGGAGGCCGCGCTGGGCGAACGGCTGCAGCACGTGGTGGTGGAGGACCGGAGCAAGGGCCTGCTCTTCGTGGAGCACCTCAAGGCGCTCTCGGAAGGGCGCTCCACCTTCGTCCCCGCCGTCTCCGCTGCCGGGGAGCTGCCCGCGCCCGTGGCGCCCCCGCCGGAGGGCGTGACCTCGGCGATGGACGTGGTCCGGTGTGAGGACGCGCTGCGCCCGCTGGTGGCGTCGCTTTTGGGCGAGGTGCGGATCCTCCCCGACCTGGCCGCCGCGCGCGCGCACGCCGATGGAGACGGCCGGGCCTTCACGCTGGTGACGCTGGACGGCGAGGTGCTGCGGCCGGACGGGTCGGTGACCGGCGGCGTGCTGGAGGGGCCGGCGGTGGGCGCGCTGCAGAAGAAGCGCGAGATCGCCGAGCTGCAGCTGGAGGTCAAGGCGCTGGAGGAGCAGTACACGGAGCTGCTCACCCGGCACTACTCGCTCCAGAAGCAGATGGGCCACACCGAGGGCGTCCTCAAGGGCCTGGCCAAGCACCAGCACGCGGAGGAGCTCAGCCTGGCCGGCCAGGAGAAGGACCTCCACCAGGCGGGCGCGGAGCTGTCCCGCCTGCGCGAGCGGCTGCAGGTGCTCGACAAGGAGGACGCCCACCACCGCGCCACGCTCGACTCGCTCCAGCAGGAGGAGGACGGGCTCCGCGGTCAGCTGCTCCACGGGCAGGCGGACCGGGACCGGCGGGACGAGCGGGCGCGGCTTTGGGCCTCGGAGCTGGAGTCGCTGCGCGCGCGGGCGGAGGGCGCCTCGGAGAAGCTCACCGCGCTGCGGGTGAAGGTGGCCCAGAGCGCCGAGCGCGGCGAGGCGGGCAGGGCGGAGATCGGCCGGCTGCGCGCCACGGTGGAGGAGATCTCCTCGCGGCTGGTCAAGCTGGAGGAGGTCATCAACCAGGGCTCCGCCCGCCTCCAGGAGCTGGCGGCGCAGATCACCGCCGCCTCCGCCCGGCGCGCCGCCGGGCTGACCGAGCTGGGCCAGAAGGCGGCCTCGCTGGACGAGCGGAAGGCGGCCCACGCGGTGGAGGCGGCGGCAGTGAAGGAGCAGGAGGGGGCCCTGCGCGAGCTGCGCGGCCACCTGGACCAGCTCACCGCCGGCCTCTCGCAGATCTCGCTCCAGGAGCGCGAGCTGACCCTGGAGATGCAGCACCTGGTCTCGCAGATCCAGGAGCGGCACCAGGCGGACCTCCACCACGAGCTGTCCCGCTGGCACCTCTCCCCCGGGCTGCCCGCCGGCGCGGAGCAGAAGGTCAAGGACCTGCGGGGGCAGGTGGAGCGGATGGGGGAGATCAACGTCACCGCCATCGAGGAGCACGCGGAGCTGCGGCAGCGGTTCGAGTTCCTCTCCGGCCAGAAGAAGGACCTGGAGGCGTCGCTCACCCAGCTCACCCAGGCGATCAAGAAGATCGACCGCACCTCGCGCGAGCGCTTCCAGCAGACCTTCGAGGTGGTGAACGAGAAGTTCCAGCAGGTGTTCCCGCGGCTGTTCGGCGGGGGGCGCGCCGGCCTGGTGCTCGCCGACGACCCGACCGGCGGCGAGCCCGGGGTGGAGATCGTCGCCCAGCCGCCGGGCAAGAAGCTCCAGTCCGTCTCGCTGCTGTCCGGCGGCGAGAAGGCGCTCACCGCCGTCTCGCTGATCTTCGCCATCTTCCTCATCAAGCCCACCCCGTTCTGCCTGCTGGACGAGGTGGACGCCCCGCTCGACGAGGGCAACGTCGGCCGCTACAACGAGATGGTGAAGGAGATGTCCCGCCAGTCGCAGTTCATCCTCATCACCCACAACAAGCGGACCATGGAGTACTCGGACACGCTCTACGGGGTGACCATGGAGGAGCCCGGCATCTCCAAGCTGGTGGCGGTGAAGCTGCGGGAGGCCGTGGCCGCCAACGACGACGCGGCCGCCTGAGGTCGCGGCCGGGCCGTCACGGGTGGGGTGGCTTCACCTGCCGCCACACCGGGCGCCCGGGGACGTACTTCCAGGAGGTCTTCGGGCAGGCCTTCTCGTCCTCCTTGCGGATCTCCGACGCGGAGGCGAGCACGCGCTCGGACTCGAGGATCTTGGCGTTCAGCACCGTCTCCTTGCCCACCTGCGCGGCCACCGGGAGCGACGCCTTCTCCATCTCCAGCTTCCGCTGCGCCGCGGCGGCCCACACGTCGTCGCTGCGGAGCAGCCCCTGGCACGACCTGGCGAGCGCGTCGACCTTCACCGACTTGTCCTGCTTCCACCGCTCCACCAGCGCGTCGTAGTTGCGCGCCGCGGACGAGCGCGCGCCCATGGCCATGGCCAGCTCCGCGAAGCGCCGGGTGCGCACCGCCTCCAGCTGCTTGTGCTGCAGCCACGGCGCCAGGCCGTCCACCGGGCCGTCGCGCCGGGAGTCGATGAAGGTGAAGTAGAACGGGATGTCCACCTCCAGCCTCGGCACCTTGAACTCCATGGCCTGGATGTTGTCCTGGAGGCAGGCCGCCACCTGCGCGTCCGAGCCCTCCAGCTTGGTGGGGATGACCACCCCGTGCGGGTGGATGCTCAACGGCGCCTCGTAGGCGCGGCCCTCGTCCGCGTTCGGGCGGCGCATGTTGATCGTCATCTCGATCTCCCGCGGGGGGGCCTCCCGCCACGCCTCGAAGCAGCCGCAGAAGGAGGGGAGCGCCGTCCGGATCTTCCCCGCCTCGTCGGACAGCTCGTTCACGCCCTTCTTCACGTTGGGCAGGGTGTCCTTGGTGTGGATGAAGTCCACCTCCGCCGCCACCGGCGGCCACCCCTTGGGCAACGGCGGCAGGGTGGAGAGCGCCTTCTGCACCGCCTCCAGCACGCACGTCTGGCCGGCCTCGGTGACGTTGTCGCCGCCCACGGTGGCCTCCACCCCGGAGGTGGGCGAGGCCACCACCGTCACCACCGCGTGGGTCTCCTCCTTCCGCCCGCGCCGGTCCGAGGGCACCAGGCACTCCAGCACGTGGGGGCGCGCCATGGTGATCGCGGCCATCAGCTGCTCGTCGCTGTAGACGTCGCTCACCATCCTGACCGGCGGCTCGCACACCGCCAGGTCGAAGTAGCTGATGTTGGTGACGCGCTCCACCACGTTGACGTGGACCGCTTGCACGTGGCGCTCCAGCTCCATGTCGGCGACGCCGCCGGTGGGGCTGGTGACCGCCTTGTCGCCCGGCCGGCTGGAGCTGCGGTGGACGGGGACGCACCCCAGGACGGCGACCAGGACGAGGACAGAGGGACGACGCACGAGACCACCTCCCGCTGTCTCTCCATGAGACGCCGGGAGGCGGACGTGACGCAAGCGCGTGACTTTCCCTGCGGCTACCGGGGCGGGGCCTCCAGATCGGCCCGGTCCGTCCACTGGCCGGCCAGCTCCGACCACGCCTGGAGCCAGGTCAGCTCCTTGGCCGCCCCCGGCTGGAACCGCACCCGGACCGTGCCCCCCTGGAGGTCGAGGGCGGCCTCCGCCACCAGCCTCCAGGGGACGACGGTGTCCACGCTCTCCGGCAGGCGCAGCACCAGGCCCTGCACGGTGCGCCAGCGCAGGATGCACACCACCCGCCCGTTGCCGTCCTTCAGCTCGACGCCGTCGAGGTCCAGCCGGAAGCGTTCGGCCATGGCCGTCACTCCTTGATGACCGGGCAGGCCTTCTCGTCGGTGGTGCGGACCGACTTGGACTTGGCCACGTCGCCGGTGATGGCGTCCACCGACTTGGTGGAGGCCTTGTCCGCGTCGGCCCACTTCGCCGCGTCCTCCTTCACCAGCGCCGCCACCACGTCCTTCTTCTGCTGCTCCACCTCCAACTGCTTCTGCAGGGTGGCCTGCCAGGCGTCGTCCGCCTTGAGCAGCTCCTTGCACTTGTCGACCAGGGTCTTCACCGCCACCGAGTAATTGTTCTTCTGGAACTTGGTGACGAGCTGGTTGTAGAGCGTCTCGGCGCTGGAGCGGGCGCCGGCGGCGATGGCGGACTCCGCCGCCTTGCGCCGGCTGATCTCCTCGATCTGCTGGTACTTCGCCCAGCCCTCGCCGGAGCCCAGCGGGACCCCCGAGGCGGAGTTGATGAACTGGAAGTTGTAGGGGACCTGCATCTCCTTGCCGGGCGTCTTGAACGTCATCTTCGACACGTGGTCCTTCACGCAGGACCCCACGGTGGCGGCGGTGGCGTCCGTCTCCGGCGCGGTGATGGTGACGGTGGCGGGGCTCTCGGTGGCGGCCGGCGGCGTCCCGCCGTCCGTTCCGGAGGTGTCGGGCGGGTGCGGCAGGACGGCCATCAGCTGGAAGGCCACCGGGTCCGCGCTCCGCCACGGCTCGAAGCAGTTGCAGATGGCCGGCAGCGCCAGGCGGATCTGCCCGGCCGCCTCCGACACCTCGTTCACGCCCCCGCGGATGGTGGGGTTCACCTTCACGTCGTGGACGAACTTCACCAGCGCGGCGGCGGTGCCGGGCGGCAGGTCCTTGAGGGCGTGCATCTCGTCCTCGTCGATCTTCACCTCGTCGCCGCCGCCCACCGTCACCGGCCCGGTGTCCTTCTCCTCCTTGCCCTTCCCCTTGCCTTTGCCCTTGCCCTTCGCCTTCCCCTTGTCCTTGCCGACGTCCACCACCTCCATCTTCTTGTTCTTGTCGCCCTTGGGCAGCATCAGCACGTCGGCCGCCTTCTGGGTGAAGGTGGGCATCACCTTGGCCAGCACGCCGCGGATGCAGGCCTCGCCTTCGGGGGTGATGTTGTCGGAGGTGATGGTGTGCTCGGGGACGCCGGTCTCCGGCACCTTGGTGCTCACGGTGATGACGGTGCGCTCCTTGGGCCCGCGGTTCCTGGGGTCCGTCATGCACTCCATGATCTGCGGGTTGGCGGACTGGAGCAGGCCCACCACCACGCCGTCCGAGGCGCGCGGCGGCACGGAGGGCGCCTGGCCGAAGCAGTTGGCCAGGTCGAACCAGGTCTGGTTGGTCACCGTGCTGGTGACCATCTTCACCACCGGTTCGGAGGTGGTCTCCGGCTTCGGCGTGGCACAGGCCAGCGCCAGCGCGGCGGCGAACGCCAGCGCGGACGCGAGGACGACGGCGATGCGGTTCGACATGCGGCCCCTCCGTTGGAAATCGAGGGGTGCGCGTATGCCCGAAAGCGTCCCTACTTGTCGAGCCCTTCGGCGTTCTTGAGGTCCTTCAACCGCAGCCCGTTCTTCTTGAGCAGGCGGTAGAGGCTCTGCATCGACAGGCCGGTCTTCTGCTCCGCCACCTTCATGTCGAAGCTGGCGTCCTTCATCACCTCGGCGAAGTAGATCCGCTCGAAGTCGGAGAGCACCCGGTCCTTGGCCTCGTGGTACGGCAGCGCCGCCACCACCGCGCCCAGCGGCTTCTGCGGCTCGCCGCCCTTCTTGGGCGGGTTGGCCATGAAGTCCAGCCAGGAGGTGTTGCCGGTCTCCTGCATCAGCGCCGCGCGCTCCAGCACGTTGCGCAGCTCGCGCACGTTGCCCGGCCAGTCGTAGCCCTCGAACAGCGAGATGGTCTGCGGCGTCAGCTCGAACTGCACCGACAGGCCGGCGAGGAGGTTCCGCGCCAGAAGCGGGATGTCGTCGCGCCGGGTGCGCAAGGGCGGGATGCGCACGCGCGCCACCGCCAGCCGGTAGAACAGGTCCCCGCGGAAGCGGTTCTGCCGGACCTCCTCCTCCAGGTTCTTGGAGGTGCAGGCCACGATCCTCACGTCCACCGCGTGGGCCTTCTCGCCGCCCACCGCCGGCAGCTCGCGCGTCTCCAGCACGCGGAGCAGCTTGGGCTGGATCTGCAGCGGCAGCTCGCCGACCTCGTCCAGGAACAGGGTGCCGCCGGAGGCGGTCTCGAAGGCGCCCTTGGCGTCCGCGTCGCCGCGCAGGGACCCGAACAGCTCGCGGTCCGCCGCCTCCTCCGACAGGAGGTTGCAGTCCACCACCCGGAACGGGCCGTGGCGGCGCGCCGAGTGGGCGTGCACCGCGCGGGCGGCCAGCTCCTTGCCGGTGCCGGTCTCCCCCTCGATGAGGAGGTTCATGTCCTCGCGGGAGATGCGCCGCAGCTCGGCGAACACCATCCGCATCTGGTCGGAGATGCCGTCCAATTCGCCGAAGGAGTCCGCCCCGGCCACCTCCACCGAGGTCGCCTTCGACTCCTGCTTCACCGCCAGCTTGGTCTTCCCCAGGACCACCTTGTCGCCGGGGGAGAGGTAGACTTGGAGGATCTGCCTTCCCTCGACGAAGGTGCCGTTGCGGCTGCCCAGGTCGCGCAGGAGCAGCCCGTTGGCGCGGCGCTCGATCTCGATGTGGCGGCGGCTCACCGTGGGGTCGGTGAGCACCAGGTCGTTGGAGGGGTCCGAGCCCACGCGCACCAGCGCATCCAGCGTGGACACCTTGCGGCCCTTGTCGGGCCCGGAGGAGACCTCGCACGACCACTGGTGTAGCTCGACCCGCGTCGCCTTCTTCTCCGGCGCGGTGATGGATTCGGTGGCCTCGAAGGACAAGTCTTTCATCGGAGTCGCTTTCTACCACTCGGAGGGGGTTGCGCCACTCGGGCCGGCTGTTTAAGGGTAGTTGTCATGCCGAGCAAGACCAATAGCCGGAAGAACGCCCGGGTGGCCTGCGGGGTGCCGGCGCGCGCCGAAGGCCCGCGGGGGCCGCTCCGGGGCCAGTGCACCTCCCTCTCGCGCGCCGGGATGTTCTTCACCGGCCCCACCATCCCCATCGGGACCTCGGTCGAGCTGGCGGTGGACCTGCCCGGCTACGGCTTCCACGCCGTGGGTGAGGTGCGCTACCACGTCAACCGCCCCGGGTCCGCGGGGATGGGCATCCGGTTCACCCGGCTGGCCCAGGAAGACCTGCAAGCCATCGGCGACTTCATCCAGCGCACCGCGGCGTAGGCTTCCGACCCGTGATGGACCTTCCGGGGCTGGGGGAGTTCCAGGCGCCGGACCCGGCGTGGCGGATGGCGGGCGCCTTCGGCTACCTGCTCACCCTGGTGGTGGCGGCGGTGCTCGAACGCCTGCAATTCAAGCTGCGCGCCACCGAGTCCGCCCATTGGTGGGCCTCCAACGGCCGGGACGCCATCAACATCGGGGCGGTGCTGGCGATGGGGGCCGGGCTGAAGGTGATGGGGTTCTCCCTCCCGGTGGCGTTCCTGGTGGCGGCGGCGCTGATGCTGGGCCTGTCGCTGGTGCAGACGACGCTGGAGCACCACCGGCACGCGGGGATGCTGTCGGTGACGCTGGCGCTGCTGTTCGGCACGCCGGTGATGCTCTTCCCCGCGCCCATCCAGGACGGGTGCCGGCGGCTGCTGGAGGCGCTGTTCTAGCGCCTAGGCGGCGGACGCCTTCTTCTTCGACTTCGGCCTCGAAGACTTCGCCTTCGCGCCCAGCGCCTTCTCGATCTGCTCGCGCCGCAGCTCCGCCTGCGAGTGGAGGTGGAACACCTCGATGGCGTAGGCCTTCGCCTGCTTGTCGATGACCATCAGGGAGAAGGTGGTCTCGGAGCGGTCCTGGAAGGAGAACTCGTTGCTGGTGCGGGTGATGTTCGTCTTCACCTCGAAGGTGGAGATCTCCTTGGCGGGGAGGAAGACCTCGCGCTCCGGGGCCGGGCGCGGGCGCCAGGTCCAGCGGATGCCCTTGCCGCGCTCGACCTGGATCCGCACGTCCGAGATGGCCGCCACCGCGCCCGCGGCCGCCATGCCGCCGCCGGTGATCGCCATGGCCGCGGGGATGAGCTTCCACGCCTTGGGGAACGGCATCCGGAGGAAGGCCACCGCGCCCGCGGCGAAGGCCGCGCCCATCGCCGCCACCAGGCCGCCCTTCGCCCGCGCCATGCCGCGGGGGCCCTTGAGGATCAGCATCCCCTTGGCGAGGTCGTCACGCTCCACGTCCAGCTCGGTGCACGGCGGCTCGGTCACCCATTCCATGCCGCGGAGTGTAACCAGGATTCAGGCCGGCCGCCGGAGCGCGTAGGGCAGCAGGATGGCGGCGGACAGCGCCGCGCCGCCGCCCAGGAGCGCGTACAGCGCGCCCCAGCCGAAGCGCGCGCTGCACCAGGCGGCCAGCGCCCCGCTGAACACCGCGCCGATGGAGCCCAGCCCGTTGATCACCCCGGCCGCGGTGCCGGCCTCGCTCTTGCCGCCCAGGTCCTGGGCCGCGGTGGCGGAGAGGAGCGAATCCGGGCCGAAGAGGAGGAACCCCACCGCCGCCAGCGACGCCGCGTTCGCCACCACGCCGCGGCCGGACAGCGCCCCGTAGACGGGCAGCGCGATCGCCAGCCCCACCAGCGCGCCCAGGCCGACGCGCAGCCGCTGGCCGCGGAAGGCGCGGTCGGAGAGCCAGCCGATGGTGAGCGAGCCCACCGCGCCGCCCGCCTCGAACGCGAGCGGGAGGTTCCCCGCCAGCGCCTTGGAGTACGCCAGCGCGTCCTGCATGTAGTACGGCAGCCAGAAGAGCAGCACGTACCGGATCAGCTTCATGAAGAAGTAGGACGCCCCCATCACCCACAACAGCGGGCGGCGAAGGACGGCGCCCGCCGCCCGCGGTGCCGGCGCGGGCGGGGGCGTCTGGGCGGGCGAGGTCTGGAGTGCCTCGCCCGCCGGCGGCCTGGGGAGAAAGGCCGCCAGGAGCAACGCCACCGCCACGACCTCCAGCGGTGGGTACAGAAATGCCGCTCTCCACCCCAGCGTCACCAGGAACGCGGTGCACACCGGGTTCGCCACCAGGCTGCCGACCTGGTAGCAGGTGGACCAGGCGCCCATGACCACCCCGCGGCGCTCGGGCCCGAACCACTGCGTCATCGTCTTCACGTTGGCTGACCAGCCCGTCGACTGGACCAGCCCGTTGATCCCGAAGGCCAGCGCCATCACCGCCACGCGCGACGAGAGCCCGAACCACCACGAGCACGCCGCCGTGGCCACCATCCCTGCCACCAGCACCCGCCGGGCCCCGGCCCGGTCCGCTACCCGACCGAAGATGAACTGGCCGGCCGCATAGGCCGCCAGGTACCCCGTGTCGATCCACCCCAGCGCGCCCCGGGAGATGCCCAGCTCCTGCTCGATGGTCTTCTTCGCCACCGACAGGTTCTTCCGGGTGAGGTAGTAGCTCGCGTACGAGAGCCAGGTGAGGGAGAACACCCGGGCTTGCGTACGCCGCGCTGCGACGCTGGACGCTTCGGAACCATCTGCTGCTGAGTTCTCGGAAATCGCGACGGACTCCTTGCGCCACAAGTGTGGACTTTTCACGCCACTGGCGCACTCACAGCGACGCGGCGCGGTACTGCCCGTCCCCTCCGCGGACCTTGATCGGCACCGGCTCCGGCTGCAGGCGCGCGCGCCAGATGAGCTGGGGCGAGGCGGGCTGGCCCTGGACCTCGACGATGAGCAGGCCTGGCGCGAGCCCCAGCTTCGCCGGCGATGTGGCGACCTGGAGCCCCGGCGGCAGGCGCGAGAGGCGGGTGGCGTCCGCGACCGAGAGGCCGGGATTGAGGAACCGGAGCGCCGCCACCTGGAGCAGCTCGCGGTCCAGCTCGTTGGCCCTGGCCAGCTCGTACTCCAAAGACGGCCGCGCCGCGTCGCCGGAGGTGTAGAGCGCGGCGGGGTTGGCGCGGAAGGTGAGCTTCACCACCGTCTCTCCCTTGCGCAGCGGCGTCTCCCACCAGCGCGGCCGGCCGTAGGACCTCCAGCGGCCGTCCAGCTCGTGGAGCGCCTCGTCCGCCAGGCGCGCGGCGAGCGCGGTCAGCTCCGGCGCCGGGTCCGGCTCGTCGTCCGCGCGCTGGGCGAACGGGTCCGGCGTCACCTCCTCCTGGAGGTCCACCAGCGTGGCCTGGGTGCTGGGGTGGACCAGCTCCACGTGGACGACGTAGGTGACCTCCTCCACCGCCCGCGCGCCCAGCTTCCGGCCCCGGGCGTCGGAGACGTCCTGCCGCGAGGTGAGCACGCGCTTCTCCGCCCACGGGCGCAGCACCACCGCCTGCTCCGGCTTCAGCCCGTACGCGGGCAGCAGCGTGGCCGCGGTGGTGGCGGCCCAGGCGTTGTTGTCGTCCGGCCGGTAGATCTTGAATTCGCCGGGTCCGAAGAGGAGCGCGCGGTCGCCCACCGCGCCGTAGGCCGCCGCCACCAGCCGTTCGCCCAGGGCGTAGCCGCGCCAGGCCGGCTCGTCCCAGCGGAAGCCGAACGGGTAGACCAGCACCGCCTGCGGCTCCAGCTGGCCGCCGGCGGAGACGTGCTTCACGCGCTTGCCGGCGCAGGACAGCGCGGCGAGCGCCACGGCGATCGTGACCAGGCTTCTGCGCACGCGGCGACGTTACTCGCGCGGGCGCTCCGGCACACCGGAGGAATGTGACCTCGGGGCGCGCGTTGGTCCGAACCAGCGCGCCGCCTCCTCTGGCACACTGCAGGGATGTCGACCGGGCCGGAGTTGGAGACGCTGGAGCTGGAGGCCAACGGGGTGCGCTTCTCCGCGTTGGCGTGCGGGAAGGGGCCGCTGGCGCTGTGCGCGCACGGGTTCCCCGAGACGGCGGAGACCTTCGACCGCACGCTGCGCCACCTGGCGGGGATGGGGTACCGCGCGGTGGCGCCGCACATGCGCGGCTACTGGCCGACCGCGGTCCAGGGCACGCCCTCCTTCCAGGTGGTGGACCTCGCGGACGACCTGTGCGCGCTGGCCGAGCGCCTCTCGTCCGGCGGACCGGCGGCCCTGGTGACGCACGACTGGGGCGCCTTCGCCGCCTACTTCGCCGCGGCGATGCGGCCGGCGCTGTTCCGGCACGTGGTGACGCTGGGCATCCCGCCGGTGCCCATGGTCCGCCGCACGCCGGGCGTGGCCTGGGGGCTGCGGCACTTCATCGCCTTCCAGCTCCGCGGCCCCACGGTGCGGCGCTTCCGCGCGGACGACTTCGCGTACGTGGACCACATCTACCGGCGCTGGTCGCCCACCTGGCGCTTCGGCCCGGAGGAGACGGCGAAGGTGAAGGAGGCGTTCCGCCACGAGGGGTGCCTGGAGCACGCGCTCTCGTACTACTGGCACTTCGCGCGGCCCCCCAGCGCGGAGGGCGCGCGGCGGCAGAAGGAGCTGGCGCAGGTGCCCGTCCCGGTGCCGGTCACGGTGGTGCTGGGGAAGGACGACGCGGCGGTGACCTCGCGCGACCTCCGCCAGCGCCCGGAGCTGTTCCCGGGCGGCCTGGAGGTGGCGTGGATCGACGGCGCCGGCCACTTCATCCACCGCGAGCAGCCGGAGGCCTTCTTCGCGGTGCTCGACCGCGTGCTGAAGCGCTGAGCGCCTAGTACCCGCCCGGCGCGTCGGAGGCGGGGAAGGACTCCATCGACGTCTCGTCCACGATGTCCTTGCCCTTGCCGCGGCCCAGCCGCTCGCGCAGGAGCACCTTGGCGCGGTCCGCGCGGACGAGGTCCTCGTCGCGGATCTCGCGGAAGAACTGGGCGAGCGCCGTGTCCCCCGCGCCGTCCGCGTCGTGGATGTACTGGTCGATCGTCTCCTGCGACTGGAGCGCGTGGTAGAGCACGCTCACCAGGTCGTAGTGCTCGTCCTTCATCTCGCCCTTCTTCACCCCGTCCGCCATCGCTCGCCTCCCCTCGCGAAACCAAGCGCCGCGAGGGCAAGGTAGGCACGCGGCGTCAGGCCAGCATTTCCCGCAGCTTCCCCTCGCGGTCCAGCTGGGCCAGGTCGGAGTACCCGCCGATCCCGACGTCCCCGATGAAGATCTGCGGCACCGTCCTCCGGCCGTCCGCCTTCACCACCAGGCGCTCCCTCGCCGCGTCGTCCCCCGTGACGTCCACTTCCTGATACGGGATGCCGCGCTCGTTCAGCAGCCGCTTGGCCTGGTGGCAAAAAGGGCAGGTCTGCGTGCTGTAGATGGTGACCGGCTTCATGAGTGTCCTCTCCCGCACAGTAACCCTGGGGCGAGCGGCGCGCCGCCCGTTCGCCTCTCAACACCTCGGAGGCCCGCCGCGCGCGTCCCGGTTGGCATCACGGGGAGCGTGGGAAAAATTTCCCCCATGTCCGAGGAGCTCGTCTGGCTGGCGCGGACGCTGGACATCGTCCGCGAGCGCACCGGCCTCGACTTCAGCAGGTACCGCGCGAGCACGATGTTGCGCCGCGTCCGGAACCGGATGATCGCCGCCGGCGCGCAGACGCTGCCGGAGTACCACGAGCAGCTCCAGGCCGACCCCGGCGAGGCGGGCGCGCTGCTGGAGCGGCTGACCATCAAGGTGAGCCGGTTCTACCGGGACGCGGCGACCTTCCGCGCCCTCGGCGGCGCGCTGGAGCGGTGGACCCGGACCCGCCCGCCCCGGCTGTGGAGCGCGGGCTGCGGCCAGGGCGAGGAGCCCTACAGCCTGGCGATCCTCGCCGAGGCCTCGGGGCTCGGCGAGGCCCGGGTCCTGGCCACGGACATCGACCCGTCCGCGCTCGCCTTCGCGCGCGAGGCCCGCTACCCGGAGGCCGCGGTGCAGGAGGTCCCCGCGCCGCTGCTGGCGCGCGCCTTCGACGAGGAGGCCTCGCCCCGCGGCCGCCGACTCCGCGTCAAGCCGGAGCTGCGCGCGCGGGTGGACTTCCACATCCACGACCTGCTCTGCGGGGACGAGCCGCCCCGCGAGCGCGGCTTCGACCTGGTCTGCTGCCGCAACGTCTTGATCTACCTGCAGCGCGACTTCCAGGAGCGCGTGCAGCGGCTGCTGGCGCGCAGCCTGGCGCCGGGCGGCTTGCTGTGCCTGGGCGAGGCGGAGTGGCTGCTCCCGCCGGTCGCCGCCCGGTTCGAGGTGATCGACCGGAAGGCCCGCTTGTTCCGATACCGCGCGGAGGGCGCGGAGGTGAGACACGTATGAATCGTCGGATCGACCTCTCCATCGGCCAGCGGCTGGCGCTGGGCTTCGGGGTGGCGGGCGCGCTCCTGGCGCTGCTGGCCGTGACGTCGCACCGCTGGAGCGAGCGCACCCAGGCGCTGCAGCGGCGGCAGGACGAGCTGGTCCGCCCGCGCGCGCTGGCCGCGAACCGCCTGGAGACCGCCACGCTCTACGCGGCGCTGGCGGCGCGCAGCCAGGCGCTGACCCCGGACGCGGAGCACCTCCAGGCGTACGAGGCGTCGTCCCAGCGGGTCCGCGAGGCGATGGCGGCGCTGGCCGCGCTCCCGCCGGACGAGGACGGCCGGGAGCTGTGCGCGCGCATCCCGGTGCTGGCGGACCGGTTCCAGCGCGCGTCGCGCCAGATGGTGGAGGACGGCCAGGGACGGGCGGCCAGGCAGACGCTGGAGTCCGCCATGGGCGGCGCCCGCGAGGACCTGCTGGCGGTGGTGCGCGCCTACCAGGCCCTGCAGCAGCGGAGGACGGACGGAGCGCTGGCGGCGATCGCCGCCTCCGCGCGGGAGATGGACAACGCCGGGTTGACGCTGGCGGCGCTGGTGGCCGGGTTGCTGGGCGCGACCTTCTTCTTCACCGCGCGCTCGGTGCGGCGCCCGGCGATGGCGCTGGTGGCCGCGTCCCGGCGCCTGGCCGCGGGTGACTTCGAGCAGGCGGTGGCGCTGGCGGGCGCCCCGGCGGGCGCGGGCGAGGCGCCGGCGCGGGACGAGCTGATGGAGCTGTCCACCGCCTTCGGGCGGATGGCGCTGAACCTGCGGGACCGCGAGGCGCAGCTGCGCGCCGGCGCCCAGCTCGCCGCGGCCCTGGCCTCCACCCTCGACGTGGGGCGGCTGTGCGAGGCCGCGCTGGAGGCGCTGCTGGCCCACCTGGGCGTCGAGG
>DASRBA010000138.1:0-6036 GCA_035637895.1 Myxococcaceae bacterium
GCTGGGTCCACTCCGGGCTGTGGTGGCCTGACATCGGGACGCGCGGGTGCGCCGCCGCGGCTGCGGCCGAGCGCCCACGCCGAGTACTGTTGCGAATCATCTCAGTCAACCCTTAAGGTCCGCCCCTTCACACGGCGGGCCAACCGGGGTCCGCCAGGGGACACGATGGCCACGCACAAGGTCGGCGGCGAGGTCGACGCCTTCTGCACCCGCTGCAAGATGACGCTGGCGCACACCATCCTGGCGATGGTGGGACAGACCATCGCGCGCGTTCAGTGCAACACGTGCGGTGGACAACACGCGTACCGGGCGGCGCCCGGGACGAGCAAGCCGCGCTCGTCTTCCTCCTCCTCGTCCGGGAGCTCCTCCGCCACCCGCGCCGCCTCCCGCGAGCCGGCGGTGAAGACGGTGGCCGGCTTCGAGGAGCAGCTCAAGGGCAAGGACCTCACCAAGGCCCGCAAGTACAGCCCCAAGGACACCTACGCGGTGGACGAGGTGATCGACCACCTCACCTTCGGCTTCGGCTGGGTGAAGTCGGTCCGCGCGGACAAGGTGGACGTGGCGTTCAAGGCGTCCGAGCGGACGCTGGTGCACGGCCGCGGCGGCGCGCCGGCCGCCAAGCCGACCTTCTCCGCCCCGCAGGCCAAGATCTCCGGGGTGGCGGATAAGCCGCTGCCGCCGCAGGAGCATGAAAGCGACGCCCCCGAGGAGGAGGGCGCCGAGGAGTCCGAACCGGATGAAGGCGCGGCCGGCGCCGAATCGGAGCCACCCGCGTAGTGATCGGCATCGCGATCCTCGCCGCGACCCTCTCCGCGGCTCCCGAGGTCTCCGCCAACCCTCAGCGGGTGCTGCTGGGGTCCACGCCCGAGGTCGCCATCGAGGTTCGCGCCTCCAACCCGGCCGCGCTGCGGGCGCGCGCGAGCACCGGGACGCTCTCTCCCAAGGAACTGGTGGGGACGGAGGGCGCCCGCTACACCTGGAAGCCGCCCGGCGCCCGCTTCCCGCACTTCGCGCTGCTCGTCTTCTGGGTGGAGCGCGGCAGCAACCCGCCGGACCTGGCGGTGCTCCGCATCCCCCTGGTCGGCCGGACCGACCTGGAGGTGAACACCGAACCGCGCGCCGATGTGCGCGTGGAGGTGGGCGACCACACCTTCGGTCCGCGCCGCGCCGACGGCCGCGGCCACGCGGTCATCCCCGTGGAGGTGCCGCCCGGCATCGCGCAGGCCAAGGTGCTGAGCGACGTGGGCGGCGCGTCCAAGACGGTGCAGGTGGCGCTGGACCCGCCGCCGTTCAACCACCTGGCCGCGGTGGTGGGGCCGGATCCGCTCCCGCGCTCGGGCGGGTGGGCCTGGCTGGTGGCGGCGGAGAAGGTGGACGCGGCCGACGTGAAGAGGGAGGCGTCCGGCGGCGAGGTGACGCCCTGGCCCGCGCCGCCGACCACGTACCCGGACCGCGTGCTGTTCCAGGTCCGCCCCACGGGCGAATCCCTGTCGGTGAGCGCGACCCTCCGCGCCGGTGGGCCGGACGACGTGGCCACCTTCTCCATCGACGCCGAGGAGCCCTCCATCGCGCGGCCGCGCGCGCTGGAGCGCCCCCTCCTCCAGCCCGGCATCTTCGTCGGCGGCACCTACGCCGGCGGCGCCAACCTCTCGCTCGCCGCGTCGGTGGCGCTGGACGTCTCCTTTCCCCCGCTGGGGACCGCGTTCGCCACCGGGCTGGCGCTGGAGGGGTACACCATGGGCCTCCACCGGACCGTGTCCCTGGGGAACGTGGACTCCTGGATCCTCGCGCTCTCGCCGCTGGCGGTGGTGCGCTACCAGCTCTTCGAGCTGGGCGCGGTGGCTTTCCACCTCCGCGGCGGCGCCGGCCCCCTCTTCTTCGTCCACCAGTTCCACACCGACTTCTCGAGCAGCTGGATCCAGACCGGCGTCAGCGCGCAGGCGTTCGCGGGTATGGAGGTCACCTACCGGGTGGGACCCCTGGACCTGTTGATGGAGGTCCGCGCGTCCATGGGCCAGGTGCGCACGGCGCAGGTGGATGCGAACATCGGGGGCCTGGTGTTCGGCTTGGGCGGGAGGGTCATCAAGTGAAGCGGGCGGCCGCCCTCGCCGCGCTGGCGGCATGCGGGCTGATGGGCTGCGGCACCCAGGTCCCTCCCCGGCCGCGGGTGCTGTCCATCGATCCGAACACGATGACCTCCAGCAGCTTCGCCGACGTGATCATCTCCGTCGACGCGGTGCTGCCCTTCACGGTGGACTACGGGGCCGGCAAGGCGGCGGTGGACCCCCTGATCCTCCTGTCCGTCGACCCGATACCGGTCGGGGGCGGGACCTTCGAGCCGAACGGCCGGCTCTCGGCGCGCATCCCGTCCAAGCTGACGGAGGGCGCGCACGATGTCACCGTCACCCTGGTCGGCGCGGAGGGCGACAGCCGCACCGGCGTGCTGGCGGGTGGCTTCATCGTCACCCCGGGGACCTGGCCGTCCGGCGGCTTCGCCATCGCTCCCATCGCCGACCCCCAGCGCGTCGACGTCTACTTCACCCTCACCATCACCGCGCAGGGCGCCAACGCCTCCTCGTTCAACGGGACGCTGGACTACGTGATCCCGGGCGTCACCCCGAAGCCGGTCACCACCGGCCCATTCACCAACGGCGTCTACCAGGAGAGCTTGTCGATCCACTCGCCCACGATGGGCCAGAAGCTCCAGGTCACCGCCTACGACCTGCTGGGGCGGCTCGCCACCTCCAACAGCTTCAGCGTCAACCCCTGACGGCCGCGCGCAGCAGGGCCAGCGCCGCCGCCATGTCCGGCGGCAGGGGCGACTGCAGGCGCACCGGGGCGATGCCCGGGAGCTTGGGCACCTCCAGCAGCGCGGCGTGGAGCGGCGTGCGCGCCAGCACCACCTCGGCGCCCTGACCGCCCAGGTCCGCGGCGGTGAGCGGGCGCGGGCGGCCGTACTGCGGGTCCACCAGCAGCGGGTGCCCCAGCGCCTGGAGGTGGACGCGGATCTGGTGCGTCCGCCCGGTGAGCGGCTCCGCCTCCAGGAAGGTGGCGCGCTCGAAGGTCTCCAGCGGGCGGACCACGGTGAGCGCGGCCTTGCCCTCCCCCTTGGCCGGCCGCATCCGCCCGCGGCGCGCCGGGGCCAGCGGCACCTCCACCCGCTCCGGCTGCGCCAGCGCCCCGCCCGCGAGCGCCTGGTACACCTTGCGGATCAGCCCGCGCTCGAAGGCGAGGGAGAGCTCCCGGTGCGCGCCCGGGGATCGGGCGAAGAGGAGGACGCCGCTGGTGTCGCGGTCCAGCCGGTGGACGACGTAGACCTTCTGCTTCATCTGCTGCTCCAGCTGCTCGCGCAGGGACGGGCCTTCCCCCTCGCCGCGGCCGGGGATCACCAGCGTGCCGGGCGCCTTGTCCACGGCGAAGAAGTCGCCGCCGTCCCAGAGGAGCCCGACCACCGCGCTCACCCCAGGTCCGAGATCTTCCAGACGTCGACGGGCCCCAGCGACTCCAGCTGCGGCACCACGCTCTGGGCGCGCCCGACCACGGCGATGGCGCGGCCGTCCTCGGGGAGGAACCAGCGCGCCGCCAGCTCCGCGGCCTTCGCGGTGGAGACCTCCATCACCCGGCTGCGGTAGCGCGCCAGGTAGTCGTCCCCCAGCCCGTTCACCCGGATGTCGGCGATCGCGCCGGCGAGCGACTCGTTCGTCTCCAGCCGCAGCGGGTAGAGGCCGCACAGGTACGTCTTGGCCTTCTCCAGCTCCGACGGCCGCGGCCCCTTCGCCCGCATCTTGCGGACCTCCTCCAGGGCGACGGAGATGATCTCCCGGGTGGCCTCCGTCTTGGTGAAGGTGGAGATCTGGAAGGACCCGGTGGCGCGCGACGGGTCGAAGTAGCTGGAGGCGCCGTAGGAGAGCCCGCGGTTGACGCGGATCTCGTCCACCAGCCGGGAGGTGAAGCCGCCGCCCAGCACCGCGTTCACCGCCTGCGAGGCGAGGTAGTCCGGGTGCGCCTTCTGGAACGCCACCGACCCCAGCCGCACCTGGCTCTGCGTCAGGTCCGGCTTGTCCACCACGATCACCCGGCCCGCCAGCGCGGCGCGCCCCGGCGAAGGCGGCGGGGGCGCGGTCTGGGGCCCGCCGCTCCAGCCCGCGAAGGCGCGGTCCGCCGCCGCCGCCATCTCGTCCGGGTCCACCGCGCCCACCACCACCAGGGACGCGACGCGCGGGCCCAGCTGCTGGCCGTGGAAGCGCGCCACGTGCTCGCGGGTGAGCGCCTCCACCGACCTCGCGCTGCCGGCGGTGTCGTGCCCGTAGGGGTGGTCGCCCCACAGCGCCCGCAGGAGCGCGCGGTCCGCCAGCAGGGCCGGGTCGTCCAGGTCGTTGGCCAGCTGCGCCAGCGCCCGCTCCCGCCCGGAGTCCACCTCCGCCTGGGGGAAGGACGGCTCGGTGACCACCTGCGCCAGCACGTCCAGCATCGCCTTGGCGTGCTCGGCGGGCGCGGTGACGCCGAAGGTGATCGCGTCCTCGGAGACGCCCGAGTAGAGCGATCCGCCCACGAACTCCACCGCCTCGTTGATCTCGTCCGCCGACATCCGCGCGGTGCCGCGCCGGCAGAGCTGGGTGGTGAAGTCCGCCAGGCCCTCTTGCCCCTTCGGATCGGTGGAGCTGCCGCCCAGGATGGTGAGCCTCAACGCCACCAGCGGCAGCGGGCCGCGCGGGGACACCAGCACGGTCAGGCCGGAGCCGGTCCTGGACTCGTGCAGGGGCGGGAGCTTGATCTCCGAGAGCGGCGCCGGCTTCTTCAGGGCGGGGCGCGGGCTCACGGCGCCTCCTCCCCGGAGGGCAGCAGCGTCACCACCGACCTCCGCTCGGGGGCGAAGTACTTCCGGGCGGCGGCCTGCACCTCCTCGCCGGAGATCGCCTGGTACCGGTCCGCCAGCTCCGCCTGCTTCCGCCACGACCCCAGCAGCAGCTCGTACGTCCCCAGCGCGTTGGCGCGCGAGGACGCGGTGGCCAGCTCGCGGAGCAGGTGCGCCTTGAGGTTGTTCTTCGCCTTCTGCAGCACGCGGCCGTCCACCCCCTCCTTCGCCACCTTCTCCAGCTCCGCGTAGAACGCCTGCTCCGCCCGCTCCGGCGCCGAGTCCGGCTTGAGCTCCAGGTAGGCGATCATCAGGCCGGGGTCGATCCGCCACGACCAGTCCACCCCGCAGCCCAGCGCCACCTCCTGCTCGTAGACCAGCTCGCGGGTGAGCAGGCTCCCCTCGCCCACCGCCAGGGCGTACTGGAGCACGTCCAGCGCGAACGCGTCCGGGTCGCCCGCGGGCGGCGCGCGGTAGCCCATCATCAGCGCCGGCGCCTGGGCGGGGTGGCGGATCTGCGCGCGGCGCTCGCCCTTGGGCTCCGGCTCGGCGTCGAGCACGCCGGGGGCGGCGGGCCCGCGTGGAATGGCGCCGTAGTAGCGCTGGATCAGCTTCAGCGTCTTCTCGGGGTCCACGTCGCCCACCACGTAGAGGGTGGCGTTGTTGGGCGCGTAGTAGGTCTGGAAGAAGGACTCGCAGTCCTTCCGGGTGATGTTCTGGATGTCCTTCATCCAGCCGATCACCGGCCACCGGTACGGGTGGGCCTTGAACGCGAGCGCGCCCAGCTCCTCGTCCATCATCCCCGGGATGTCGTTGTCCACCCGGACGCGCCGCTCCTCCAGCACCACGTCCCGCTCGCTCTCCAGCGTGCGCGGGGTGATGGCCAGCGACTGCATCCGGTCCGACTCCAGGTCGAGGATCACCTCCAGCGCCTCGGGGGTGGCCTCGTCGTGGTACACGGTCATGTCCGTCGTCGTGTACGCGTTGGAGCGGCCGCCGTGCGACTCGAGCACGCGGTCGAACTCCTTGGGGCCGTACCGCTTCGCCCCGTTGAACATCATGTGCTCGAACAGGTGGCTGATCCCGGTGGTGCCGGGCACCTCGTTGCGGCTCCCCACCCGGAAGAAGGTGTAGACCGCGACCACCGGGACGTCGTGGCTCTCGCTGATCCGGACCTGCAG
>DASRBA010000139.1:0-20659 GCA_035637895.1 Myxococcaceae bacterium
CGACCCCTACCCGTTCTTCGCCCGGCTGCGCCGCGAGGCGCCGGTCAAGCTGCTGCGCCAGCAGGACGGCAACCGGGTGTGGCTCATCACCCGCTACGCGGACGTGGCGGCGGCGCTGAAGGACGACCGCTTCACCAAGGACGTCCTCGGCGGGAGCGGCGACCGCACCAAGCCCCGGAAGGACCCGTGGTGGATGCCTTCGTTCCTGCGGCCGCTGGGCACGAACATGCTGTACCAGGACCCGCCCAACCACACCCGCCTCCGCGCGCTGGTGCAGAAGGCGTTCACCGCCGCGTACGTGGAGCGGCTTCGCGAGCGGATCGAGCGCTACGCCCACGAGCTGATCGACCGGATGCTGGAGCGCGGCGGCGCGGACCTGGTCGCCGACTTCGCGCTCCCCATCCCGCTGCGGGTGATCTGCGACATGCTGGGCGTCCCGGAGCAAGACCGCCTGAAGTTCGGCGCCTGGTCGCAGAAGGTGATGTCCGTCAGCACCGGCCCGGACGCGTTGCTGGTCATCCCTTCACTCTGGAAGTTCCTCCAGTTCGTCCGCGGGTTGGTCCGCCTGCGCCAGCGGCAGCCGGCGGACGACCTGCTCAGCGTCCTGGTGCGCGTCGAGGAGGCCGGGGACCACCTCTCCGAAGACGAGCTGGTGGGGATGGTGTTCCTGCTGCTCATCGCCGGGCACGAGACCACGGTGAACCTGATCTCGAGCGGGATGCTGGAGCTGATCCGGCGTCCGGCGGAGCTGGAGCGGCTGCGGGCCGATCCCGCCCTGGACAGGACCGCCGTGGAGGAGTTGCTGCGGCTGACCTCCCCGGTGGAGCTCGCCACCGATCGCTTCACGCTGCAGCCTTTGGAGTACTGCGGGGTGACGATCCCGAAGTCGGCGCGGGTGCACCTCGTCATCGGCTCCGCCAACCACGACGAGGCGCAGTTCCCGGACCCGGAGCGGATGGACCTGGCGCGGGAGCCGAACCGGCACCTCGCGTTCGGGCACGGCATCCACTACTGCGTGGGGGCGCCGCTGGCGCGGCTGGAGGCGCAGGTGGCGATCCGGGCGCTGCTGGACCGGTGCGCCGAGGTGGCGCTGGGGGTCCCGGAGGCGGAGGTGCGGTGGCGGCGGAGCGTGTACCTGCGCGGGCTGCGGGCGCTGCCGGTGCGGGCGTCGGGGCGGCGCGCGGTGGCGTGAGGACCAGCGCGTGAGCCTGGCGCGCGCGGCGGCGCATGCTATGTCCGCGCGCGCCGATGAATCCGGCCCTGGTCTGCATCCCGACGTACAACGAGCGCGAGAACGTGGAGGCGATCTGCCGCGCGGTGCTCGGGGCGGACGCGCGGCTGGACGTGCTGGTGGTGGATGACAACAGCCCGGACGGCACCGGGCGGATCGCGGACGCGCTGGCGGCGAAGGAGCCGCGGATCCAGGTGCTGCACCGGGAGAGGAAGGAGGGGCTGGGGCGGGCGTACCTGGCGGCGTTCCGGTGGGCGCTGGAGCACGGGTACCGGTACGTGCTGGAGATGGACGCGGACTTCAGCCACGACCCCCGCTATCTGCCGAGGCTGGTGGACGAAGCGGAGCGCGGGGCGGACCTGGTCATCGGGTCGCGGTACGTGGAGGGCGGCGGGACGGTGAACTGGGGGATCGGGCGGCAGATCATCAGCCGGGGCGGGTCGCTGTACGCGCGGACCATCCTGGGGGTGCGGATCCGGGACCTCACCGCGGGGTTCAAGTGCTTCCGGCGGTCGGTGCTGGAGGCGCTGGACCTGGACGGGGTGACCAGCAGCGGGTACGGGTTCCAGATCGAGCTCACCTACAAGACGCTGAAGAAGGGGTTCCGGGTGAGCGAGGTGCCCATCGTGTTCGAGGACCGGCGGGTGGGGAGCTCGAAGATGAGCCGGAAGATCGTCCTCGAGGCGCTGTGGAAGGTCTGGAAACTGCGGTTCACGGCATGAGCTTCTTCCTCGTCGCGCTGCCGGCGGTCTTCTTCGTGGTGGACCCCATCGGCACGGTGCCGCTGTTCCTGGCGATGACGGCGCGGGACACCCCTCAGAAGGCGCGCGGGATGGCGGCGCGGGCGTGCGTGGTGGGCGGGGCGGTGCTGGCCTTCTTCGCGCTGTTCGGCCACTTCGTGTTCCAGATGTTCGGGGTGAGCCTGGCGGCGTTCCGGACCGCGGGCGGCGTGCTGCTGCTGATCACCTCGCTGGACATGCTGCGGGCGGAGACGTCGAAGACGAAGACGTCGCCGGCGGAGACCAGCGAGGGCCTGGAGAAGGACGACATCGCCATCGTGCCGCTGGCGATGCCGATGCTGGCCGGGCCGGGGGCGATCGCCACGGTGATGGTGCTGGTGTCGCGGGACGCCAACACCCTCCGCGCCACCACGCTGGTGTCGCTGTCCATCCTGATCACCTTCCTGGGGACCTACCTCATTCTCCGCGGCGCGACCGTCGTCCAGCGCGTCCTGCGCCGGTCCGGCGTGGCCATCCTCGAACGCGTGATGGGGCTGATCCTCGCCGCCATCGCCGTGCAGTTCATGGCGGACGGAGCGAAGGACCTGTGGAGATGAAACAAGAGGGCGCGATCCGCGTTCTCCTCTTGGCCCGGGGTCCCTGTCCCGGTTGGATATTCGACGCCTCGCCGATGCCGAGTGTGTACGGCCGGTCGTAACAGTGGAATCGCCGGGCGGACGGCGCACGGCTCGCGAGATCCTGCCGGCCAACAGCTCACGAGACACCTCGGGGGATCTTCATGAGATCAGTGGCCCTGGCGATCCTCGCCGCGTCGGCGGTCGCCGCCCGCGAGGCGAACGCGTGTGACAACCAGACGGACAGGTGGGTGGGCGGGGCGGCCAGCTACTGGCACGGCACGCTCGGGAAGGCCGACTTCTGCAACAACGCCTCCGTCGGGGCCGACAGGCAGAGGGCGGCTGACTGCGCCTGGAGCTTCACCGTCAGCCGATTCGGCCCGCCCCCGGACGCCGCGTGCGGGCGCCAGGCGATGGAGCTGTCGCCGCAGGGGAAGGCCGACCTGGATGAGTTCGTGAGGAAGTGGCAGGTGGCCACCGGGAGCGTGTGCACCCAGGACGTCATCGACTTCCATTTCAACTACTGGCACGGCGCCCTGGGCAAGGCGGAGTACTGCAACAACGCCTCGGTGGGGGCGAATCGGGAAGAAGCGAAGGAGTGCGCGTTCCAGGCGCTGGTGCGCGACCGCGGCGTCAGCCCGACCTCGTGCCTGAAGGACGCCATCGCCGACTCGCCGCAGGGGAAGGCCGACCTGGATGAGTTCGTGAGGAAATGGACGGCGGTCGTGGGCACCGCCCCCGCGGGCACGGTGGCGGCGAGCTCCATGTCGATCTCCCCGACCGACGGCGAGGTCTGCGATCCCCCGAAGGCGCTCGACGACAACTTCCTGCCGCCCATCTCGGCGCTCGACTGGGCGCCCACCGTCCCCGGCGAATTCAAGCTGGGGCTGCCGCTCAACGTCGTCCTCCCCGGCAAGCTGGCCTTCGATCCCACGCAGCAGTTCACCAATGCCCTGGGCGCCAACGAAGGTCGCTTGCGCCCCGAGCTGCGCGCGGCGGCCAGGGCCGCCGACCCGGTGGCGAGCCTCTGCCAGTCGGCGAAGGCCTTCGCGCGGGACGACACGGTCCTGGGCCGGGCGTTCGCGGACCTGAGCGTGACGGGGAGGAAGAGCTTCACGCGCTTCCGGCAGAGCCCGCCGGGCGAGGGCCAGATCCACGGCTGCACCGGCAATACCCGGGCGATCGCCAGCGCGCTCGACCGCGCCTACAACGTGGCCAACGCCGTCCGCTTCGCCAACTCCCCGGATCGCCGCCGGCTGGGGTGGATCGCGGTCTCCGGCGAGGACGATCAGCCCCACCGGCCGGTGAACGTCCCCGCGGCCGAGTTTCCCCAGTTCGACCTCTCCGTCACGGTGCCGGTGCGCGGCTACAACGGGCTGCCTGCGCGGGCCCCCATCACCCTGAGCACCCGCTACATGATCGCGTACCCGCCGCCGGCGGGGCTGGTGAAGCCGCCCCACGACGCCGGGCGCCATGTGCCGCCGGATCCGGTGCCCGCGCTGCCGGCCGACGCCGAGGTGATCCTCTTCATCACCGGCATGGACTCGCGGCTGGAGGAGGCGCTGGACCTCACCCACGCGCTCCACCGGATCGGCGCGCGGACCGGGAAGAAGTACGCGGTGATCTCGATGGACCTGCCGACCAGCGGGTACGCCGAGAACATCGACCACCTGCGGATCGCCCCGCTCGAGACCACCGGCATGACCCGCTTCCGGCCGGTGGGCGCGCAAGACGTCGAGATCACGGACTTGCAGGTGTTCGACGCCGGCCCCCGGAACAACGTGCCGGTCGTCGACTTCATCGAGGACTTCATCGTCGCGTTCGTGGATGCGCTCGAAGGCAAGCTGCCCGGGTTGAAGCAGAGGCTCCGCGCGGTCGTGGGCGGCAGCCTGGGTGGGAACATGGCGATGCGCCTCGGCCGCCGCCCCGACCTCCCGTGGGTCATGAACGTCGTGGCGTGGTCCCCCGCGGCGATCTGGCCGTCATTCGCGGAAGGGAGCGACCCGCTCAAACACGTCGCCGTGGCGGTCCCGTGGCTGTGGGCCGGCGGCGACGCCCGGCTCGTCCCCGAGAGCGACGTCATGCGCCGGCTCTTCTTCTTCTACGCCTTCGACTGGAGGATGGGCGTCGCGGGCCGGAAACCCCAGGCGGAGGAGTGGTACCGGGACAGCTGGCCCTGCAAGCCCGTCCACATGTTCGGCGCTCGGCTGGATCGCCACGAGACGTACGATCAGAAGTTCCGCCTGTGGCACTGGCGCCTCGGCGCCGAGCAGCTGATCTTCAGCCAGCAGCTCAAAGCGCCCGACACGCAGCAGCCGCTCTACCTGAAGAACACGACGCGGATGCTGCTGGCGTGCGGCTACGACGACACCGGTGGGGACCTCTGCTGGCACACGCGAGACGTCGCCGCGAAGATGACCAAGACGCCCGGGAAGGCCTTCTTCCTCCACGACACCGGGCACTCGATCCAGAACGAGCGCCCCAACTGGCTGGCGAGGAACATCGCCGACTTCCTCGAAGGCAGGTAGTCAAGCGTCAGCCGAAGCATACAATAGGAGCGGGTGTGCGCTGTCCACTCCTACGAATGGCTCGCACCAAATCAACCAGTTACACGCGACGATAGGTAGGAATGGAAGCTGCAATGTGGGTTGGTCGCCGCACAACAACCACTCCACTTGAGGTTCTCCCACATGCCTGCCATTTCTCCCAGTGCTCCCTCTCCTCGGCCTCTGCCCCCGGACCCGGACAGCCAGCCGGCGCAGCTCCAGCCGGGCGAACAGGAGAAGATCCAGGGCGCGATGCTGCAGGTCGCGACCAACAACCGCGACTCCATCCAGAAGGATCTCGCCAAGCCGTCCGATCAGTTCATCGCCGACGAGACGACCAAGCTGCAGCAGCAGCGCCAGTCGGACGAATCCTCCGCCGACTTCGCGATCAAGGCGGACACCGACTTCATCCCGTCCAATCCCGACTTCTGGACCGGGGTCCAGCAGCGCGACATCCAGCGCAAGGCGGACACGCTGGCGAAGGACGATCAGCTGATCGCCACCGTCCCGCAGCGGGAGCCGGAGCTCCGCGCGCAGAAGCAGGACAGCCTGAGCTTCTACAACCAGCGAATCGCCCAGCTCCAGGCAGGCCCGGTGACCATCAGCCAGGGCGAAGCGAGGATCTACCGGCAACTCCTCCAGAGCCAGGCCGCCGCGCGCGTCCCCGTGGGAGGCGCAGGCCCGGCGGGAGGCGCCGCCCCGGTGAACCCGTCCATCTACCAGAGCTCCTTCGCCGCCGCCGCGCCCCGGCCTCCGGTGGCCGGCCTGTTCGGGTACTGAGGCGTCCCTACGGGGCGCGCGCTGCGGGACGCTGGCTCAGCTCCACGTCGCAGCGCGCGCTCGCCTCGCGGGTGAGATCGCTGGCCACCGCGTCCAGCAACCGCCGCGACACCGCGCCCTGCTCCTCGCCGTCGCCGGAGGTGATCCACCGCGCCACCTGCCGCAGCGAACCGGCCGTGATCACCTGGAACCGCAGCTTCACCTCCACCCGGTAGCGGTCCACCTCCTCGGGCAGCACCTCCGGCCGCGGCCGGAGCGCGAGGCGATCCAGCTCCAGCCGGTCCACGTCGCGCAGCACCCGCGTCCCGTCCAATAACAACCCCGACCCCTCCGCCAGCGCCGTCACCACCAGCTCGCGCCGCTCCTCCAGCACCACCGCGTCGAACCAGAACGGCTGGCGTCGGATCACCGTCACCTCCACCTGCAGCCGCCCCGTCATCCCCAGCCGCACCAGCCGCACCAGGTCGTCGGACAACAAGTGGTCCGCCGCCACGTCCACCAGCGTCCTCCCGTTCGCCAGCAGCGCCGAGCACCGCGCCAGCGGCGACCGCGGCCCGTCCGCGAAGGCGCTCCCCGCGGAGAGCAGCACCACCATCAGCGCCAGCACCATCCACTGCCGGCGAGCGGAGCTCGAGGGGCCCATGCGATCAGTAGGTCCGCTGGAAGATCAGCCGGACCTCGGGCGCCGCGCGCGCGCGGTCGTCCGTCCGCCAGGCCGCCGCCAGCGACACCCCACCCAGGTTGAACGCCGCCCCGATCCCCACCCTGGCCGGGCTCCACACCCCGCCCGCGACGCGCACCGACCCCACGTCCACGAACGCCGAGAACACCGTCCACTGGTACTCCGCCGTCCCCAGCACGGACGCGTTGCCCTGGAATTCCTTGAAGTCGTAGCCGCGCAACCCCGTCCAGCCGCCCAGCGACTCCATCTTCTGCACCGGCAGCAGCCCCACCCCGCCCGCGACGCGCAGCCGCGCCCGCAGCATCCCCCAGCCGCCCGTCTTCAGATGGTACGAGGTGTCGCTGCTCAACCGGGTGTAGTGGAAGTCGCTCCCCAGCCGCTCGTCCGCCACCTCCACCGTGTTGACGGTCCGCCACCCGGTGACGTCGTCGTCCATCTCCTCCCGCGAAAGGCTCTGCTCCAGCGAGCGCAGCGGCCGGCCGATGTCCTTCATCAGCACCGGCTCGCTGGACCACTCCAGCCGCCCCACCGCGGACGCCACCCGGCCCTCGTCGATGGGCGCGTTCACCCACGGCGCCTCGCTCCGGTTGAACAGCGTCTGCGGCGTGGCGGTGGCGTCCATCGAGCGCTGCAGCTCGTTGCGGTACTCCGCGCCCACGGTCAGCCGGTCGCCGAAGTGGAACGTCACCAGCCCGGTGAAGCCGTCGCGCCGGTAGTACTCGCGGTCCGGGCGGTTGAAGAGCATCGAGCCGAGGTACGACGACACGTCCGTGGCCCGCCACCCGTCGTCGGTGTCGGTGAGCGAGTACCGCTGGGCGCCGACCTCCGCCACCCGCAGCCATGGAATCGAGAGCCGCGCGCCCACCAGGTAGTCGATCCGCTCGGCGGGGCGGGCGGTGTTGATCCACAGCCCGCCGTCGAGGGTGAGGTGCCCGCGGTTCTCCTGGTCCAGCAGCGCCACCGACAGCAGCGCGCCCGGCGCGAAGCCCTGCACCTGCGTGTGGTGGAGCAGCTCCGCCCAGTCCCAGTCCGCCGCCGCCAGCCGCGGCTGGAACCGCACCGTCGCCCGCCGCCCCTGGATGTGCACGTACGGCGGCTGGTCCATCGAGATGGGGAACGGCAGCGTCACCGAACCGGTGTGGTCCTTGTCGAAGCTCCACGACAGCGTGCGGTCGTGCACCTCGACGCTGCCGCCGCGGTGCTTCCGGGCCTTCCTCGACGCGCCCTCCACGGTCCGGTACTTCAGCCGGCCGCCCTCCAGCCGCTCCTCGGCGATCTGCGGCATCGAACGCTGGCGCTCCCCGTCGCTCTCCGGCTCCAGGAACCGCAGCGTCCGCCGCACCCGCTTCACGCCCTGGCGCACATCGTCCAGCAGGAACACGTCGCCCGGCTTGATGCCGAGGATCTTCCGCACCTCCGGCTCCACCGCCGGCTCCACCCCCTGCAGGTCCAGCCCCTCCAGGTGCCCCTCGTCCACGTGGACGGTGAGCGTGCCGTCCGTGGACAGCTCGCCCTCCATCGACGCCATCGCGTAGCCGTGGTCGAACAGCTTCTGCAAGCCCCGGTCGAGCGCCGCCCTCAGGCCCTGCCAGACGATCCCCGGCGCCACCTGCCCGGCCGCGCCCGCGTGCGCCACCCAGCTCTTCGGCGGCGTCGGGCGGCGGGCGGCGCAGGTGTGCTCGGAGCGCTTGGAATGCTTCGCCTCGCGCTTGGCGTGCCTGGAGTCCTTGTCGCGCTTCGGCGCGCGCTCTTCCTGATCGTCGTCATCATCATCGCCGTCGCCGTCGTCATTGCTCTTCACGGCGTCGCCGTCCTGGACCGCGTCGTCCTCCAGCGGCGCGCCGTCGAGGATGGCCTCCAGCAATTCCTCGGCTCGGACCTCCGTGAGGCCCTCGATGACGATCCGCGAGACGACCGGATACTCCTCCAGCGAGATGTCGAGGACCGCCGCGTCTCCCACCACGTCCAGCGTGGGCGTCACGGACGCGAAGAGCCCGCTCGCCATCATCCGGGAGACGATCTCGGTGGCATGGTCGGAGGAGATCTGCCCGGCGGGGCGCTCGCCGACGAGCCGCCACACCTTCTCCTCGGTGAGCGCCTTGAGCCCGTGCAAACGGACGGCGGTGATCGGCCGCTCCTTCCCGGAGACGGCCACGCGCATCGACGAGGCGGCCTGTGCTTCCGCGCCGGCGGAGTCGGCCGCGGCGGCGGTGCGGGACGTCGCGGCGTCGCTGGTGCCGTCGTCCGATCCGTCCTCGGACCCGTCGGACCCGTCGTCCACGGATTCGTCACCCAGGTCGGACGACTCCGGCGCCGCGTCCACGCACCCGTCGTTCGTCTTCGCGCGCCCGTGCGCCGCGCCCGGAAGGCCCACCACCACCAGCATCACGGCCAGTCGGATTCCCGAATTCATGCGGGGCCGGAAGAGCATGCCGCATTCCACCCATCTCCCGCCGCAACCCCGCGAATCGACTGATGGCGAACAGCCGCGCGGATGTCATCTCCACATCCGCTCGTCGTCACCGGCACATCACCGCTTCCGGGTCATCTCCTCGAACATCGCGTCGGAGATGTTGGCCCCGCTCATCACCACCACCGGTCTGCGAGGCCGGTTCGACTCGCCCATGGCCATCAGCAGGGCGAGCCCGGCCAGCCCCGCCGGCTCGGCGATCATCCGCTCCCGGTCCAGCAGCAGCCGCCCCGCGGCGAGCAGCTCCTCGTCGGTGACCCGCGTCACGCCGGCCGTATGGTCGCGGATGATCGGAAACGCGATCGTCCCGGCGATCCTCGCGTTCAACCCGTCCGCGATGGTGCTGGTCTTCTCCAGCGCCGTCACCTCGCCGCGCTCCAGCGACCGGACCATGGAGTCCGCGCCGCGCGGCTGGGCGCCGTGGACCTTGACGCTCCGCCTGGACACCGCGACCGCCTCCGCGATGCCGGCGATCAGCCCGCCGCCGCCCACGCCCACCAGGATGGCGTCGCAGTCCACGCCGCTCTCCAGCACCTCCAGCCCCAGCGTCGCCTGCCCGGCGATCACCGGCACGTCGTCGTACGGGTGGACCATGGCCAGCCCGCGCTCCTGCACCAGCCGCTGCGCCAGCTGGTACGCGTCCTGGAAGTCGCTCCCGCGCCGCTGGATCTCCGCGCCCTGCGCCTGGATGAGCGCCACCTTCTGCGGGTTCGCCTGCTCCGGGAGGCAAACCACCGCCGGCCGCCGGTGCGCGCGCGCGGCCCACGCCACCGCCAGCCCGTGGTTGCCGGCGCTCGCGGTCACCACCCCGCCCTCGTGGCCCTCCAGCTCCAGCGCGTGCAGCTTCACCAGCGCGCCGCGGATCTTGAACGTCCGGATGGGCGTGACCGTGTCCAGCTTCAGCCACACCTCGCACTCCAGCGCCTCGGACAGGCGCGGCGCGAGGATGAGCGGCGTGGGTGGAAAGTGCGCGCGCACCACGGTGCGGGCAGCCTCGATGTCGTGACGGCCGAGCATGACGCCGGGATGCTACGTCACGCCGGGCCCGGATCGGCGCCCTCTTGCAGCCCCAGGGCGCGGATCCGCCGAAACAGGTTCCCTCGATCCACCTTCAATAGCCGCGCCGCCGCCGCCACGTTCCCGTCGCACCGCGCCAGCGCCGCCTTCACCAGCGCGCGCTCGAAGTCCTCCACCAGCTCGCGGTACCCCAGCTCCCCCAGGCCCGGGACCCCACCCGCCTCCGCCGGCGCCGCCTCCAGCAGCCGCGCCTCCTCCGCGCCGACCCGCAGCGGCCCCTCCCGCTGCAGCAGCGACACCCGCTCCACGAAGTTGCGCAGCTCGCGCACGTTGCCCGGCCAGCGGTGCCGCCGCAGCGCCTCCATCGCCGCCGCGTCCACCTCCAGCGACGCGCCCGGCCCGCGCAGCTCGGCGGCGAAGGCGCGCGCCAGCGGGAGCACGTCCTCCGGCCGGTCGCGCAGCGGCGGCACGCGCAGGGGGAACACCGACAGCCGGAAGTAGAGGTCCTGCCGGAAGCGCCCGTCCTTCACCCGCGCCTGGAGGTCCTGGTGGGTGGCGGCCAGCACGCGCACGTCCAGCTTCACCGGCGCCGTCCCGCCCAGCCGCTCTACCTCCCGCGCCTCCAGCACCCGCAAGAGCTTGCTCTGCAGCTCCAGCGGCATGTCGCCGATCTCGTCCAGCAGCAGCGTGCCGCCCTGGGCCTGCTCGAACCGGCCCAGGTGCCGGGCGGTGGCGCCGGAGAACGCGCCGCGCTCGTGCCCGAACAGCTCCGACTCCAGGAGGTTCAGGGGAATCGCGGCGCAGTTGACCGCCACCAGCCGCCCGCGCCGCCCCGACGCCTCGTGGAGCGCGCGCGCCACCCGCTCCTTCCCGGCGCCCGTCTCGCCCTGGATGAGCACCAGCGCATCCGACGTCCCGACCTTCGCGATGACCTCGCGCAGCTGCCCCATCGCCGCGCTCTCGCCCACCAGGCTCCCCGGCCTGGCGAGCGCCGCGACCAGCCGCTCCCGCTCCGCGTGCAGCTCCGACAGCTGGAGCGCGTTCCGCAGCGCGGTGAGCAGCCGCTCCGCGGTGGGCGGCTTCTCCACGAAGTCGGTGGCGCCCAGCCGCAGCGCCTCCACCGCCTCGCCCGCGGACGCCTCGCCGGAGAGGACGATCACCGGCGCGGGCAGCGGACGCGGCAGCCGCGCCAAGAGCTGCAGGCCCGTCTCCCCGGGCATCCGGATGTCCAGCACCACCGCGGAGAACGCCGCGCGCTCGGCCGTGAGCGCCTCGAACGCCCGCGCCGCCGTCTCCGCCTCCTCCACCCGGTAGCCCTCGTCCCGCAGCAGCCCGCCCACCGCCCGGCGCACGGCGGCGTCGTCGTCCACCACGAGGACCATGGCGCTCACGCCAGCACCCTCGGCAGCCGCACGGTGGCGACCGTCCCGCCGCCCTCGCGGGGCTCCAGCCGCAGCGTCCCGCCGTGCTCGGCGACGATCCGGTGAGAGATGGGCAACCCCAGCCCGGAGCCGCCGGCCTTGGTAGAGGACAGCCCGGCCAAGAGCGCCGCCCCCTCCACCACCGACCCGATCCCCGGCCCCCGGTCCATCACCCGCACCACCACCGCCGCCGCCTCCGGCCGCACCTCCACGCGCACCTCGGCGCCGGCCGCCGCCTCCACCGCGTTCTTCGCCAGGTTGCCCAGCGCGCGCCGCAGCTGGTCCGGGTCCGCCAGCGCGCGCGCCTCCTCCGGCGCATCCACCTGCACCGCGCCGTACAGCGCCGCCACCTCGCGCGCCACCGCCGCCACGTCCAGCACCTGGGGCGCGGCCGCCGGCAGCCGGGCGAACTCCGAGAAGGCCTGGGTCATCCGCATCAACACCGAGACCTCCTCGTCCAGCAGCGCCAAGGGCTCGCGCTGCCGATCCGCGTCCGGGGACGGGGACGGGGACGCCCGGGTGAGACGCGCGAGCGACATCTTCATTGCCGTGAGCGGGTTCTTCAGCTCGTGGGCCAGCGCGCGCGCCACGTCCCGCCACGCCGCCAGCTGCTCCGTCGTCCGCAGCCGCTCCCGCTGGGCCAGCAGCTCCGCGGCCATCTTGTTGAACCGGTCCACCAGGTACGACAGCTCGTCGCGCGGCGGCCCGCGCTCGGCCGGGATGACGTGGCCCAGCTCCCCGCGCGCCACCGCCGCCATGCCCGCGGTGAGCTGGTCGATGGGCCGGGTGAACGCGCGGCTCACCGCCACCGCCATCGCCCCGAACACCGCCGCGGTCAGCGCCAGGGCGGCCCAGAACAGCCGCGGCTCCAGCCGCGCCAAGGACCGCCGCGCCAGCTCCAGCTCCGCCAGCGCCAGCCGGGCGCCGGAGAGCTGCTCGCGGACCTTCGCCGCCTCCTCGGGGCCACCCTTCCCGGAGAGCGCGGCGTCCGCCTCGTCCATCACCTGCTCCAGCGGCGCCAGCGAGATGTCCAGCAGCCCGCGCAGCGCGCCCTCGCTCGCCACGCCCCACGCGCCCAGCGGCACCAGGCCGGCGGCGAGGATGAACGCCACCAGCCGCCGCCGGTACCGCCGCGGGGGCCGGGCGCCGTCCGTCACAGCTTGTGCCACTGCGGCGGGAACGGCGGGCTCTTCAGCACCGGGTCGTCGATGGCGACGATGTACTCGGCGAAGCGGTTCTTCTCCTCCGGCGTCTCGTCCTTGGTCTGGACGCTGAGCGCCTCCTCGCCGAAGCCCTCGTACAGGATGGGGATCCGCGCGCCCTTCTTGCGGAAGTACGCGCCGATGGAGCGGGCCCGCGCGCGCGACAGCTCGCGGTTCTGCGCCTTGTCGCCCACGGTGTCGGTGTGCCCGGCGATGAACAGGCGCACGTTGGCGATCTTCGAGTACTTCGCGGCCACCTCCGCCAGCTTCTCGTACGACGCGTCCAGCTTGGCCTGCTGGTCCTTGCGGATCTCCGCGCTCCCGGTGTCGAACTGCACCTCCTCGTGCGGGATGTCCACCTGCCACGGGTGCAGCTCCACGCCGGTCCAGAAGCCGGCGGTGTCGTAGGCGGTGATGCTGATGGTCATCACGCTCCCGGACGCCTGGGGCCAGGTGAGCGGGAGCGGCGTGTTCGCCTCCTCGCCTTTGAAGTCCGCGTCGTTCTGCACCTGCACGCCGGTGTCCATGGTCACCTGGATGGTGGCCTTCTTCGCCGGGCGGGAGAGGCTGATCGCCGCCCGGCGCGCGCCCAGGTCCAGCTTCTCCTTGAGGAACGTCATCCGCAAAGGGCCCAGCAGCTCCGTCTCGAACTTGAGCGGGAGCTCGCCCTGGCCGCCGTTGGGGAAGTTGACGATCAGCACGCCCTCCCAGCCGAACTTCCCCTCCGGCTGGTCCAGGGTGACGGTGCGCATCACCCCGGGCGGGCCGCCGCCCTTGGTGTCCAGCGCCTTGCCGTCGCTGCGGGTCAGCTTCACCTCGAAGCCGGCGATGGGCTCCAGGATGCGGATGTCGATCCGCGGCACGCCCTTGCCGAACAGCTCCCGGTTGTGGAGCTTCACGTCGATGGCGTCCGCGCGCGCCGAACCGGCCAGCGCGCACCCCAGCAGGGCCAGCGCGGCCGCCCGACGCCGCGTCAGGCCAGCTTGCCGGAGAGCGCCTTGGCGAGCGCGATGGCGGTGATCCGCTTGTGCGTCTTCTCGGAGAAGCCCAGCTGGGACAGCCCGAGAAAATCGGTGTCGTTGATCCACACGGTCTCCTGGGCGAACGGGTCGTGCACCTGGAAGCTGCGACCCTGGGGGGACATCACCACCTGGAGCATCAGCGCGTAGCGGCGGTGGTCGCCCTTCGCGCTCCCCAGCACCACCGGCACCGGCAGCCCCTTGAGCAGCGACTCCGTCGCGGCCGCCAGCACCTTCTCCACGGTGAGCTTCTCGTCGTCGAGGACGTGCTCGTCGAGGGTCAGGCCGAAGGGCTTGAGGGCGTCGTTGAACAGGTCGTCGGCGAAGCCCTTGCGCTCCTCCTTCTTGGGCGCGGGCGGTGGCGGGGCGGCCGCAGCGGCGGCGGGAGCGGCCGGCGGCGGAGCAGAAGCCGGAGCGGGACCTGGCGCCCGGGCGATCGGCGAGGGCTGCGTCACCGCCTGGCCCGCGGGCGTCCCGCGCGGAGCGGAGACCGGCGGCGCGCCCGTGCCCAGCCCCGGCATCGGTGGGCGCGCACCAGCCGGCGCTGGAGAAGCGGCCGGCGGCGGCGCCGCGGCGGGGGCCTTGGCCTCCAGCGCCGCGGGGAGGCGCATCCCCTGCTGCGTCGCGCGGGGGCGGAGGACGGAGTCGCTGGCCGGGTCGCCCTTGGGCGCGGCGGGGGGCGGATGCTGCACCGGGAGCAACCCGGTGGGCTCCGGCGGGCCGCCGATGGGCCGGGACCCGTCGTACGACTGGGAGAGGCTGAACTGGACCTTCAGCCCGGCCTTCGCCGTCTGCTGCACCGCCTGCTGCACCACCTCCGACTGGGGGACGGTCTTCGGCTCCTGGCCCGGCGGCGGCGGCGCGGTCTTCGGCGCGCGGTTGATCTGGAAGGCGAGGAACGGATCCGCCTCGGCGCGCAGCCGCAGCTCCATCTGCGCGGACGTGCGCACCGGCATGTCCGCCGGCGGGGTGCACTGCTGGAACAGCTGCTCGTCGGTGATGCCGCGGATGCTGTCGCCGAAGGAGTGCAGCTCGGTGGGGCTGTGCCCCATGGCGACCGCGCGGTTGAGCATCTCCCGCTGCAGCTCGGTGCCGGCGTCCTCCAGCAGCTCGAGGAAGAGCTGGAGGTCGTCCTCGTCCCAGCCGTCGAGGTGCTGCTGGGCCTCGATGGTGATGAGGTCCGTCCGGTACGCCAGCTCCTCCTCGGTGGGGGCGTGCTGGAGCGGCGGAGTGTGCTCCTCGGACTCGGCGTCGTCGTCGCCGTCCATCGTCTCCATGTCGGCCGCGTCGCGGCGGCGCCCGTTGGTCACACCGGTGCTCATTTCTTCTTCTGGGCGTTGGGGAGGCGGGACGCGCCCCGGTACATGGCGGCCAGGAGCGCCGAGGTCACCGCCAGCCGCTGGAAGTGACCGCACATCTCCATGAAGTCCTTGGGGCCCTTCACCTGCGCCGCCCAGGTGACCAGCAGGCGCGCCAGCTCCGGCTGCCCCTGGAAGCGGGCCATGGCCAGCTGCTTGATCTCCATCATCGCCTCCAGCAGCCCCTTGTTGGGCAGGTTGCGGACGGCGAGCGCGCAGTCGTTGAGGTGCTTCTGGTTCACCACCGCGTCGCGCAGGTGCTGAAGCTCCTTGAGCAGGTCGGCCCCGTTGTACTCCTTCGCCGCGAAGGCGGGAGACAGGGGGACTGGTTTGGGTGGTTGGTTCATCCCAGGACCCGTAGCCTACCCCACGCCGCGCCCGCTCCGGCCTACGACGGTGATGCCGGCCTCGCGGGCTGCGGACACCAGGCCGGCGGCGTCAAGCAGCAAGGTGGACCCCGCCTCCACCACCAGTGCGCGCAGGCCGGCCTCCGCCATGGCGCGCACGGTGCCGGGGCCCACCGCCGGGAGGTCGAACCTCGGGTCCTGCTGCGGCTTGCACCGCTTGACCACCACGCCGTCCGGCGCGCCGCCCTTCCCGCCCCGGCGCCCGGAGAGCGCGCCCGCGCGGCGGATGCACTCGTCGGTGCCCTCGATGGCCTCCAGCGCCAGCACGTGGCCGCCCTTCACCACCACCGTCTGGCCCACGTCCGCCTTCCCCAGCAGCTCCGCCACCTCCCAGCCCAGCCTCGCGTCCCGCTCCGCCTCGGCGCCCAGCGGTCCGCCGCAGAGGACGCCCTCGGGCGCCATGGCCCCCTCCAGGTAGTCGGCGGGGGAGACGACGGGCAGGCCCTTCTGCGCCAGGTAATCCGCCACCGCGCGCAGGAGGTGGTCGTCCCGGAAGCTCCGCAGGCGGGCGATGATGCGCACCGCGCCCAGGTCCGGGCGGGCGGAGGTGAAGGCGCGCACCCGGCCGATGCCGCCGGCCATCACCACGGACCGGGCCCCCTCCGAGCGCAGGAAGCGGACGATCCGGTCCACCTGACCCAGCCGCACCCACAGCAGCCGGGACACCGCGCCCTCCAGGGCCCGGTCGGTCTCGCCCAGGTGGGCGGCCGCCACCACGGGGAGACCCCGGCGGGCGGCGCCCTGGGCCACCAGGAGCGGGAGGAGGCCGTTGCCGGCCACCAGGCCGATGGGGGTGGAGGCGCTCACGTTGTGCCGGGAAGTCATCATACGGCGCGCGCTCGCGGTACGATGCGCCCGCTTGGCTGACGCGAAGAACGCGAAGACGTGGAGCTCCACCTCGCTGGGAACGCGCCTGGGCCTCGCCGGCGCCGCGGCCATGCTCGGCATGGGCGTGCTGGACTCCATCGTGGACCGGCTGGTCCCGGAACCCTGGGCGGACCGGCTGCTGATGGTCCTTTACGTGGCCGGGGCCGGCGCCACCTTCTTCCTCATGCGCTGGGTCACCTCCCGCCGCGCCGGGCGCCTGCGCCAGATCGCCTCCGCGGCGGCGGACTTCGCGCGCACCGGGGAGCTGAAGGCGCTGGACTTCCAGGGCGGCGCGGACCTGGTGGAGCTGGAGAGCTCCGTGTCCTCGCTGGCGCGCAAGCTGCGCGAGCTCTTGGGGGCGCTCTCCACCTCGGCGCGGCTGATGTCGGACGCGGGCGTGGACCTCACCCAGGCCGCCAAGGTGCAGCACGACACGGTGGCGCGCCAGGCGGTGAGCGTGGAGCAGCTCCGGGTGACCACCGAGGAGATCCGGCGCAGCTCGGAGCTGGCGCTCTCCCGCGTGCAGGAGGTGCTGGTGCGCGCCGACCGCTCGGAGTCGCTGGGGCGGCTGGGTGACGAGGCCATCGGCAAGAGCCTGGCGGGGCTGGCGGAGTTCCGCGCCCACGTGGAGGAGATCGGCCGGCGGATCAACGCGCTGGAGGACCTCACCTCCCAGGTGGGCGAGGTGACGCGCGCGGTGGAGGTGGTGGCCGAGCGCTCCAACGTGCTGGCGCTCAACGCCGCCATCGAGGCCGCCACCGCCGGCGACCGCGGCCGGGGATTCCAGGTGGTGGCGCAGGAGATCCGCGCCCTGGCGGACGAGTCGCTCCAGTCCACCGCCCGCGTGCGCCTGCTCCTGGACGGCATCCGGGACGCGGCGATCACCGCGGCCGGCATCTCCCGCGCCGGGTCCAGCAAGATCCAGCACGGGCTGGAGCAGATGCGCGCCTCCGCGGACACCATGGCGGAGCTGACCGCCATCGGCCGGGACACCCTGGCGGCGGCCAAGGACATCGCCAACGCGGTGGCCCAGCAGAACTCCGGCATCAACCAGGTGGTGAGCGCCACCCGCGACCTCGCCGGCGCCACCGAGCAGACCGTCGCCTCCGCCGAGCAGGCCCACCAGTCGGCCGTGGTGATCACCACCCTCTCCGAGGGCGTGGCCGAGGTGATCAAGCAGTACAAGCTGTAGCGCCGCGGGCTACCGCGTGATGCCGCGGGTGCTCCCGGCCACGAACTGGAGCAGGTCGTCGATCTCCACGTGGCCGCCGTGCTCCGCCCTCAGCTTGGAGATGGCCTCGTTCAGCCCCAGCTTGGAGCGGAAGAGGATCCGGTAGGCGTCCTTGATGCGGGTGATCTGGTCCTCGGAGAAGCCGTGGCGGGAGAGGCCCACGGTGTTCAGGCCCGCCAGCTCGGCGCGGTCGCCCTGGGCGGTGCAGTAGGGCGGCACGTCCATGGCCACCATCGCCCCGCCGGCGATGAAGGCGTGCTTGCCGATGCGGGTGAACTGGTGGACGGCGGAGAGGCCGCCGAGGATGACGTGGTCCGCGATCTGGACGTGCCCGGCGATGTTGGCGCTGTTGGAGAGAATGCAGCCGTTGCCCACCTGGCAGTCGTGCGCCACGTGGCTGTAGGCCATGAACAGGTTCTTGTTGCCGATGCGGGTGACGCCGCCGCCGCCCGCGGTGCCGATGTGCAGGGTGACGAACTCGCGGACGGTGTTGTCGTCGCCGATGACCAGCTGGGTGTCCTCGCCGGCGTACTTGAGGTCCTGCGGCACCGCGCCCACCGAGCACAGCTGGAAGATGCGGTTCCGCTTGCCGATGGTGGTGCGCCCCTCGATCACCGCGTGGGGGCCGACCCGGGTGCCCTCGCCGATCTTCACGTGCGGGCCGATCACCGCGTACGGGCCGACCTCGACCGTGTCGTGGAGCTCGGCCTCCGGGTGCACCACCGCGGTGGGATGCGCCCTGGCCATCAGGTGGTCCCCCCGCCGTCGATGTCCACCACGGTGGCGAGGAACTCCCCTTCGGCCACCTTCTGCCCGTCCACGGTCGCCGTCCCCCGCTGCTTCCAGATGGCGCCCTTGTGCTTGATCACTTCGACCTCCAGCTGCAACCGGTCGCCCGGCACGACCGGCTTGCGGAACTTGGCGTTGTCGATGGCCATCAGGTACGTGACCTTGCGCGACGGGTCCATCCCCTCGGTCTTGTAGGCGAGGATGGCGGACGCCTGGGCCAGCGCCTCCAGGATGAGCACGCCCGGCATCACCGGGTGCCCGGGGAAGTGGCCGTTGAAGAACGGCTCGTTGGTGGTGACGTTCTTGTAGCCGACCAGCTTCTGCCCGGGGACGATCTCCACCACCCGGTCCACCAGCAGGAACGGGTAGCGGTGGGGCAGGAGCTTCTGGATCTGCTGGATGTCCATCATGGGGACTTCTCCTTCTCCAGGGCCTCGACCCGGCGGCGGAGCGCGCGGAGCTCCTTGAGCAGCTCCGGGAGTTGCTCGAAGGCGGCGGAAGACTTCAGCCACCCCTTGTGGTCGAACGCCGGGCTGCCGGAGAGCACCGCGCCGTCCGGCACGTCCTGCGCCACGCCGGACTGGGCGCCGACCTTCGCCATGTCCCCCACCTTCAGGTGGCCCACCACGCCCACCTGGCCGGCCAGCACCACGCCCGTCCCCAGCTCCGTCGAGCCGGCCACGCCCGCCTGCGCGCACAGCAGCGAGAGCGGGCCCACCTTCACGTTGTGGGCGATCTGCACCAGGTTGTCGATCTTCGTCCCCCGGCCGATCAGCGTCTCCCCCAGCGTCGCCCGGTCGATGCAGGCGCAGGCGCCGATCTCCACGTCGTCCTCCACCCGGACGATGCCCGCCTGCGGGATCTTGAAGTGCTCCGGCCCGCGCGGCCCTTCCGGGTCGAACGCGTACCCGAACCCGTCCGACCCCACCACCGCCGACGCGTGCATCGTCACCCGCGCCCCCAGCACGCAGCCGCGGAGCACGCTCGCGCTGGAGTGGAGCACGCAGTCCTCGCCCACGGACGCGCCCTCGCCCACGTAGGCGCCGGGGTACAGCACGCTCCGCGCGCCCACGCTCGCGCCCCGGTCGACCGCGGCGCCCGCCATCACGCACGCCTCCGGGTGCACGCGCGACTCCGGGTGCACGTGCGCGCCGGCGGCGATGCCCGGCGGCGGCCGGTGCTCCGGGTGGAAGGCGGCGGAGACCTTGGCGAAGGCGAGATGAGGATTGGGCACCAGCAGCCGCGCGGCGCCCTCCGGGCACCCGGGCGGCTCCGCGGACGCGAGCACCGCCGAGGCGCACGTGGCGTGCAGCTGCGCCCGGTACTTCGGGTTGGCGTAGAAGGAGACCTCGCCAGGCCGCGCCTCCGCCAGCCCGTTGACGCCCACGATGAGGGCGTCCGGATCTCCGCGGAGCTCGGCGCCCACCAGCGACGCCAGCTCCGCCAGCCGGAAAGAGCGGCCTGGGGATTCCAACGCTGGAGGACCCTACTTCTTCGGCGCGTCAGCGGCCTTGGGGCCCGGCGCCTTGGGCGCGTCCGACCCCTTGGGGGCCTTGGCCTTGAACTGGTCGTTGTAGAGCCGCACCACCTCGTTGGTGATGTCCAAAGAAGGCGGCGCGTAAGCCACCGCCGCCTTGTCCACGACCATGGTCAGGCCTTCGTGCTGGGCGATCTGGGAGATCACCTGGTTCAGCTTGTTGATCAGGGGCTCCAACTCCTTCTGCTGGCTCTCCGCCGCCTCCTGCTGGGCGCGCTGGTATCGCTGGATGAAGGATGCCTTCTTGATGTCTAACTCCTGCTGCTTGGCGCGCTTGGCCTCGTCGTTCATCGTGGCCATCTGCTTTTCGAGCGTCTCCTGCTCCTTGCGCAGCGATTCCTGCTCCTTCTCAAGGTCCTTCTGCTTGGCGGTCAAAACGCTCTTGAAGCGGGCGGCGGCGGCCTTGTACTCGTCGATGTCCTGCAGGGCACGCTCGCGGTCCACCCAGGCGACCTTGACGTCCGCGCGGGCGGCGGTGGAGAGGAGAAGGGGCAGGGCCACGGCGAGCCCGGAGACGAAGCGGCGGAAGGACATGGACATTCCTCTGGTGATGACCTGACGCAATGAACGACGGGCGGCCCCCGCCGATATTCCGGCGCGCCCCTATAGCAGCCCCGCCGCCTAGAAGAAATTGCCGATGGTGAACTCGAACAGGGGGATCTGGTCGCCCGGCCGGGGGTTGAGCGGGATCCCCCACTCGAAGCGCAGCGGGCCGATGGGAGAGAACCACCGGAACCCGAAGCCCACC
>DASRBA010000140.1:0-10934 GCA_035637895.1 Myxococcaceae bacterium
CCCAGGCGCTGTTGCCGCCCGGCTTCGCGGTGAAGCTGCCCAAGGACGCGCGCATCGTCTTCCAGTCACACCACATCAACACCTCGGAGCACGATCTCGTGGAGGCGGACGTGGCGCGGCTGCACTTCGCGCCGGCGGGGAGCAACCCCACCCTGGCGGGCTACTTCATCATGAACAGCAGCCAGCAGAACCTGGCCGCGCACACCCAGGGCCAGGTGACCCTCACCTGCTCGCCGCCGCAGCAGCTGCAGGCGCTGGCCGTCGTGGGGCACATGCACTACCTGGGCACCAGCATCTCGCTCACGCGCGTCCGCGGCGGGGACACCAACACCCTCTACTCGGTGTCCCAGTGGCAGCCCCAGTTCCGCGACCTGCCGCCGGTGAACGTGTACCCGCCGTCGGCCCCGCTGACGATGGAGCCGACGGACACGTACACGCTCACCTGCAACTACGACAACCAGACCGACGCCACCGTGAAATTCCCCACGGAGATGTGCGCCTCGATCGCGTACTACTTCCCCGCGCTGCCCGAAGCGACCGTCCTGTGCGAGTGATCTGGCTGGCCCTGGGAGCGGCGCTCCTCGGGGCCGGGTGCTGGGGCGCGCATCCCTGCGACGAGAACCTGCCGCCGCCGTCCGACCCGTGCATCCCCACGTGCGGCAACTCGCTGAACGTGGGCCAGCCCTGCACCAAGGGCGGCGGCGAGTGCGGCAGCTTCGACCCCGACCGCGCCTGGGCGTGCACGGTGGACTTCGCGGACACCACCCTCGCCTTCTGCACCCGCCCGTGCGTGGACGACACGGACTGCGCGGAGGGCGCGGTCTGCCAGGGCGACCCCGGCAACCCCAGCTCCGACAAGGGCTGCGTCCCGGCGGCCTGCGTCGGGCCCTGACCCGCCGCCCTCAGTTCTCCTGCGCGCCCTGCTCGATCCAGTCGTGCACCAGCTGGATCCGCTGCGCGTCCAGCGCCGGCTTGTCGTTGGGCATCCGGTCCAGGTCCGCGTTCACCGGCCCCAGCAGCGCCTGGTAGAGGAGGCTGGCGTCCGGGTCGGAGGGGACGACGCGGAACCGCCCGGGGGTGGTCTTGCTCGCCACGTTGACGATCGCCTGGTACGCCTGCCCCTCGAAGAGGCTCATCCCCTGCTCGGGGAGAAACTCGCCGTGGCAGGTGGAGAACGCGCACGACCGGGTGAACACCAGCGCCTGCACGTTGGTGAAGGTGGGCTCCGGCGGAGGGCCGCATGCGCCCGCCCAGAGCGCCACCCCCGCGATGGCCGCGCCCGCCCGCATCACCCGTAGAGCGCGCGGGTGAAGGTCTCCACGTCCGGGAAGCGGGGATATTCGCCGCGCCGGAGGGCCGCCGCGTCGGGGAGCGCGGTGGCGCCCGACGAGTCCAGCAGGTGGAGCAGGAAGTGCCCGTACGCCTCCTGCGGCTTCATGCCCGGGTAGAAGTTGTTGAGCTTCAAGGTGGAGCTCTTCAGCCGCAGCACCTGCGCCGGCTGAGAAGGCCCACCCCAGGAGGTGACCAGGTCCGTGTAGAGGATGTTCCGGGGCGGCGCGTTGGGCGTCACCGGCTCCGTCGCCACGCCCACCGCCACCGCCAGCAGGTTGGCGAGCGAGACCTGCGCCTTCTCCCCGCCGTCCATCACCAGCGAGAGCACATCCCGCGTCAGCCCGCCCAGTTGGCACTCCACCACGTTCGCGCCGTTGCGCGACGGCTCGGCCGCGGGGCGGGCGACGGCCTCCGCCTCGATCACCTGCGCCTCGGGCTCGGCGTGGGCGGGCGCGGGCGCGTCCATCTCCATCCCCCGCCCCTGGTAACGCGGGTCCATCCCACGCTCCCGCTCGATCAGCGCCTGCGCGCGCTGCTCCACCTGGTCCACGCGGGCCAGCAGGTCCGGCTGCACGCCGGGGAGCGCGCGCAGCCGCTGCAGGTACTCGACGGCGCCCCGGGCCTCTCCGTTCGCGTCGAGCCGGGCCTGCGCGGCGCGGAGCAGCGCCTTGGCCGCGAACGGCCCGGGCGCGCGGCCGGCGGCGGCGAAGAGCTGCTCGGCCAGCGTCCGCAGCCCGTCCGGCCCCTTGTCCAGCGCCTGGCCCATCCGGAACGCGGTCGCCGGCCGCAGCTGCGACAGGTCGAGCGCCGGCGCCAGCTCCTCCACCACCAGCGCCGTCTGCTGCGAGTCCTTCACCAGCAGCGGCCCGAGGAACTTCTCCGCGCGGGCGTGGGCGCGGGCCTTGTCCTCGCCCACCTCCAGCTTGATCAGCATCACGTTGGCGTCCGCGGAGTCCGGCGTCTTGGCGAGGATCGCCTCCAGCGACTTCCGCGCCGCCGCCGGGTCGCCCCGGTCCAGCGCCGCCTGGGCCTCGTCCAGCCCGCTGTGCCGGGCGTAGGCGGCGGTGGCCTGCTCGACGCTGGGGACGATGTACTTGTCCTCCACCCCGGTCCACTTGAGCGCCCCGGCGACGACCGCGCCGAAGATGAAGCCGCCCACGTGGGCGCCGAGGGCGACCCCGGACTCCGCCCCGAGGAGCCAGAGCGCCAGCAACTGGAGGAGGAACCAGACCACGCCGCAGATCCACGCCCGGATGCTGAAGTTCCAGTGGAACAGGTAGAAGATGCCCAGCCACCAGCGGATCCGCCGGTCCGGGAAGCGGAGCACGAACGCGCCCATGCAGGCGGCGATGGCGCCGGACGCGCCCGCGAACATCGCGTGGGAGTGCGGATCCAGCGCGTACTGCGTGGCGGCGGCGGCGAACCCGCCCAGGAAGTAGAAGCCGGCGAACACGCTGCGCCCCCAGCGGTCCTCCAGGAGCAACCCCGCCAGGTAGAAGAACAGCATGTTGCCCAGGAAGTGCTCCCACCCGAAGTGCACGAACATGTGGGTGAGCAGGCCGACCTGGAAGAACCCCCGGCTGAAGACCATGGAGACCTTCCGGATGGGGGCGATGTCCGCGGCGTGGAACATCGCCGCCACCTTCTCGTCCAGCACCCGCTGCTCCTCGGCGAGGACGTCCGACTCCGGCGCCTTCTCCAGCGCCTTCTTGTGGATCACCGCGTAGGCGGCCCGGAACCGCTCTCCCAGCAGCTCCTCCAGCCGTGGCGGCACCTCCAGGTACGGGTGGTCGCGCAGCGTCTCCAGCACCTCGCGGGCCACCGCCTCGTCGAGCTGCCCGCGGTTGCTGGGCACCAGCCAGGTGCCGATGAAGAAGACCGCGCAGACCGCGGCGATGGCGATCGACACCCAAGGCAGGCGGTCGACCTCCGCGTCGTCGACCCGCACGGGAAGCAGGATCACGGGGGGAGGATTCTACCCGCCGCCGGGCGCGGTAGGCTCGGGGTTCCCATGATCCGCCGGCTCGCCCCCCTCGCCGCGCTCCTGGCCGCCACGTCGTTCGCCCAGCAGCCGACCGCCGCCGCCTCCTCCCCCGACGCCGAGGACAAGGCGCTGGAGGACGCCTTCGCGGCGCCGGGGAGCAAGGCCCCGCCTCCACCTCCGGGCAAGGGGAAGATGGACGCGGACGTCCCTCCGCCGAAGGTAGGGGAGCAGGCGGCGGAGACGGAGGAGGAGCGCGCCGAACGCGAGCTGGGCGCCAAGCTCGACGCCGCCGGCGAGGACGCGGAGTTCGCCGCCCTCGCCCGCCCGGCGGCGGCGCTGGGCCCGCTGATGACGCTCCAGCTGATGGAGAAATGGGCGATGACCTCGGCCTCGACGCACGCTCCCGCCGCCGGGGCGCACGCCCGGGCATGGCTGCTGGCCTGCGGCCCGGGGTCGTCGAAGGAGGTGGCGCGCTGCCGCGCCAAGGCGCTGGACACCCTGCGCGACGCCGGGCCCGCGTTCAAGGCGGAGGCGACCAGGCTGGAGGAGGCCGACCACTGCGTGGCCTCGGCCGCGCCCGGGGACCACGCGTGCCTGCCGAAGGCGATCGCCGCCTACAAGAAGAGCCGGGACCGGCTGATGCTGGCGCGCGCCACGCTGGCCGGCCTGGAGCCGGAGGACGAGGCGAAGCGGCGCGCGGCGCTCAAGCTGTGCCCGGAGCCGCGGTGCGCCTCGCTGCGCGCGGGCGTGCTGGAGCAGCTGGCCTCCGACGAGCTGCAGAAGAACGCCGCCGAGCAGGCCGCGCGCGACGCGCTGGAGGCGGTGAAGCTGCGGCAGTCCGCCCTGCCCGCCTCGCTGCGGCTCTACGCGCGCACCGACGCGCTGGACCGCGCCTGCGCGGCCTACGACCACCAGACCTCCCCGGGCAAGTGCCGCGTCCTCGAGCGCCAGGTGCTGGGCGGCTACGTGTTCCACGACTACTCGCGCACCAGCCGGGACACCCTGCCCAGCTCCACCGCGCGCGAGGCCACCGACCACTACGCGGTGCTGCTCACCTCCTGCCTGCAGGAGTTCGGCGAGAAGTCGGGCAGCGGCCGGTACAAGCTCTCCTGGACCATCCTCAACGACGGGCACGTCACCAACGTGGACGCCGTCAACGTGGACCCGCAGGGCCAGCTGATCCGCTGCCTCAAGAGCCAGTTCGCCCACTGGCGCTACCCCCGCTACAAGGGCGAGTGGCAGCACGTGGAGCAGGAGTTCCGCGTCGGCGGCACCGCCCGCTAGTCCACCACCTCCACCTGCACGTCCACCTTCAGCGTCTCCGGCCCGCCGCCGACGAAGATGGTGCCGCTGGTCGGCGTAGCGTCGCCGTACACGCGCCCCACCGACGCGCGCACGTGGTCCGTCTGGGTCAGGATGCCGTTGGTGGGGTCGAACCCGGTCCAGCCGACCTCCGGCAGGTAGACCTGCACCCACGCGTGGGACGCCTCGGACTGCTTGTGCTGCTGCCCCTTGGGCCCCGTGTAGATGTAGCCGCAGACGTAGCGCGCGGGGACGCCCAGCAGGCGCATCAGGCAGATGAAGAGGTTGGTGAAGTCCTGACAGACGCCCTGGCGGTTGCAGTAGACCTCGTACGGCGACGTCGCCAGCGTGGTGGCGCCCTGGACGTAGCGGTACTCGGTGAAGAGGGACGCGTTCAGGTCCAGCAGCGTGTCGAGCAGGTTGTAGTCGTTCCGCTTCACGAAGCTCATCGCGTACTCGGTGAGCTCGGTCAGCTCGCTCTCCGGGCTCTCGGACGGGAGCAGGTACGGGTTGAGCATGTGGCGCTGCCACGGCATCCACACCAGCGGGATCTGGCTGCGCGCGTGGAGCGGCCGCTGCCCCAGCGGGTCGGTGTCCGAGACCTGCACCACCGACCGGGCCTCGATCACCATCTCCTCGTAGGGCGCGGTGACCACGAAGCGCCGCACCCGGTTGCCGAAGACGTCGTCGTACTCCCGCGCCTCGTGCGGCACGTTGACGTCCACCCGGTGCTCCAGCACCGTCTGCAGCCGGTCGTGGTACGGCGTGAGCCGGAGCAGGTGGCTGCTCCGCTCCACCGGGTTCTTGTACGTGTAGACGGTCCGGTGCACCACCGAGAGCTTCCTGGGCTCCGCGCGCACCGGGCGGGCGCTCCGGCCGCGCGGGCGCAGCGCGGGCACGGTGCGGTCCCCGTTCCCCTGGGGCGTCACCTCGGCGCGGACCGATCCCTGGCGGATGAGCAGCAGCTGCCCGGCGGGCAAGGACTTCCACTCCGGCGGCTTGCCCTGGGTGGCCTCCAGCGCGCGGGTGGTGATCACCACGCCCTTGCGGCTCTTCACCCCGCGGCGGGTGAGGTCCACCTCCAGGTCGTCGTCCGCGAAGGCCACCTTGTCGTAGGGCGGCAGCAGCTCCCAGGCGTCGAAGCCGCCCTTGGCGCGGTCCGCGTAGACGCAGAGGTCGCGGCCGTCGGTGAGGATGACGTTGAGCGTGCCCAGCTCGTTGACGGTGTTGAGCCAGCCGTGCAGCACCTCCGGGTCCGCGTCGCCCAGCGTGTTCCACTTCCGCTCGGCGATGCGGTTCATCAGCTCGCAGAAGATCACCTCGGAGTCGGTGGAGCCCACCGGCTCGAAGATGGAGCCCTGGGTCACCTCCGGCCGGGTGGCCAGGCTGCCGGAGTGGGCGAACAGCCACTCGCGCCCGCCCCAGATGCGCGCGAACGGCTGGGTGTTGGCGTCCGAGAGCGAGCCCCAGGTGGCGGTGCGGATGTGCACCACGAAGGTGGACGACTCCAGGTGGTCCCAGGCCTTGATCAGCTCCGACCGCTGGCTCACCGCCTGGGGCGCGGGCTCCTTGAGCATCGCGGCGGACGGCTCGCCGGGCGGGTAGTAGCCCAGGCCCCACCCGTCCGGCACCTTGGCGCCGGGGCGGAGGCAGCGGAGGTCGAAGGACGGCGTCAGCTCTCCCTCGAACGACATGGCCAGCAGGTTGGGCATGGAATCCCTAGGAGCCGAGCAGCTCCCGCCCGATGTCCGAGCAGATGCCGGCGGTCTCGTCCACCACGTGGGTGAGCAATTCGTGGATGCTCCCCGCCTCCAGCGCGGGCTGCTGGAGCTCGGCCATCCAGGTGTCCAGCACGTGCAGCCGCTCCAGCGCCATCCCGCCGGGCAGCTCGCGCGCCGACGGCGGCCGGATGCTGGAGAGGGTGAGGTAGCCCTGGTGGACGCAGTAGCGGACGGACCGGGGGAACTGCGGCTCGGTGATCAGGAACGCCGCCACCGCGTCGCGCGTCACCCGCCCCTGGTGGCGCTTCATGAACGGCTCGAAGCCGGAGCAGGCGCGGAGGATGGAGAGCCAGAGCGAGGCCTGCACCACCCGGTGCAGCTCGATGCTGGTCATGGCGTGGTGGTGCACGTCCAGCAGGCGCGCGGTCTGGCTGGCGCGCTCCAGGATCACCCCCAGCCAGATGAAGTCCAGCGGGGTGTCGTGGAGCATGGTGCTGCGGAGCAGGCCGATGGTGAGCTGCATGGCGTTGCGGACGCGACGGTAGAAGAAGAACCGCTCCTGGTCGTACTCGGCGGCGGCGCGCGGGCCCTGCATCCACAGGTGCAGCTCGTTGAGCGCCTCCCACGCCTCCAGGGACACCACCTCGCGGATGGAGCGCGCGTTCTCGCGGGCGGCGGAGACGGAGCGGCGGATGGAGGTGAGGTTCTGCTCGTCCCAGGTCATGTACCGCTGGACCGCCTCGCCGTCGCCGGCGGCGTCCGGGCCGAAGCGGGCGGCGAACGGCTCCGACTCGCCGGAGACGATCACCACCGGCTGCCAGCACTGGCTGGGCGACAGCTCCGCGTCCCCGGCCAGGGTCTGGGTGACGTAGAGCACGCGCGCGGTGGACTCCACCCGCTCCAGGTAGCGGCCCAGCCAGAAGCAGTGGTCGGCGACGCGGGAGATCATGGCTGCCGCTTCTGCACCCAGGTGTCCTTGCTGCCGCCGCCCTGGCTGGAGTTCACCACGTAGCTCCCCTCCACCAGCGCCACCCGGGTCAGCCCGCCGGGCAGCACCCACGGCCCCTCGCGGCTGGTGAGGATGTACGGGCGGAGGTCCACCCGCCGCGGCACCGCGCGCGCCGTCTTCGGGTCCCAGGTGGGGCAGGTGGACAGCTCCACCCGCGGCTGGGCGATGTACTTGCGCGGCTCGGCTTCGATCCGCTTCCTGAACTCGTCGCGCTGGGCCTGGGTGGACTGGGGGCCCATCAGCATCCCGTAGCCGCCCGCCTCGTCCACCGCCTTCACCACCAGCTCGCCCAGGTGGTCGAGGACGTAGCGGCAGTCCCCCTCGCGCGCGCAGACGTAGGTGGGGACCTGCTCCAGGACGGGCTCCTCGGAGAGGTAGAAGCGGATCATGTCCGGGACGAAGGCGTAGACCGCCTTGTCGTCCGCGACTCCGTTCCCGGGCGCGTTGGCCAGCGTCACGTTGCCCTTCACGTAGGCGCGGATCAGCCCCTTCACGCCCAGCAGGCTGTCCGGGCGGAACACCTCCGGGTCGAGGAAGGCCTCGTCGATGCGGCGGTAGATGACGTCCACCCGGCGCGGGCCGCGGGTGGTGCGGAGGAAGACCTGGTCCTGTTCGACGAACAGGTCCGCCGCCAGCACCAGCTCCAGGCCCATGGTGCGGGCGAGGAAGCTGTGCTCGAAGTAGGCGGAGTTGAAGGGGCCGGGGGTGAGCACCACCACCACGCTCTCGTCCGGGTCGCGCGGGGAGACGGAGCGCAGCGTCTCCGCCAGGCGCGTGGGGTAGTGGTCGACGCGGTGGATCCTCGCCTGGTCCACCGCCTGCGGGAGGACGCGCTTGGAGACCAGGCGGTTCTCGACGACGTAGGAGACGCCGGACGGGGTGCGGAGGTTGTCCTCCAGCACCCGGAAGGTGCCCTGCGGGTCGCGGATGAGGTCGATCCCGGCGATGTGGATGCGCACCTGGCCCGGCGGCTTCACCCCGCGGAGCATGGGGAGGTAGTGCTTGGAGCCCAGCACCAGGTCGCGGGGGACCCTTCCGGATTCCAGGATGCGCTGGTCGCCGTAGAGGTCGTCGAGGAAGAGCTGGAGCGCGCGCACGCGCTGCTGCAGGCCGCGGTCGAGGTGGTCCCAGTCCGGGGCGGAGATCACCCGCGGGAGGAGGCAGAAGGGGAAGATCTTCTCCTGCCCGCGCTCGTCGGCGTAGACGGAGAAGGTGACGCCCTGGTTGAGCAGCGCCAGCTCGGCCAGGGCCTGGCAACGGGCCAGCTCCTCGCCCTGGATGGAGCCCAGCAGCTTCGCCACCGCGCGCAGCTCCGGGCGCGGCTCGCCGCCGGCCAGGAGGAGCTCGTCGTACGTCCCGTCCAGGGCGCGGTAGCCGGAGAAGAGGTGATCGGGCGCGGGGGCCTGGGATTGGCTCTGGCTCTGCACGCGCGGCGAATCTATCCCGGTCCGCGCTTGATCGTCGCCCCCGGTCGGCTAGGGTGCCCAGCCAGGGAGGGAGATCGCTCATGGCGGCGAAGAAGAAGCGCACCTTGAAGGGGTGGACGGAGCAGGAGCTGAAGCGGTTCCGGGCGCTGGTGAAGAACGGCATCCCGACCACCAAGATCGCCAAGGCGCTCAAGCGCACCGCGGCGTCGATCCGCTCCAAGGCCCAGAAGTACGGCATCTCGCTGGGCGGCGGGCGCGGCGGCAACCGCCGCAAGTCGAAGCGCTAGCGTTTCGCGGCGGGCGATTCAGCCGCCGGGAGCCTGCGGAGATCGAGCGCGATCGCGGCCTCTCCGCCGGAGGGGGCGCGCCTGGGTCCGGGGGGCGCCACGCCCCGGCGGGCCACCACGCGTTCGGCCCGGCGCCGCTGCGCCTCCTGCGCGTCCGCGGGGAGGTCGGGGTAGGCGCCGCCGCCCGGGAGCCACCCGTGCAGGGCGACGGCGAGCGTCTCTCCGCCGCGCTCCCAGATCACCTCCAGCGGGTCCAGGCCCCGGAGCCCGGGGTGTAGGCCGGGGTTCGGCTCCCAGGCGCGGTAGCGGACGGCGCCGACGTAGATCTCCTGGCCGCCCCGCGCGCCGGCGCGCTGCAGCGGCACCTCCCAGCCCTCGCAGCTGACGCGGCCGCGCAGCTCGCCGGGGCGGACGCGCAGCTCGATCTGCACGCGCTGGGTGCTGGGGTCGAACAGGCGCGCGCCCTGCTGCTCCTGCGAGGCGACGTCTCCCAGGAGCGGCCAGAACTCCAGCGCGGGGCGGAGCAGGAGCGTGGCGCCCTTGAGCGGCTCCTCGGCCAGCGGCGGCTCCTCGCGCAGGAGCGCCTCCGCGAGGAGGGCGGGAAGCCCGAGGCCCTCCTCGTCCAGCTCGGCGAGGACCTGCTGGAGGTCCTCGCGGAGGAAGTGCGGGAGGGCGAAGCGTTCGTGGAGCGCGCTCCCCCACTCCACCAGCGACTCCTCGAAGGGGTGGAGCGCGAAGCGGGCGGCCAGGGAGCGGAAGAGCGCGGCCAGGGCGACCATCCGCTCCAGGTCCGGGGCCATGCGGAGGGAGCGGAGCTCGACGAGGCCCAGCTTGCCGCGCGCGCCGGAGAACGGGTTCCAGAGCTTCTCCACGTTGAGCTCGGCGCGGTGGGAGTTGCCGGCGGAGTCGACGAGGAGCGGCGCCAGGGACTGCCACAGCTCTTCGGGGGTGGCGGCGTCCCCGCGGGCGGCGAGGCGGTCGAGGGCGACCTGGAGCTCCTCGAAGCGCTCGCGCACGCCCTCGTCGGAGCGCGGGCCCTGGGAGGCGCTGCCCACGCACTCGGTGGCGAAGGCGTAGGAGAGCGCGGGGTGGTGGTTGAGGTAGCGGAGGAGGGACGGGAGGAGCTGGGGGCGGAGGAAGAAGGGGCTCTGTTCGGGGGTGGGGCCGCCGAGGGTGATCTGCCCGCCGCCGCCGGAGTCCACCGCCTGGCCGTTGAAGCGGAAGCGCTCCGCGGTGAGGCCCACCTCGGCGGCGGCGCGGTACACCGCCTCGGAGAACGCGGCGAAGGTCTCGAGGTCGGGCGCCGGGGCGAGGTTCACCTCGACGACGCCGGGGTCGGGGGTGACGGTGAGCCAGGCGGTGTGGGGCTCCCAGGGCGGGACGGGCGCGGGCGGGGCGTCCATGCCGGAGTCATCGGCGATGGGCCCCTTCCCGCCGCGCGTCCAGAGGGCGCCGTAGCTGAAGCGGGGGTGTTGCTCGCCGGGGTAGAGGCGGCCCTCGGCGCGGAAGAGGCGCGCGGGAACCTCCAGTTGGCGGGCGATGGCGCGGAGGAGCTCGCGGGCCATTTGTTCCTTGTCGCCGCCCTCGGCGATAAACAGCCACGGAGCATCTTGAGAGTCGCGGCGGGTGAAGGTCGGCTCGGCGCCGATCCAGAGCGAGAGCCCGCTGCGGGCGACCAGCTCGTCATGGAGGCGCGCGGCGGCGAGGAGCTCGGGGGTCATGCGCCGATCCTCCATGCACTCCGCTCGCCCGCGCGCAGCGCGCAGATGCGCCTCCTGGAGACTCGCGCCGGCGGCGCAAAGAAGCTCACGGCGTCCCCACCCTGTGCGCGGAGGTACCGTCGAGGGTCAGCGCCTGCGGCGGGAGGAACGG
>DASRBA010000141.1:0-12636 GCA_035637895.1 Myxococcaceae bacterium
CCGGCCACGATGGGCCGACGACCGCGGGCGCGGACCTGGGCGATTGCCGCGTCCGCCAACTCGCGGTAGCGGCCGGCGTTCACCTGTTCGCCGGGCTCCACTGACGAGATCAGGTGGTGCGGCACCCGGCGCAGCTCGTCCGCGGTGGGCTTGGCGGTGCCCACGTCGAAGTGCCGGTAGATCTGCTGCGAGTCCGCGGAGACGATCTCCCCGCCGGTGCGCTCGGCGATCTCCAGGGCCAGGCTCGACTTGCCGGAGGCGGTGGGCCCGGCGATGACCAGCAGCTCCGTCACGCCTCCAGCGCCTCGCGCAGGGCGCCACCCACGTCTGCGTCCTTCGCGAACCAGAGCGTCCAGGACCGGACCGCGCTCATCAGCGCCGCCTGCGCGCGGAACGCCCTCGCCTTCCCGTCCGGCCCCGGATCCGGGAGCAGCACGTTCCCCGCCAGCACCCGCACCACGCTCGCCGCCGGCGCCCGCTCCAGCCGCGCGGAGTCCGCCCACCCCAGCGTCCCCACGCCCGCGAGCGCCGCGCCCCCCGCCGCGCCCTCGTTCCACGGCGTCCCCTCCACGCGCCATCCGGGCCACACCGCCACCAGCTCGTCCGACAGGAGCTCCAGCCCCGCCCGGCGGCCCAGCGCCCCCAGCGTGCTCTTCCCCGCCCCGGATGGACCGGTGAACAGCGCCGCCCGCCCCCGCCACGCGAGCGCCACGCCGTGGACCAGCAGCCCTCCCGCCTCCGCCAGCCGCGCCGCCAGGAGCACCTTCAGCGCGGACTCCACGCCGTAGCGCTCGTCGGCGCCTCGCACGCGCGCGGTCCGGCCGTCGGCGGAGATCCGCGCCTCGAAGGACGCCGCGCTCACCGCCCCGGCCCGGACCTCCGGCATCGCCACCGGCGCCCGCGCGCGCGGGCGCGACGGGTCCACCTCGAGGACGAGCTCCGCGTCCGCGTCCCCGCCGTCCGCGAACGCCGCCCACGCGCGCTCGATGGCCTCCAGCGCGCGCGCTTCGCCGGAGAGCTGGACGAGGAGGCCTCCGACGCGGAATCGACCGACCACTAGGGGTTGCAGTTGGGATCCGAATCCGGATCGCATCTGGGCGGAGAGATCTGGGCGAGCGCCACGAATGGCTGCTCCCAGAGGATCTCCGGAGGCTCGTACTCGATGTCGGCGGGTGCCGGGTCCAAGGGAAGGCTCAAGGAAAGGGAAGACTAAACGCGCAGAGGCGCCCGTCCAGGGAACCGACGTGGAGCCGGTTCACCACCGTGTCGATGGTGGGCGTCCCCACCCCCTGCCCCAGGTCGACCGGGAAGGAGCGCGCCGCGCCGGTGACGGTGTCCATCTCGTACAGGCGACCGTCGGATCCGCCGGCGAAGATCTTCTGCCGGACGAAGTCGATCCGCACGCCGGACGGCCCGGGGACGGCCGCGGACCACATCAGGTTGGGCGCGCCGCCCATCCCGCCCATGCCGGAGATCAGCCAGCGCTGCACCGCGCCCGAATTCAGGCTGATGATGAACCCGGTGCCGGTGGGGGTGACGAAGGTGGAGCTGGCGCCGGGGGTGACGGACCAGCGCGGCACGAGGTTGATGACGTCGACGGCGGTCACGGTGCCCGAGGTGTTGATCACCTCCGCGCTGTCGTCGCTGGTGAGGCCGCTGAAGCCCTGGTCGCGCACCACGCCGGAGTCGATGTCCCCCAGGTTGAGGCGGGTGATCTCCCCCCCGGTGATCGAGCTGAGCACCCGCAGCGATCCGGTCCCGCGCGCGGCGACGAACAGGCGGTTGAACTCGTAGTCGACCATGAACCCGCCGTTGACCATCCCCAGGTCGCCGGGCGCGTACGTCCACACCACGGACCCATTGACGCTGGACAGCGCGTACACCTTGTTCGGCGCGGTCGTGTTCCGCGTGCCGACGAAGATCAGGTCCCTGCCCGCGTGCACGGCCAGGTAGGCGGCGTTGGCGCGCGAGGCGAACTGGATGATCGGCTGGCCCTGGACGCGATCGCCGAGCGTCACGCCCCCGTTGGCCACCCAGAGCACCGCGCCGGTGGCGGAGTTCACGGCGGTGACGCGGCCGCCCTGGTCGCCCACCACGGCGTAGTTCGCCCCCGCATGACCCGCCAGCGGGACCACCAGGAAGCGCGACTGCACGGGCGCCCCCACCGACACGGGCCGGAACTTCTCCAGGCCGTCGTTGTTGACGTTGGCGGTGTCGGTGACGTTGCCGGTGACCGCCCCCAGGTTGCCGGCGCTGTAGACGGCCACGCCCAGGTCGGTCACCGGCTGGAGCAGGTTGGGGAACCCGGTGCTGTAGCACCACAGCGGGTTGGCCCCGGTGCGCGCCTTGGGCTCCCCCCAGATGCCGCCGGGCGGCACGTTCCCCGACGCATAGGTCAAGTTGTTGAAGTGGTTGTAGACCCGGTAGTAGTAGCGCGTGTCGTTGGCGAGGCCCGAATCGGTGTACGTGTTCAGCGAGGTCGAGCTGGTCGCGACCAGGACCCGGGCGTTCCCGATCAGCTGCTGGGGCAGGTAGGCGAAGTGGTCCGTCGGCGCGGTGTTGGGTGGCGCCCCGATGGCGCGGAGGATGAGCACGCCGTCGTGCTGCGCCGGGTTGGTCCAGTTCAGCTGTATCAGGCCGGGAATGGTGCGCGCGGTGAGGGCCACCACGTCCGGCGTGGTGGACGCCGGCGCCACCAGGGCGTTCGTCCCGTCGTCGTCCGGGAACGAGGTGACATCGAAGCTCGGGCCCGGCCGGGCCTGGAATGCCGGCGACTCCACCGGGGCCGCGGGGGTATCCGGGGCACCCAGGCTCCACCCCTGGAGCTGGAAGTCCGCGCTGGCCAGCGGCCCCCGGGGACCGTTCAGCACCGCGGACCAGGCGCCGGGGAAGCGGGCCGCGTCCGTCCCCGCCACCGGCATGCTGAACGAGAGGAGCCGCCCCTCTCCGGCGGCGACCTCCGCGGTGGATCGCTGGAAGGTCGCCCCGCTCGGCGCCACGAAGTCCACCGACAGGGGCTGCGCCCTGGTCCCGCCGCGGACCAACACCTCCGCCACCACCTCGGTCACGTCATCCACCGCGGTGGCCCCCTCCGGGGTCAAGCGGACGGAGAGCGCGCGGGCCACGGCAAGAGACCCGTCCGGCGGCGCGGCAGGCGATCTCCCGGTGCACGCGCACAGCATCAGCACGCCGGTCAGCGCGCCCTTCACGGCGCCACCACTCACGACCCCACCTCCGCGAACCGGATCAGCCCGCGAGCCGCGAGCGCCCGAGCGAACCCCACCACGTCCTCCAGCACCCGCGCCTCGGGCGCCTGGTACCTCCGCGCGACCTCCGAGGCGATCTCCCCCAGCGGGCGCCGCCCGTCGATCAGCTCCCACACCGCCGCGCCGGTTCCGTTGAGGCCGCGGAGCATCTGGCCCTGGCCGTCGAGGATGACGAAGTCGCCGCCCACCGCCAGGCCCTCGGCGCCGCGCGAGCGCTCGGGTACGGCGGCGGCCAGCGACACGATCGGGATCTGACCAGATGACGCCGCCATGGTTTTCGGGGAGATCGAGATCGTAGCGACAAACACGCCGAGCGGCCAAATCGCCGCCGGGTGCGACCGACGCCTACTGGAAGGAGAGTCGGGCGGGTCCCGGTCGACCTACGCGGCGCGCCAACCGTCTCGGCCGACCTGGGCGGCGGGCGCCGCATCGCGCCAACCCGGGCGACCTACGTCGCGGGCGCCGCGGCGGCCTTGCCCTTCTTGACCGGCTTCCTGGGCAGCTTGCCGGGCTTCACGCCCTTGGCTGGCTTCACGGTGTCCGCCGTGGTGGCGGACTCCACGGCGCTCGCGGGCTTCACGTCCCCGCCCGCGGCCGGCGGCGGCGTCGCCTCGGTCACGGCGGGCAGGGGCGGCAGGCCGCTGCGCTTGATGCCGAGGGCGGACTCGATCTCGGTGGCCAGCACCACGCCGATGTCCTGGTTGTACCCGCGGTGAACCTGGGACACGGTGGCGTCCGGGCGGACCAGGAACACCGAGGGCATCGGGCTCTGGTTCCCCAGCCACCGCCGCGCCACCAGGTTGAAGCGGTCCTTGAGCACCGGGTAGGTCACCTTGTTCTGCTCGATCAGGTCATCGATGATCTTCTGCCCCTCGGGCTCGGTGTCGATCGACACGGAGACCACGCGCAGGCCGAAGTCCTTGTAGCGCTCGTGCAGCGCCTGCAGGTACGGCATCTCCTTCTTGCAGGGGGCGCAGAAGGACGCCATGAACGACAGCAGCACCACCTTCACGTCCTTCTCGGTGGCGTCGGGGCCGACGTAGCGGTCCAGGCCGACCACGCTCTGCCCCACCGGCTTGGCGTTGTAGACCGGCAACCGGAACATCGGCGCCGGGTGGTCCACCGCCGCCAGCTCGTCATCCGCCAGCGCCGCCGCCGGCGCGGCCACAAGGGCCAGGCACACCGCCATCGCAAGGGGCTTCATCGACGCGCTCTCTCCAGGGGGCAAGGGGCTACCGCGATGGGCGAAGAATACCCGGTAGCTCGGCGAAAGAAACGCGACGCGGCTCGCCGCCGCGCAGGGGCTTGAGCTCTCCCGCCTGCTCCGCCACCTCGCGCTCTCCCACCACCAGCACGAACCGCGCACCCGACTTGTCGGCGCGCTTCATCTGGCTCTTGAGGGAGCCGCCGCGCGTGTCCGTCTCCACCCACAGCTCGTCCTTGCGCAGCTTGCTGGCCAGCGCGAAGGCGGCGTCGAAGCTCTGGTCGTCCACCGAGGCGACGAACAGGTCCGGGGCCTGGGCGAGCGCCCTCCCCTGCATCAGCAGCTTCAGCCGGTCCGCCCCGAGCGCGAACCCCACCCCCGGCACGTCCGGCCCGCCCAGCGACTGCACCAGCCCGTCGTACCGCCCGCCGCCGCCCACCGCGCTCGCCGTCCCCAGCACCGGGTCGTCCGCGATCAGCTCGAACGCGGTGCGCACGTAGTAGTCGAGCCCGCGGACGATCCACGCGTTGACCGTGAATTCGACGCCCACCAGCCGGAGCAGGCGCTGCACCTCGTCGAAGTGCTGGCGGCACGGCGGGCACAGGTGGTCCAGCATCTTCGGCGCGCCGCGCGCGATCTCCCGGCACTTCTCGTTCTTGCAGTCGAGGATCCGGAGCGGGTTGCGCTCCAGCCGCGCCTGGCACTCGGCGCAGAGCTGGTCCTTGAAGCCGGTGAAGTACGCCACCAACTGCTGCTGGTACGCCGGGCGGCACTCCTTGTCGCCGATGGAGTTGATCTCCAGCCTGACGCCCTTGAGCTCCACCGCGCGCAGGATCTCCAGGGCCACCTCGATCACCTCGGCGTCCTGCGCCGGGCCCCTGGCGCCGAACGCCTCCACGTCCAGCTGGTAGAACTGGCGGTAGCGCCCGGTCTTCATCCGCTCGTACCGGAACATGGGCCCGAAGCAGAACCAGCGGGTGAGCGGCTCCTGGTTGGAGATGGAGTGTTCGACGTACGCGCGCACCAGCCCGGCGGTCGCCTCGGGGCGCAGGGACAGGCTGCGCCCGCCCTTGTCCTCGAACGTGTACATCTCCTTGCCGACGATGTCCGTCCCCTCGCCCACGCCGCGGACGAAGAGCGCGGTCTCCTCCAGCACCGGGGTGCGGACCTCGCCGTAGCCGTAGCGGCGGAGGACCTCGCGGGAGCGCGCCTCCAGGAGCTGGAACGCCTCCACGTCGCCGCCGGGCAGCAGGTCGGCCATGCCCTTCACGCTCGCGACCTTCACGTCACCTCCCCGATCCGCCGCCCCATCCGCAGCGCGGCCTCCGGCCGCAGCCACTCGTCCCAGCGCACCTTCCCCGCGGCGAAGAGCAGGATCACCGTCGACCCCATCTCGAACATCCCGATCTCGTCGCCCTTCTGCACCGGGATGGCGTCCGGGTAGCGGTGGATCTTCGACGGCTGCCCGGTGTGGGTGACGACCTGGTCGTAGGCGGCGTGGATCCTCGACACGCAGGTGGCGCCCACCGCCACCACCGCGCTCAGGCCGGCGGGCGTGTCCATCCAGGTGATCAGCCGTTCGTTGACGCAGAAGAGCGCTTCCTTGTTGCGCACCGAGGTGGGGTTCACCGGCCAGAATTCGCCGGGCAGGTACGAGTAGCCCAGCACCCGCCCCCCCAGCGGCGCGTGGATGCGGTGGTAGTCGCGCGGCGAGAGGTACAGGGTGGCGAAGCTGCCGCCCTGGAACGCGTGGGCGGAGAGGTCGTCCCCCACGAGCTTGCCCACCGGGAAGGAGATCCCCTTGGCCTGCAGGCACTGGTCGCGGTCCAGCGCCCCCGCCTGCGAGACCGCGCCGTCCACCGGGGAGACCACCACCTTCTCCCCCGCCTCCAGGGGCCGCAGCCCCGGCTTGAGCTTGCGGGTGAAGAACTGCCCGAAGGTCTCGTACCCCTCCGGCCCGTGCTCCGCCTCCGCCAGGTCCACGCGGAACCGGGCGGCGAAGGCGCGGATGAGCGCGTGGTGCCAGGCCCTGGGCACGCGCGCGCGGGTGGCCGCGCCCACCGCCGCGGAGAGCGCGGACTTGGGCAGCAGCTTCATCAGGGTCATGAACGTCTGGTCCCGCATCTAAGGCTTGGGCTTCGGCGGCGGGGCCTCGCCACCGTCGCGGTAGTAGTAATGGGTCTCCAGCGCGCTCGCCGGGGCGATGCCCATCATCTGTTTTCCCGCCTCGTCGATCACCAGAAGCTGGTTGACGAAGCCGGGGTGGGCCTTGCCGCACGCCGCCGAGTCGCTCATGGCGTAGACGTCGTGCCGCCCGTGGTCCGGGATCGAGATGTTCTGCTTGAAGGAGAAGCAGTCGGAGAAGCGATTCCTCAGCTCCTCCACGGTCATCCCGACGTACGGGTCCGGGGCCCCCGCGTCGGGCGGGCCGGCGTCCGGCGGCGGCGGAGGCGGCGGGTCGTTCTTCTCGTCCGCCCAGGGGTCCTCGGGTGGGGCGCCCTCCTGGGGCTGCGCGGTCGCCACGTCGCGCTGGGCCCTCAGCGCGGCGCGCCCGGTGGCGATGCGCTGCTGCAGCTCCTGGGCGGCGGGGGAGTCGAGGCTCTGGGGCGGGACCACGGAGAGCAGCCGCTCCACCTCCTGCATCCGCGGGTCGTCGAACGCGTCGTCCAGCTTCTCCGCGTAGACCTTGCGGAAGAGCGAGCTGGCGTCGTCGAACGCCTTGGAGTGGCCGCGCTCGCGCCGGCAGCCGGGCGCGGCGAGGGCGAACAGCAGCAACAGGAGGGCAGTCCTACCCAGGTTCCGGAGCACGCCCTGGCGTCTATACCCCGAGGAACAGGCGCTTGCCGAAATTCAGCGCCAGGTCGGCGTCGAAGATCTTCTGCGCCGAGGTCTCGATGTCGTACTCCACCCGGATGTACTCGACGGTCCGGGCGTCGGTGTCGCAGACCACGAAGCAGGCCCGGTTGTCGTAGTCGCGCGGCTGGCCGACGCTGCCCACGGAGATGATGTACTTGTAGCCCCGGCGGACGCCGAACTTCTGGGCCACCACGTCGTTCACCTCGCCGTTGCCGATCGCGAACGCCTTGCAGAGGTGGCTGTGGCCGATGAAGGTCACCTCGGGCAGGTCCTGGACGTAGGGCACCAGCTCGCGCGCCTGCTCCAGGGCGAAGATGTACTCGTAGGCGCGCGGCTCGATGGGGGAGCCGTGGCAGAAGCCCACGTCGCCGATCCGGTACGTGTACGGGAGGCTCCGCAGCCACTCCAGGTTCTCGTCGGTGATGACGTTGGCGGACCAGTCCAGCGCGTGGCGGGCGGCGTCGTAATAGAACGAGTAGTCCATCCGCCCGGCGACCGCCGCGTCGTGGTTGCCCAGCAGCGTGACCTCGCTGATGGAGCGGACCAGGTCGCAGCACGGGTTGGGCGAGGCGCCGTAGCCCACCACGTCGCCCAGGGAGACCACGCGATCCACCTTCTGCTGCTCGGCGACCTTGAGTACCTCGGTCAGGGCTTCGATGTTGGAGTGGATGTCCGAGATGACCGCGATCCGCATGGGGGTGAGGCCCTCCGCAAGTGGCGGGGAAGCATTCTAGCGCAGTCCGGGCTTGTTCCCGTGCTCGATGCGCAGCATGCGGCGGATCTCCTCCGAAAGCTCGTCGCTCGGCTCGAACGCCAACCCCATCCCGGCCGGGAAGGTGGTCCCGGGGCGCCGGCTCCACACCACCGTGGCGTGGGCCTGCACCTCGCCGCCGCTGCCCAGGTCTTTGAGCCGGACCCGAGCGCGCGCGCCCTGCGTGAACGGTGTCCCGGTGTGCACGAACAGGCCACCCTCGCCGAGGTTCCCCACCCGGCCAAAGAGGGTGACGTTGTCGCCTTCACACCACACGCGCATTCGCGTCACGAATCGCGCGTGCTTCCGCTTCTCATCCAATTGGCCCTCCGGACGCAGGCCGGCCCCGCGCGTCCCCCCGGTTGGCATGCCCGGTGGGAAATCTACCACGAAAACGCTTTCTTGGACCGGCAAGGGGGCGGACACGGGGGCTCCACCAGAAGGTGTCGGCACGACCCTTTTCTGGATCATCCCACCGCCGCCGTCAGCTCCTCGAAGTGTGTCAGCTGGCGGAACAACTGGTAACGCGCGTGGACGTCGGGGAGCGTCAGGGTGCGCAGGCGCTCGAGCGAGAACTGCTCGACGTTGAAGGAGGCCAGCACGCTGCCGAAGACCATGGCGCGGCGCAGGGTGGCGTGGTCCAGGCTCTTGGCCTGGGCGAGGTGGCCCATGAAGCCGCCGGCGAAGGTGTCCCCGGCGCCGGTGGGGTCGAACACGTCCTCCAGGGGGTAGGCGGGGAGGGCGAAGGCGTGCTCGCGCTCGAAGAGGAGCGCGCCGTACTCGCCCCGCTTGATCACCACCCGCGACGGCCCCATGCGCAGGATGGCGCGGGCGGCCTTCACGATGTTGTGCTCGCCGGCCAGCGCGCGGGCCTCGGCGTCGTTGACGAAGAGGAGGTTGACCCGCTGCAGCGTCTTCTTCAGCGCGGGGAGGAAGGAGTTGATCCAGTAGTTCATCGTGTCCGCGGCCACCAGGCGGGGCTGGCGGACCTGGTCCATCACCTGCGCCTGGAGCTCCGGGTGGATGTTCCCCAGGAACACGTACTCCGCCTGCCGGTACCGCTCGGGGAGGCGGGGCTGGAAGTGCTCGAAGACGTTGAGCTGGGTATCCAGCGTCTGGGCTTCGTTGAGCTGAAAAGTGTACTTGCCACTCCAGCGGAACGTGCGACCCTTCTCGCGGGTCACCCCTTCCAGGTCGACGCGGCGGGAGCGGAGGAACTCCAGGTGCGCTTCCGGAAAGTCGTCCCCCACCACCGCCACCGCCATCACATGCGTGAAGAACGACGCCGCGGTCGAGAAGAATGTGGCCGATCCGCCCAGGACGTCGTCCTTCTTCCCGAACGGGGTCTCCACGGAGTCCAACGCCACGCTGCCCACCACGACGAGTGACATGAAGGTCCCCCCTCTAGCCCAATCCTGCCGCCCCTCGCCAGTTCGGGTGTCCGCGCTGCTCGCGCTGGCGTGCGCCTGCGGCGGCGCCGATACCCGCCCCGCGGACTGGTCCTACATCCACGCGGCGATCGTCACGCCCAGCTGCGCCACCGCCAGCTGCCACGGCGCCTCGGCCTCCGCCGGCGGACTGGCGTTCGACGACGCGGTGGAGACCCGCCGGCTGCTGCTGTCGAAGCCGTACGTGACGCCGGGCGACCCGAACAGCGCCCTCCTCTTCCTGCTGGAGGGCCGCGAGCGCGACCGGATGCCGCCGGACGGGCCGCTCCCGCAACCGGACATCGAGCTGATCCGCCGGTGGATCGAGGAAGGGGCCCAGCCATGAGGTGGGGGCCATTGGCGCTCGTCGCGCTCGCGTGGGCCGGCCTGGCGCAGGCGTACCCGCACTTCCAGCTCTCCTCGGACGTGGCGATCTGCGCCAGCTGCCACGTGGCGCCGGCGGGCGGCGGGATGCTGACCGACTTCGGCCGCGACCAGAGCGAGGACCCGCTCTCCGGCGGCGGCAACGGCGGCCTGCTCCACGGGCTGGTGAAGCTGCCCGGCTGGGTGCGGGTGGGCGGCGACGTGCGCCTGGCCGGGCTGGCCAACTCGCCCGGGCGCGCGGAGGGCGTGGAGCTGCTGGCCTTCCCCATGCAGGCGGACCTCTCCGCGCGGCTGGGGACGGACGTCATCTCCGCGGTGGCGTCGGTGGGGCTCCGCTCCATCGCCCGGCAGCCGGCCGACAACGGCGGGGTCGCCCGCTCGACGCCGCTGCCGGTGCTCTCGCGCGAGCACTACGTCCTCTTCCGCCCGGAGAAGCTCCCCCTGCCGCTGTACGTGCGCGCGGGCCGCTTCTTCCCGCCCTACGGCCTCCGCCTGGCGGACCACACCACGTACATCCGCCGCGACCTGGGGTTCGACCTGGAGGAGGAGCCCTACGGCCTCTCCGCGGGCGCGGTGTCCGAGGCCTGGGAGGCGCACCTCACCGGCTACGCCAGGGACCCGCTCCACGCCGGCGGCCCGGGCGAGCTGGGTGGCGCGGCGCTGGCCGAGGTGCGCGCCGGCATCGCGGCCGTCGGCCTCTCCGGGCGCGCCGCGTTCACCGCGGTGGACCGGCGGCTCCAGGCCGGGCCCTATGCCAAGGTCTGGCTGGAGGGCCCCAAGCTGCTGCTGATGGCGGAGGTGGACGGCGTGCACCAGCGCTTCCAGGTCCCCGGGGCGCCGTCGCGGGGCCAGCTGGCGGCGTACGCGGGGCCGGTGTGGATCCCCCTGCGCGGCCTCTCCGTGGGCGCCGCGTACCAGGCGTTCGTCGAAGACCTGTCCGTGGCCGGCACCGCGCACAACGCGGTGGACCTCTGGGCGTCCTGGCTGCCCATCTCGCACGTGGAGGTGATGCTCTCCGCGCGAGCGCAGGGCATCGGCGGGAACGGCGCCTGGGACGCGATGCTGCAGCTGCACTACTTCCTCTGAGGTGGAGTCATGACGATCCGCGCGCTCGCTCTCGGAACCGTGGCGGCCCTGGCGGCCGGCTGCGGCCCGTCCGTCCCCGCCCACCCGACCTGGTTCCACGACGTGCAGCCCATCGTCGCGGCGAACTGCGAGCGCTGCCACGGCCCGGACCCGCAGCAGCCGCAGATCGCCGGCTTCCGCCTGGACCGCTCCGTCGCGGGGGACGACCAGTCGCTGGATGCCTACGACTACCGGCAGGCGATCGTCGACCACGCGGCCGCCGCCAGGCTCGTCGAGCCGAAGATGCCCCCCACCTTCCCGCTCAGCGACCGCCAGAAGGCCATCCTGAAGAACTGGGTCAACGACGGCGCGCCCAAGGGCGAGCGCGACGACGCCCTGCCGCAGGCGGAGCTGGTGGACGCGAGCCTGGTCCCCGCATCGGTGGATCAGTCCCTGGACCTGAAGATGCGGAGCTGGGACGACGACGGGGACGGCCTCTGGGTCCAGCTCTTCGCCCGCGAGGTGGGCCAGACGAACGAATTCCCGCTGGCGAAGCGATTCGGCCAGGGGATCCGGAGCGTGACCGCCGACACCGGCGTGCTCCCCTCGGGCCGGACGTTCGAGGTGTTCGCCGCGCTGGACGACGGCTTCAGCGACGAGCCCTGGCAGAACCGCGTGGACGTCACCCTCATCGCGGCCCTGGTGGTGGACCACGGCTCCAAGGGCACCGCGCCGCTGGTGCAGCTGCTGGAGCCCAACGGCGGCAAGACGCTGCTGGGGACCACCACCGTCGCCTGGACCGCGTCCGACCCGGACCCGGGCGACGCGCTGTCCATCGACCTCGACCTCTACACGCAGGACGCGGCGGCGAACTGGGTGAAGGTGGAGACCATCGGCTCCGGCCTGCCCAACGGGCCGCAGTCGGTGCAGTGGACGCCGGACGTGCCCAGCACCACGCCGCCCCCGGCGAACGCCCCCATCCCCTACAAGCTCCGCGTCACCGCCACGGACACCGCCGGGAACGTCCGCTTCGACGAGTCGGACGCGCCCTTCACGGTGGCCCCGCCGCCCAAGACCACCACCCTCACCTGGGCGGACGTGAAGCCGATCTTCCACGACAACTGCTTGCAGTGCCACGCCGCGGTCCCATCCGTCCCCGTCAACGACTACTTCCGCCTGGACAAGTACGACGCCGCGGACCCGGTGACGCCCATCGACTCCGACGTGGGCGCCTACGAGATGAAGGACCTCATCTACCAGAAGATGGTCCTGGACAAGTCCATGCCGCCGCCCTCGGCGGTCAACAAGCCGACCCCTCAGCAGCGGACCGACGTGGGGGACTGGATCCTCGGCGGCGCGCCCGAGGGCGGGGGACCGGTGAACGCCCCTCCCACGGTGACGTGGTCCACGCCCAACGACTCCGCGGTGTCGCCGGCCGCCGGCGGGAGCATCACGCTGCGGTGGACGGCGGTGGACCCGGAGGGCAGCCCCATCACCGGGCCGGTGAGCGTGGTGCAGATCTTCGCGCGGACGGACGCGCTCGCCTCGTGCAGCGCCTCGCTCGTCGGCTGGTCGCCCCTGCCCTCGGTGAGCGCCGGGGCGGGAACCGCGGTCTTCACCAGGCCCGCGTGCAGCCCGACCCCCGGGAACAACTGCTACTGGTGCTTCAAGGTGGACGCGTCT
>DASRBA010000142.1:0-14966 GCA_035637895.1 Myxococcaceae bacterium
ATGCCGGCGTAGAGGGTGTTCGGATCGGTGGGGTCGCGCTTGATGGCGCCGATGGCGAGGCCGGGCAGCGCTTCTCCGATGGGCGTCCAGGTCGGGTGGACGGTGCCGAAGTCGCTCGTCTTCCACAACCCGCCGCCCGCGGTGCCGATGATCACTTCCGCCGGGTCGGACGGGTTCACCGAGATGCCCGAGACGCGACCGGAGTCGAAGCCCGGGAACGCACCGTCGTTCCAGTTGAACGCCGCGTCCGTCGGGCCCAGGTTCACCCAGGCCTGCCCGCTCACGGCCGCCCTCGGGTCGATCGCCGATCGGCCGGCGGGCGGAGCGCCGTAGAACAGCGGCCACCACCTCCGGTGCTCGGCGGAGGCGATCTTCGCCGTCTCGGCGGAGGCCTCCGGCGATTTCACGCCCCACATGATGCGCGTGGCGATCTGCCGGCGGCGGGCGTCATCGCCCTTGGCTTCGCCTTCGTCTTCCTCCTGGAGCCAGGGCATCTCCACCCAGCCGTCGTCGCCCGCCAGTGGGTCCGTGAGGAATTCGGCGAGCTGGAGACGGCGGTTGGTGTCGCGAACGCGGATGTAGGCGGCCACGCTGGCGGGGAGCGCGAGCGCCAGTGCGGCGACGGCGGACGCAACCCTCCACGCACGGCGATCGAGCTTCGAGCGCACGTAGGTTCCTCCGGGCGATGAGGGACCCCGGGTGTATCAATAACATGAAACGAGGGGAGGTTGGCGCCTTTCCTTCAGTTCACGTCCAGCCGGCCGATCTGGAAGTCCGAGGACACCGCCACGTCCGACCCGGCCCGGTCGCGCATCTTCCCGACGAACCGCGGACCCAGCGCCGCGCCGTCGAACACCACGCCCGTCAAGGCGCCCGGCCTCAGGTCCAGCCGGAGCTGGTAGAAGACCGCGCCCGCCGGCACCGCCGAGTCGGTGGGAACCGCGCCCACGCCCGCGGCCTTCTGGCTCTGGCCCGAGGCGAGCACGTTCGCCAGCGGCCCGGCGGCCGGCATCACCGCCTTGGCCGCGATGGGCGACGCCCCGGCCGGCAGCGCGGTACCCGGCGTCTGCAGGGCGGGGTTGGCCTGGACGCGGCTGGCATCCACCGGGAGGTTGAAGCCCACCTGGAAGCCGGTGAGCGGCACCGCCGCCACCAGGTCCAACACCAGCGTGGTGGGGGTGGACGCCGCGTCGCGCACCAGGCGGATCTTCCCGCCCGCCGGCGGGTCGGTGTACGCGAGCGCGGAGCCGGCGTTCAGGATGTCGAAGGCGTTGCTGGTGGCGGAGGTGAGGCCGGCGGAGGTGGCCTGCAGCGTGTACCCGGCCCCTGCCGCGTCGATGGAGAGGTCGGGGAAGCCGGCGATGCCGGCCTCGGCGGCCACGGTGGTCGTCCCGCCCAGCACGCCGCTCCCCGGGTTGGCGCCGATGCCCAGGGTCACCGGGGCGGCCGACGCCCTCACCGTGTTGCCCAGCGCGTCCTGCACCAGCACCGTCACCGCCGGCGAGAGGGTCGCTCCCACCCCGGCGCTCGCCGGTTGTCGGCTGAAGGCGAGTCGGGTCGCCGGGCCCACCAGGACGTCGAAGGGGGCGCTCTGGGCGACGATGAGGCCGGGGGAGCTGACGGCGAGCGCGTACCCGGTGCCGCTCCGGTTGATGAAGAGGTCGTCGAAGGTCACCACCCCCGCCACCGCGGCGCGGCTCGTGGTGCCGGAGAGCGTCCCGCCGCCTGGGTTGGTGCTGACGGCGATCGCCACGGTGGCGGTGGAGCCGGTCAGGTTCCCGAGCTCGTCCTGCAACTCCGCCTGCACCGCCGGGGCGATGACGGCGCCGGCGTTCGCGGTCGACGGCTGCACGCGGAAGACGAGCGTCGCGGGCGGCCCGGGGGTGATGGTGAACGCGCTCGAGACCGCGTCCGCGAGATCGGCGGAGGTGGCCTGGAGCGTGTACCCGGTGGCCGCTTTGGCGAGGGTGAGGTCCGGGAAGGTGGCCACGCCGTCCACCGCGGTCTGGGTGAGCGTGCCCCCCAGCGCGCCGCCCCCGGGGTTGTCGTGGAGCGCGATGGTCACCGGCGCGTACGATCCGGTGATCACATTGCCGCTGTCGTCCGTGATGGCGACCTGGACGGCGGGAGCGAAGGCCACGCCGGCCTGTCCGTCCTGCGGCTGGGTGGTGAAGACCAGCTTCGTGGCGGTGGGCGGGGCGGGGGGGCCGCAGTGGCAGCCGGTGAGGACGGCCGGGACCGCGAACAGCGAGACGAGGGCGAAGAGCCTGGTGGCGTTCATGGCGGTCCCCCTCACGGCCTGTTCCCGAAGTTGGCGAGGAGCGCGTCGAGGTCGGCCTCGTCGACGCCGCTGACGGTGCCGGTCATGTCGTCGTTCCAGTCGTAGCGCGGCACGGTGGACGTCGACGGGTCGGTGCCCAGGCGCGACGCCATCGCCCCCAGGTCGATGAAGTCGAGTTGCAGGTTGCGGTCCCAGTCGCCGTTGCCGTTGACGCCGTGCTCGGCGGTGGCGCTCGGGTAGATCTCCCAGCGGCCGCGCCCATAGGTGGAGATGCGGAGGAGGGCGCCGGTCCGGCTGATGAACATGTCGGTCACCTTCACCATCGGGAGTCCCACCCCGTAACGGTCCCAGGTGGCACCGCCGTCGGTGGTCCGGTACACGCCCAGCTCCGTGCCGGCGTAGATGGTGTTGTTGGTGAGGTCCCCCGGGTCGTACTTGATGACGTCCACGCCCACGTTCGGCAGGTCGAACCCGGTGCCGTTGCCGTGGAACGGCGTCCAGGTTCGACCGCGGTCGGTGGTCAGGAAGAGGTGGCCCAGCGACGCGGGGACGTTGCGCGTGTAGTCATCCATCTCCGGCGCCGTGGTCGCGCCCAGGTAGACGTCGCCCACCGGGTGGCCGGTGGGCCCGGGCGGGAAGCCCACCATGCTGGTGAAGGACATGGACTCCGCCGGCTGCCGCACGCCGTCGCCGTTGCCGCCGAAGGCCGGCGAGTCGAACCACAGGCGGGAGGAGACGGTCCAGGTGCAGGCGGTGTTGGTCCCGGCGCAGTCCGAGGTCACCCCGAAACGCCCCTGGTTGATGGCGACGCCGTAGAAGCCGTCGATGGTCTCGCTGGCGCCGACGTTGCGGTTCACGCCGACGAGGGTGTCGTCCTTCAGGCACGGGCTGACCGCGGTCCAGCGGCCGTCCCCGGAGATGCGCCACACCTTGCGGTCGCTGATGGTGAGGAAGGTGTTGGGGAGCGGGTTGGACGGGACGGGCGCGTAGCGGGTGTGGAACGGCTGGCCGTCGTCTACCGCCGAGTTCGGGCACGAGAGCAAGGTGGGCTTGCTGACGCTCCACGCGCCGCCCTGGTTGCACTGGGCGTTGGCCGCCGACGGCACGCAAGTGAACTGGTCGCCGTTCGCCGAGGCCCAGTACACGACGGCGCCGGTGGCGATATCGCGGCCGGCCGCGGCGCCGAAGCCGTCACCGCCGATGACCGTGTTGAACGTGGTGGGGGTGGCGGGGTCGCGGAAGCGGGTGCCGTTGTCCTGCAGGCCGGTGAACGCGAGGTACGGATCGCCGGTCACCGGGTCTCCCGACGCCACCGAGAACGACAGGTGGGTCGGCAGCCCGCGGTTGGCGTGGGTCCAGGTGGCCGTCTCCGGGTGGGTGACGGAGAGCGCGTCGTCGGACCAGAAGAGGCCGCCGTCGCCGCCGGCGAGCACGCGGGCCACGCCGCCCACCCGGACGATCGCCACCCGGTGCCAGTCGGCGTGGACGTACGGCAAGAGGCCGAAGCTGGTGTTGCCGCCGGCGAGCTGCGGGAGCCAGTGGGAGATCAGGCTGTAGGCCGGCGTGGCGGCCTTGCCGTTGAGGGTGCGCACGCCGCAGAACTGTCCGCCCGCGACGAAGACGTTGTCATCGCCCGGGTCGACCCAGATCCCCTGGTTGTACCAACCCTGGGTGTATTCCACGGCCGCGTCGCGGCAGTACCTTTCGGAGGGGTTGGTGAGCGTGTCGGGGGGTAAGATGTCCGTCCAGGTGTTCCCCGAGTCCAGCGACCGCCAGTAGCTGCCGTCCGTCGGGAAGGGCTCGCGCGCGTTGATCACCTGGGCATAGACGGTCGTGATGGCGCCCACCGGCGTCCCGGCGGCGAGCGTGATGCGCCCCTGCGGGCTCACTTCCACCGAGGAGAACGCGCCCGCGGCCCGCCGCGAGGTCCAGGTGGCCCCGGCGTCGGTGCTCACCCAGATGTCGCCGACGTTGCCGAAGGTGCAGATCGGCGCCGGGATGACGCCGATCTGGGGGGCGCCGGGGAGCGTGCCGTTCCCGACCAGCGCGGGGCGGAAGGTCGGCCCGCAGGAGGCGACGCCGCTGGCCACCCAGCTGGAGATCCCGCCGGCCTGCCCGGTGTACTGGATGCTCCACACCGACTCCGGGCGCTGCGCGGCGGCGCCGCCCGAGTTCGGCAGGTCCAGCAGCGCGTAGCTGGCGCCTGCGTCGGTGGAGCGGAAGAGGCCGACGTCGGTGCCCACCAGGACGATGCCGGGGGCGTTCGGATCCACCTCCACCCAGCGGATCCGCTGCCCGATGACGGCGAGGCCGCCCGCCGCCGCCGGATAGGTGCCGGCGAGTTGGACCGGCGACGACCAGGTCGCGCCGCCGTCGGTGGTCTTCACCATCTGCCCGCCGGGTGTGTCGATGAAGTCGCCGATGCCGGCGTAGAGGGTGTTCGGATCGCCCGGGTCGCGCTTGATGGCGCCGATGGCGAGGCCGGGCAGCGCCTCGCCGATGGGCGTCCAGGTCGGGTGGACGGTGCCGAAGTCGCTCGTCTTCCACAGCCCGCCGCCCGAGGTGCCGATGATCACGTCCGCCGGGTTGGACGGGTTCACCGAGATGCCCGAGACGCGACCGGAGTCGAAGCCCGGAAACGCACCGTCGTTCCAGTTGAACGCCGCGTCCGTTGGGCCCAGGTTCACCCAGGTCTGCCCGCTCACGACCGCCCGCGGGCCGATCGCCGGCCGGTCGAACAGCCGCCGCCACTTCCGGTGCTCGGCGGAGGCGATCTTCGCCAGCTCGGCGGAAGCCTCCGGCGACTTCGCGCCCCACATGATGCGGTTGGCGATCTGCCGGCGGCGGGGGTCGTCGCCCTCGGCCTCGCCCTCGTCCTTCTCCTGGAGCCAGGGCATGTCCACCCAGCCGTCGTCGCCCGCGAGCGGGTCCGCGAGGAACTCGGTGAGTTGGAGGCGGCGGTTGGTGTCGCGGATGCGGACGTAGGCGGCCACGCTGGTGGGGATCGCCAGGGATAGGGCGGCGACGGTGGACGCGACCATCCAGGCACGGCGATCGAGCTTCAGGCGCATGCGGGTTCCCTCCAGACACAGGCAACACGCACTGTCAGTGCGAATTCACTGATGGTGCGTGGCCCAGCCTCCAAGGGCCCGTGTCGAGGAAACTTCGGAATATTCAAAATCGAGAATCAGGTAGGTGTAGTGCCTACTATCTGCGCTCGTCTCTTACCATCACCCACGCAAGGTCCCCCCCCCCATGTTCCTGGAAGCCCTCGGCAAGGTCATCGCCCCCGTCGCGGCCGTCACCACCTCGGTGGCGACCGCGGCCTCGAAGGTCGTCGATCAGTTCACGCCGCCCATCGTGAAGTCGGTGATGGGGACCATCGAGAAGTCCCTCGGCGGCGGCAGCTCCGACGGTTCGCTCCCCGGTGGGCTCAAGGTGGAGGTCAACGTCCTCAAGGGCGTCGTCGCGACGCAGCCGATGGACGCCACGTCGAAGAGCAACATCCAGAACGCCCTGGATCAGGTGAAGGCCGGGAAGCCGCTCAGCCAGTGCCTCAGCCAGCTCTCCGAGAAGGAGAAGACGAAGCTGGCGGACACCATCGGCAACGCCGGCTTCGAGCCTCCGGAGCAGCTCACGCCGTACCTCACCAACAAGAGCCAGGGCGACTCCTGGCGGATGGACTGCGCGCTGAAGAACGTCGAGGTCGCCGAGTCGGAGGGCTACGACAAGACCGAGGCGAGCGCCCTGATGCGCTTCCTCCCGCTCGCGGCTCCGCTGCTCGGGCACTGATTGGCCCGCATGCCAGGGTCACCAGGACCCCGCTCCGGCGGGGTCCTGTCGTTGCGGGTGTCAAGGGTGTTTTCCCCCTAACAGTAATTTTCTTCGTTCCCCGTTGCAGCCAAGCGTGCGCTCGTCTATAAGGAGCGACCCTGCCCGGGAAGTTCGGGGTGTCCGGGCGTTCTGAACGAGTCTGGTTTTTGAATGAAAAGGGCGCCGCCCGTACTGCAGCGGCGCCCCACATGCACGTTCAAAAAACTACCGAGTTTGAAGCAGCAGCAAGAAAGGGGGTGACTCCATGAAGATCAAGGTCCACATTCGCGCTGGCGCTCCGAAGATGCGGTAATTTTTGCGATAGGCTGGGACCGGATCACGTGGTCCGGTCTCGGCCCCCAACGACAAGTGTAGTACAGACCGCGCGGGAATGCCTCTCCCCACGGTCATTTTTTTGAGCAGCGGATGTATTCCCCGCCAAGCGGCTGAAATCATTACAGCCCTTCGAGTGGAACGTCATGGTCAGATCACTCGAGGTCGCCCTGGCCGCGGTGGTGCTCCTCGCGGCCGGTTGCGCGGTGTTCATGCACGGCGACGTGAGCCGGGACGAGGCGCACCGCCTGGTGGCGGGAGGCGCGCTCCTCCTGGACGTCCGCTCACCCGAGGAGTTCAAGTCCGGCCACATCGACGGGGCCGTCAACATCCCGGTCCAGGACCTGGAAGCCCGCCTTGGAGAGGTCGGGCCAAGGGAGCGGCAGGTCGTCGTCTACTGCCACAGCGGCATGAGGAGCGGGCGCGCGGCGCAGGTGCTCCGGGGAGCGGGCTACTCCGGCGTGCGCGACCTGGGGCCGATGGAGCGCTGGTGAGCGCCCGTCACAGCCACCCCCGGCGCTTGAAGTAGGCGTAGGGGAAGATCGCCGAGAGCACCATGGTGAGCACCGCCAGGGGGTAGGCGTAGGTCCAGTGCAGCTCCGGCATGTGCTCGAAGTTCATCCCGTAGATGCTGGCGATCAGCGTGGGCGGGCCGAACACCAGCGCGGCCACCGAGACCAGCTTGATGATCGCGTTCTGCTCGTTGCTGATCATCCCCAGCGTCGCGTCGAGCAGGAAGGACGCTTTCCCGGAGAGGAACGTCGCGTAGTCGCTCAGCGCGGCGAAGTCCCCGGAGACGGTGGCGAAGTGCTCCACGGTGGCGCGCGCGGCCGGGTCGTCCTTGCGCGCCTCGCGGAAGAACGCCACCAGCCGCCCCAGGCTGACCAGGCTCTCGCGCGACCGGGCGACCAGGTCGCTGGCGCGGCCGATCTTTCCGAGGATGGCGTTGTAGTCGCGCTGCGCCCGCGGGATCCCGCTCGACCCGGACGCGCCGTCCCGGTCCGGGAAGACGTCCAGCGACAGGTTCTCCACCATCGCGCCGGTCGCCTCGAGGACGTCCGCCAGCCGCTCGACGATCGCGTCCACCAACCCTTCGAGGATGGTCAACGGCGTGGCGTGGTCCGCCAGGTGGGCGCGGCGGTGGGCCACGAACGCTTGAAACGCCCGCGGCTCCGTGTAGCGCACCGTCACCAGCCGGTCGCGCGCGAGGATGAACGTGATCCCGGAGCTCTCCGGGCGGCTGGAGTCGGCCCCGGTGAGGACGGTCGCGGTCATGAAGAGCGCGCCGCTCTCCACGTACAGGCGCCGCGACAGCTCCAACTGCTGCATCTCCTCGCGGGTGGGGACCTCGGCCGCCAGCGCCTTCTCCACCGCGAGCTCCTCCTCCCGCGTCGGCCGGAGCAAGTCGATCCAGGTCGCGCGCTGCGCCAGCGTCGGGCACGCCGCCAGGTCTTCCGGGACGGCCGCCTCGCCGCTGGGGAGGTGGAAGGTGATCATTCCGCCTTCTCCCGCTCGGGCGCCACCGGCGCGTGCTGCAGGCCGGTCTCGGTCCACCGCGCGCTCCAGTCGTCGAACGCCAGCTCCCCGCGCACGTAGCCCTGGACGAGCGAGTACGGCTCCAGGCCGACCTCTCCGCGGCTGAAGTGGATGGGCTCCCCCGGGCCGCTCCTCGGCGTGAAGCCGTTCTCCACCAGCAGCGCGGAGAGGGCGCCCACGTAGAGGTTGATGGCCCAGCGCTGCAGGTCCTTCTCGGGGAAGTAGTGCGTGGGCTGCTGCAGGATCTTCTCCGCCACGGCGCGCAGGTCCTTCACCGCGACCGGCAACGTCAGCGGGGTGACGCCCGGGAGCGCGCGCGACGCGGCCGCCTGCGCCTCCTGCCACGCGGGCACGTGGGCCACCGCGCTCTCCTCCCAGCGGATGGGCGTCAGCTTCGCGCCCTCGGTCCACAGGGAGACCAGCTTGGCCTCCAGGCCCGGCACGTCCGCCAGCAGCTCCACCGCCGGCCGCGGATCGTCCTTCACCAGGCGCGAGTCGAGCGACTCGGCGTGGCGGATGCGCTCGCGCAGGGGAGGGTGGGTGTCGTAGGGGTCCTGCTTTCCCTCCGCGAGCTCCTCGGCCTCCGCCTCGGTGAGCCCCTTCGCCACGCGCTCCGCGGAGAGGAAGCGCCGGAAGCCCTCGCCGACCGGCGGCTGCCGCTTCTGCCCCAGCAGCGGCGCCAGCTCCGTGCGCAGGTAGACGCCGAACGCGAGCGCGCCGCGGTGGGTCTTCTTCAAGCCTTCCACCATCGCCTTCGTGCCCTGCGTGGTCACCGCGACCCGGTCCGCGCTGTACTCCTGCGCGCGGCTGATCGCCTGGGTGATGCGCAGGTACAGCATGGCGAACCACTGGAACGGCTTGCCGATGAGCGTGAGCACCAGGCCCACCGTCTGGAGATCCGAGCTGGCCGTCGCGGCGCCCGCGCGGGAGAGGTTCTGGACGGTGCGGACGATCGCCCCGCGCGTCTTGTAGATCCACGGGCCGAGCTTGGTGTCGCCGCCGTCGAAGTGGCCCAGCTCGTGCGCGAGCACGGCGCGCAGCTCGCTCACGGTGAGCAGGTTCATCAGCCCCAGGCCCACGCCCATCACCCGCCGGCTGCCGATGCCCATCAAGCCGCCGCGCTCGGTGACGAACGCGTTCACGTCCGGCACGAGGTAGACGTGGACCGGGGGCTTCTGGCCGACCATCGCCGCCACCCGGTGGATCTCCTTGAACAGGGTGGGCTGCTCGGCCTCGGAGAGCTCCGGGCCGGGCGGGACGAACTTGTCCACGCGCGGCAGGATGGACCAGAGGATGGTGACGCCGCCGAACCCCAGGCCGCCGGCGATGAGCAGCAGGAAGATCGTCGCGCGGCCGCGCACGTGCTGGACGGTGAAGGAGCCCAGCTCCAGGGCGCCGTAGACCAGCGCCGCCGAGGTGGCCAGCGCGAGGCTGAAGAACAGGATCATCAACACGAGCGCGACTCCCGCTCGGAAGACCAGGACCGTGTGTCGCATGCGTTTTTGGAGATTCTCAGAATCCGAGACGGGACAGGTAAATGAGTGTGCTGCGACCGGACCCTCCCTCCGTGCATCTTGTCACCGATAAGTCATCAGGAGGTTCTCCCCGATGTCGCCGGTTCAAGATCGCGGTCCAGCTCAGACGCCCACCCCGTCGTCCACGCCCACGGCAACCCCAACCCCCGACGCCACCCCCCAGGCCTCGGGGCGCCAGACCACCCCGGCCGCGCCGCGGGACACGTTCCAACCGGCGGCGGCCACCCCGACTCCGACTCCAACTCCCAACCCCACGCCCAACCCGGCCGCGACGCCGACTCCGGGCGCGACCCCCACGCCCGGCGCGACGGGGAGCGGGCGCGCCGACGCCGCGGCGATCGACGCCGCGAACCAGCGCTACCAGCAGGCCGACGGGAAGATCGACAAGCTCAACAAGCAGCTCGGGACCGAGCTGGCCGGGCTGGGCGACGCCCTGACCGAGGACCAGCGCAAGGCCTACACCACTTCGTTCCGCGAGACGAACGGCTACGCGGCGCTGGAGTCGGAGCGGGCCGCGGCGCAGGAGGCGCTCGCCGGCGAGCTGCGCAAGCCGGGCATCGAGAACCTGGCGTTCAGCGGCCGGGTGCCCTCGACGCTGGACGCCATCAAGACCCTGTCCAGGACCTCCGACGCCGAGGTCGCGGTCGGGGCGCTGGCGAAGCTCAAGGACATCGCCCCCGTCACGCGGGTGACGCCGCAGGGCGCGACCGGCCCGACGCTGGAGCAGACCTACTCGAGCCAGTTCGCGGACATCCTCGACACCGCCGCGCCGAACGTCTTCAGCGCCAGGCTGGCGGCGAGCAACGGCGACCTGGACCAGGCGAGCAGCGGGTTCAAGTCGGCCTTCGCGCCGTTCGCCAAGCGGCCCGAGGTGGCCAGCGCGTTCAAGCTGGTGGACGACGTCAAGAACGCGGGCGATCCCCAGGCGGCCGTCAACGCGTTCGCCTCGGGCGCGAAGAGCACCAGCGACGGCTTCGGCGCGGTCGGCTACCTGATGGCCGCGTACAAGGTCGGCAACGGCGCCAACACGGCCGCGGGCGGCGTGGCGGCGGCGGACCTGGCGAGGCTCTCCAGCCTCTTCGAGGAGGGCCGCGTCGGCCCCGGGCTGGCGGTCAAGGCGATGGGGGCGGTGGGCAACGCGCTCAAGATCCCGGGCGCGGAGGCCGTCGGCAGCCGGCTGCTCCCCGGCATCGGCGCCATCTTCAGCGCCAAGAGCGCGCTGGAGCGGCTGTCGCAGGACGACAAGAACGCGGGGACGTGGATCGGCTTCGCCGGCGACGTGACCGCGGCGGTGGGCGGCGCCATCTCCGCCACCGTCGTCGGCGCTCCCATCGGGGCGATCCTCTCCGGCGCCGGTTCGCTGGTGAGCTTCCTGGGGGACCGCGTCAGCGACTGGATCAAGCACGACGACCTGGTGAAGGCGCGCAAGGACAACCTCGGCGCGCTGGCCGCGCAGGGCAAGTTCGATCCGTCGCTGGTGGACATGTACGCGAACCACGCGGAGCGGCTGGGCGACCTGGCGAAGGCGGGCCTCTCCCCGGCGGACCTGGCGTACGTGGCGAAGAGCTACCCGGGGAACGCCGGCACGGACCTGGACCCGCGGGCGGTGAAGATCCTGATCGGCAACTTCGCGGACCGGCAGGACCTCGGCACCGGGTTCTACGGGCTGGGGACCGTCCCGCTGGGCTTCTCGCCGCAGCAGCTGGTGGACCTGGGCAAGAAGGGCTACGGGCAGCTGCTGAAGGACTACACGGACCTCAGCGTGCTGCAGGACATCAAGCGGAAGTTCGCCCTGAGCCCGGACGAGCTGATGAAGCTGCTCGACGCCGGCGTCGCCGACGCTCCGGGCCTCGACGCCAACGAGAAGCTGACCCACTTCCTGGACGTCAACGGGCCGGCGGTGGACTCCCGGCAGCAGGAGGCGGTGGACAGCGCGGACAAGCAGAAGTGGATCGCGCTGCTCCGCGAGCGAGGGTACGAGCAGGCCGCGCGCGTGCTGGAGACGCTCGACCGCTCCGCCGGGGCGTGGTGATCCGGCGGCTCAGACCGCGTCCGAGATGCTGGCGAGGTTGAACTCGTTGGTTCGCAGCGCCGGCACCCGGACCGGGAGGAAATCCCCCGCGACCCGGTAGGTCTCCCGGGTGAGCGCGTCGGCGTTCTTGAGCATCTGGATGGGGGATTCGTTCCAGCGGAAGTTGTTCACCGGCCGGGTCACCGCGCCGTCCTCGATCAGGAACACCCCGTCGCGGGTGAGCCCGGTGGTGAGCAGCGTCTCCGGGTCCACCGACTGGCAGTACCAGAACCGCGTGATCAGCACGCCCTTCTTCACGCCCTTGACCAGGTCCTCCGTCGTCGCGGTCCCGCCGGCCATGAGCACCGAGCTGGGGAACCCGGTGGGCGTCTTGCCCTGCTTCTTCGCCCAGTAGCGCGAGTACGACAGCGCCTTCACCACCCCCTTATCGATCCAGGTGGTCGGGCTCAGCGCCAGCCCGTCCTCGTCGAACGGCCGGAGCGGCAGCAGCGGATCCCCCACCGGCGAGCTGATGGTGACGTGCGGCCCGAAGAGCTGCTCGCCGATCTTGTTCCCTCCGCCGGGCTTGGCGAAGAACGACTGGCCCTCGTCCGCCTCGCGGGCCTCCATCGCGAACAACATGAAGGAGAGCAGCTCGGCGACCGCCGCCGGCTCCAGCACCACCGTGTACCGGCCGGGGTCGAGCTTGGTCGGCTTGGCCGACTTCAGCGCCTTGTCGCGCGCCACCGCGCCCACCTTGACCGGATCCACGTCGGCGATCCGGTGGGAGACGTTGGCCGCCCATCCGGACCCGGTCCCGTCGGCGGTGCGGGCGGTGACGCTGAGGTTCGCGCCGGTGTGCTGGTGCTCCGCCCTCAGCCCGGCGGAGGTGCCCAGGAGCTGCCGGCTGGAGAAGTGCTCGAGGTAGCCGGCCATCTGCAGGCCCTCGCCCGACGGCAGCCCCATCGCCTCGCGCGCCATCTTCGCCCGGGTCGCCGCGTCGAGCGCCGCGGTGGGCGCGTCGGAGGCCGGCGCCGCCTTCAGGTAGTGCTGCGGCCCCAGCGGCGGCATCACCTCCGGATCCTCCGGGGCCACCTGGGCCATCCCGATCGCCCGGTTCACCGTCGCCTCGATGGAGGCCGGATCGAGCTGGTTGGTGTCGCTGCTGGCGTGGCGCTGGCCGAGGGTGATCTCCACCGAGAGCGTGGTCTCGTCCACATCCCCCGACGAGGTGACCTCGTTGCGGGCGAAGCGGAGGTTGGCGTCTCGCCGCGACTCCAGCCGCACCAGGGCGGCCCCGGCCGGCGCCAGCCGCTTGGCGGCGGCGAGGGCGGCGTCCAGCGCGCCCTTGAGGTTCGGAGCGTCCGGCTTCATCCGCGGCCCTTTCCGGTGTTGGTGTTGAGGATGTTGATCTGCGCGAAGCGCGCCGGCGGGCAGCCGTGGCTCACGGCGTTGACCTGCGTGGGCTCGCCCTTGCCGTCGAAGAAGCTCCCGCCCATCTCCCACTCGCGGGCGCCGCCCAGCAGGTCGCACGACCTCCAGAAGTCGGGCGTGCTGGACTGGTAGGCGACGTCCCGAAGCGTGCGGGTCACCTTCCCGCCCTTCACCTCGTAGAACATCTGGCCGCCGAACTGGAAGTTGTAGCGCTGGTGATCGATCGAGTACGAGCCGTCGCCGCGGATGAGGATCCCGTCGTCGGTGGCGGCGATCAGGTCCTTCAGGCCCAGGTCCTTGGGCCCCGGCTCCAGCGAGACGTTCGGCATGCGCTGGAACGGGAAGGAGCGGAAGTCCTGCGCGTAGCTGCAGCCGCGCGAGCTGGATTCGTTGATCCATCCCGCCTGCTCCCGGGTGGTCTGGTAGCTCACGAACTTGCCGTTGCGGATGATGTCCCACTTCTGGGTCTTCACCCCGTCGTCGTCGTAACCGCAGGTGGCCAGGCCGGTGGGCGTGGTCTTGTCCGCGTAGAACGAGAGCTGCGGCGCCGCGAACTGGATCTTGTTCAGCTTGTCGGTGGTGAGGAACGAGGTGCCGGCGTAGTTGGCCTCGTAGCCCAGCGCGCGGTCCAGCTCGGTGGGGTGGCCGACGGACTCGTGGATGGTGAGCCAGAGGTTGGAGGGCGCGAGGATGAGGTGCTTCTTCCCCGGCGTCACCGAGGGCGACTTCAGCTTCTGCACCGCCTCCTCGCCGACCCGCGGCGCGTCCGCGAGCAGGGTGGACCTCGCCACGTACTCCCAGCCCGCCTGGGCGGGGGAGAGGTCGTGGTCGCGGCTGGCGAACTCGCCGGAGGCGGTGTCGATGGCGGTGGCGCGGTAGCCGGGCCGGATCCGGATCAGGTCCTGCTCGATGTGCGAGCCGTCGGAGCTGGCGAACAGCTTCCACTCGCCGAGGGCCTGGAACCAGGAGAAGCAGTGCTGGATCCCCGGCACCTTGAGCAGCGCGCCGGTGAGCGCCAGCAGGAGGTCCGACTTCTCCGACAGCGGGATCTTGAACGGGTTCCGCTCCAGCGGCGTCTGCCACGCGTCGACGGCGGCCTTGACGGGAGCCAGCTGCACCGGCCGCTGCAACAGCGGCGCGTTCGCCCGGGCGATCTCCACCGCCAGCTGGGCCGCCCGCTCGGCGGCGGCGGGGACCACCTGCGAGGCGGCGCTGAACCCCCAGGCGCCGCCGGCGATGACCCTCACCCCCAGCCCGTAGCCTTCGTCCCCCGACACGTTGGCGATGTGGTCGTCCCTGGCGAAGAGCGCCTCGGATCGCCGGCGGACGATGCGGATGTCCGCGTAGGTCGCGCCCGCCTTCTTGGCCGCGCCCAGCGCCCGGTCGATCACCTCTTCGAGGAGCGGATCCGTCAGCAGGCCGCGGGCGTCGGCCAGGCCCGCCCGCGACGCCAGCGCGATCCCCGCCAGCGCCCCGGTTCCCTTCAGCACGCCCCGTCGGGTCAGTTGCATGGGGCGGAACCCTATGGCCTTTCCACGCCCTCAGGGAACCACGGGTGGGAGGCCGGGCAGCAGCGAAAGGGCCTGGACGAACGCGAACGCCACCGTGACCGCCGCACCGGCGAGCGCGAACGCCAGCGGACGCTCCCACCAGCGCCAGGAGCGATCGGCGGGCGACAGCTCGGATGCCACGGCGGCGCGGAGCCGCAGCCGGGCGGCGTCGGACGGGGCGGGCTCCAACTCGGCGGTCTCCATGGAACGCTTCAGCCGCAGGAAGCTGCGCAGGCAGTCGGCGCACTCCAGCAGGTGGCGCTCCAGCGCGTCGCGCGTGTCGTCCTCCACGAACCCGAGCTGGAAGCCGGCGAGCTCCGCCTGGCACTGGCCGCACGTCATGACTGGGTCTCCTCGCGCAAGCGCTTCACCAAGAGGTGCATCCGCGACTTCACGGTGCCGACCGGGACGTCGAGCACCTCCGCCATCTCCTCGTACCGGAGCCCGGAGGCCCGCAGCGCGTAGAGCCCGGA
>DASRBA010000143.1:0-34460 GCA_035637895.1 Myxococcaceae bacterium
CGCGCCGGCCAAGGTCCTGGGGCCCGCGCGCCCGGGCTCGACCGGCGTCCGCTACTACGCGCCCCTGGGGTCCGACCCGGACGTGGTCCTGTCGGTGCGCTTCCCGCTCGAATACCACGCCGGCCCGAGCATGCAGATCGCCACCCAGGCCGGGTCGGTGCTCGGCGTGCTGATGCTCCTCATCTGCTTCGGGCAGTACGCGATGCTGCGGAGGACCACCCGCCGCATCACCCGCCTCTCGCGCGCGGTGGCGGGGATGGCGGAGAAGAGCGACTTCTCGGTGGCGGTGCCCCAGGACCTCGCCCGGGACGAGTTGGGCGACCTCACCGCCGGCGTGCGCGCGCTGGCGGACGCGCTGCGGGCCACCGCCGGCACGCTCCGCGAGGCGTCGGTGAAGATGGCGGACGCGGGCCAGGCGCTCACCCGGACCGCGGGCGAGCAGTCCCAGCTGCTGCGCCAGCACGCCTCGTTCATCGAGGACGCGGCCGCCTCCGCCGAGGAGCTCCGCCAGACGTCGGCCACCGCGGCGGAGCGGGCGGACGCGGTGCTGGAGGCGGCGGTGCGCGTCGGCCAGCTGGGCGAGAGCGGCGAGAGCGCGGTGCAGCAGACGCTGGAGGCGATGGGGGATATCCGCAGCCAGGTGGTGGAGATGGGCGAGCAGATGTCCCTGGTGGCCGAGCGCGCCAACCAGATCTCCGGCATCACCCAGTCCGTGAAGGACATCGCCGACAGCTCCAACATGCTGGCCCTCAACGCCGCCATCGAGGCGGTCCGCTCCGGCGAGCAGGGCAAGGGCTTCGCGCTGGTGGCGCGGGAGATGCGCAGCCTGGCGGACCAGTCGATCAAGGCCACCGAGCGCGTGCGCGAGATCCTCGACGACGTCAGCATCGCCATCCAGCAGGCCACCGCCATCTCCAGCCGGGGGGCGCAGCGCATCGAGACCGGGCTGGGGCAGCTCACCCGGAGCGGGGAGAGCGTGCGGGCCCTGGTCAAGATGGTCGGCGAGAGCTCGCAGTTCGCGCGGGTGATCGCCGCCGCGGTCCGCCAGCAGGACGCCGGCATCGTGCAGATCGTCCGCTCCATCGCCGACCAGCGGGCGCTGGCGGAGCGCACCTCCGAAGGCCTCACGCTGACGCAGACCCACGCCGAGGCGCTCCAGGCCTTGACCCGGCAGGTCAGCGAATTGCTCCAGTCGTACCGGATCTGAACGGCGCCCTGTCACACCCGGCCGGTTGCCGTCTCGGACGGACGTGGCCAACTTGGCGTTCCGTTCGCCGGAGGAAGTGCATGCGCGCGGTTGACTCGGTCGGGCAAAAGGCGATGGCATCGATCTCCGCCATGCGTCCACTGTTCGTCGCCGCCGGCGCGGTCGCCGGGCTGTTGCTGCTCGCCTTCCCCCTGCGCACGTCCGCGGGCGGGAACGACTGGGGCGTGCCGCTCGACGGCGGGTGCCGCGTCCGGCTGGACGCGCGGCCCACCTCGGGGCTGGGCTGCCACATCCACTGGCAGGAGCCGGACCCGGACTCCGGGGTGCCGGTGGAGGGCATCGCCGCGGTGGCCTGCGACGGCACGTTCGAGATCTGCGGCGAGACCATCCGCTGCCACTGCCCGGACTGGTGACGCCGCTCAGGCGGGCTTGGCCGCCAGGCGCAGCTCGAACCCCTGCGCGGAGATCCGGCACTCCGAGTCGCCGCTGACGTGGAGCACGGCGTGGGCGCTGCGGCCGCGGTGCGCCAGCGAGGGGCCGATCTCCCGCGACCTCTTGAGCGCCTGCGACCGGATGGCGACGTCCGGGTCGTCGAACGACTCCTTCCGCGCGCCGACCTGGACCTCGAGGTGACCGGCGTTCCCGCCACCTTCCTTGGAGTAGGTGAGCTCCAGGTCGGCGGAGATGGACGGGATGAGGAACCCGCCGGAGACCTCCAGCCGGATGTGGATGGACGTCGCGGTGCGCTTCACCACCGTCCCGCGCCCGCGCACCGGCAGCGGCGGGCGCACCAGGAACACGTCGAACGCGTGGCCCTTCGGGATGGGGAAGTAGTGCTCCCACCCCGGCGCCTTCACCTTCTTCGAAGTGGCGGATCTACTTGCCACGGCGGCCGGCGGCTTTCGGAGACCAGTTCGGCATCGAGCGGCGCATGAACTCATCGAACATGGGGACGGTGAAGGCCGTGTCCCCGTGGGCTGGGCTGTAGATCATGCCCTTCTTGAGGAGCCCGTTCCGAAGTGGTGCCACGGCCGACACCTTCCGGCGCAGCGCCTTCGCGATGTCGCCGGAGCGATGAGGTCCTGGCCCGAGGTGAGCCATGGCTCGCATGTATGTCTTCTCTCTCGGTGTGAGCCGATCGAGCCGCACGCGGAAGAAACCCTTGTCCAACTCTGCGAGCGCCTGGACCGAGGCCACTTCGACGTCCGAGGCTTTGATGGGGGACCCACTCGCAGCGTTCCACGCGTGCTTCCCCCACTCCTGGAGGAAGTAGGGATAGCCCTTCGTCTTGGTGGCGATCCGGACCAGCGCCTCCTGCTCGATGTCTACCCCTTCCCTGAGAACGGGAGCGCGGATCGCCTCGATGGCGAACTCCTCACCGAGGGCTCCCACCTCTGGATAGGCGAAGAGCCGCTCGGAGTAGGACTTGGCGTTGCCCGCGAGCGCCGCGAGCTGAGGCAGCCCTGCGCCGAACATCGCGAAGGGAAGCTCCTGCTGTCCGAGCTTGTGAACGGCCGTGATGAGCGCCGTCAGGTCTGCAGCCGAGAGGTATTGCACCTCGTCGAGAAAGAGCGCCAGGGCGGTGCCGGACGACCTGGTCGCGCGGGTCACTTCGATCAGGAGCTCCGGCAGATCGGCCTCCAGATCACCGGAGTCTGCCGTGCCGATCTGGGCATCGACCGTGAACTCGACGTCCCCGACCTTGACCTTGAACGCCTTCGCGAACGCTCTCAGGACGCCCAATGCCCGCTTGGCCAGATCGGCCGCCTTGGCGCTCGAGCCCATCTTGAAGAGGAGCGAACGAAGCCTGGGAACGAGAAGCGCAGCCAGTGCCTGGTCTTCCGGCGCCTCGATCACGACCGTTTCGAACGCGGTCTCCTGGGCCAGCCTGGCGAGCCGGTTCAGGAGCACGGTCTTACCCACACCGCGCAAGCCGAGCAGGAGTTGGCTCTTGGCGGCGCGCCCCTGCTTCGTCCGCTCAAGGGTAATGCGGGCGTCCTCGATGAGCCGTTCGCGACCCGCAAGCTCGGGTGGTTGAGTACCTGCGCCAGGCGCAAATGGGTTTCGGATGGGATCCATCGAGAAGTTACTGAAGTATACGCAAGTTACTCACCACATGAGTAACTATCTTATAATTGAGTAACCTTCCGATGATCTCGCCGCTTCAGTTCGGCAGCTGCGCGCGGGGCGCCGGCATCCAGGCCTGCGGCGAGGCCGGCTCCGTCTCGCTGCGCATCCGCAGCCCCTGGCGGGTGAGGAGGAAGCGGACGTGCGCCTTGCCGCGCTCCGTCTCCAGCTCCGCCTCGAAGGAGGGGCCGCCGATGCTGCCCAGCATCACGTCCTTGCGCAGGTTCACCACCCGGCCCTGCGCCAGGCCCGAGCTCACCTCGCCCTCGCCCGCCGAGCTGCGCTCCAGCTCGTACGCCACGTGGTAGAGCGCCATCGCCAGCGGCGGCTGGAGCGGGACGGAGCTGAACAGCACCGAGATCAGCATCCAGTACGGCGGGGCTTCGTCGGCCATCGCCCGGGGACCTTAACGCCTGGGCCGGTCAGTTGCGCGCCTCCCGCACCGTCGATACCCTTCGTCGCCACCAGGGACCTGACTCCAGTGCGCTCCTAGCTCCGGAAAACCGCGTTCTTCCGCCGTTTCCCCGGCCTCCCCGGCCGACCTTCCGGAGCCTCTCGTGCCTGCCTCCACGCCTTCCCTCCGCGCGTCCGGCGCGGCGTTCGCCTTCGCGGGCGACGCCGAGCCGCTCCTGCGCGACCTCGACTTCCACCTCGGCCCCGGCTGGACCGGCCTCGCCGGCCCCAACGGCGCCGGCAAGACCACCCTGCTGCGCTTGTTGAGCGGCGAGCTGAAGCCCACGGCCGGGAATATCGAGCGCGTCCCGCTCGACGCGACGTCGCAGGTGTGCGTCCAGGAGGTCGGCGAGCCCGGCGCGGCCGTCCTGGCGCTGGCCTCGTCCGCCGACCGCGCCGCGTTCCGCCTCATCGCCCGGCTGCGGCTGGACCCCACCCGCCTGGACGCCTGGCACACGCTCTCCCCCGGCGAACGCCGGCGGTGGCAGGTGGCCGGCGCGCTCTCGCTGGAGCCGGAGGTGCTGCTCCTGGACGAGCCCACCAACCACCTCGACGCCGAGGCGCGCGGCTGGCTGGTGGAGACGCTCCGGCGGTTCCGCGGCGTGGGCGTCATCGTCTCCCACGACCGCGAGTGCCTGGACGCGCTCACCGACCACACGCTGCGACTGCGCGGCGGGGCCGCCGGGCTGTGGCCCGGCAACTACACCGCCGCGTCCGCCGAGTGGGCGCGCGAGACCGCCTCCATGACCGAGGAGCGCGAGCAGCGCCGGAGGCGGAGGGACGCCATCGCCGCGGACCTCTCCGGCCGGCGGCGCGCGCTGGCGGGCGCGACGGCCCAGCGCTCCGCCGGGGCGCGGATGCGGAGCCCGCACGACAGCGACGCGCGCTCGCTGATGGCGGACTTCAAGGTGCGGAAGGCGGAGAAGGCCCTCGGGCGGCGGGTGACCGCGGGGGCCTCGGCGCTGGCGCGCGCGGAGGAGTCGTTCGCCGAATTGGAGGTGGAGAAGGAGCTGGGCGCGGCGGTGATGGTGGGCTGGGCGCCCGCGCCGTCGGAGTGGATCGCCGGGGGCGGCGGGCGCTTCCTCCGCCGCGACGACCGGATCCACCTCGACGGGCCGAACGGCGCCGGGAAGACCACGCTGCTGCGAGCGCTCGCGGCCGGGGCCCGGATTCCACCCGAGCGGCTGCTGCTGTTGCCCCAGGACCTGTCGCCGGAGGAGGAATCGTCCGCGGTGGAGACCATCCGCGCCCTCCCGCGAGAGCCCCGCGGCCGGGTGCTCTCGTACGCCGCGGCCCTGGGCGTGGACCCGGAGAAGCTGCTGCGGACGCGGCGGCCCTCGCCCGGCGAGGCGCGCAAGGCGCTGCTGGCCCTGGCGCTGGACCGTCAGGTCTGGGCCCTGATGCTGGACGAGCCCACCAACCACCTCGACCTCCCCTCCATCGAGCGGCTGCAGGCGGCGCTGGAGGCGTACCCGGGCGCGCTGGTGCTGGTCACCCACGACGCGGCGCTCGCGCGCGCCTGCACGAGGGACCGGTGGACGCCGGAGCCGCGGCCTACTTCGCCTCCAGCCTGAGCGGCCGGACGGCGGTGGTGACGTCGCCGACCTGGAACGGAACCGAGTTGGCGGGGCGCGCGGTCGCGAGGGTCGCGCCCTGCTCCGGGAGCCCGAACGTCTGGTCCCAGGCGTAGGCCTGCACCGGCTCCGTCCCGGAGAGCTCCAGCGCGTAGCGCGCGCCCTCGGTGCCGGTGGTGCAGTCCATCAGGTTCAGCCAGCCCTCGGAGGCGAGCAGCTTGGGCACCAGGTTCTTCGACACCTGCTTCGGCGGCGCCTTGCCGTTCACCCTGAAGGAGATCAACCGCGACCCGTGGAGCACCAGTCCGGCGTAGAGCGCGCCGCGCGGCGAGGCCAGCTTGCCCTCGATCTTCAGGTGCCCGCCCTCGGCCACGGCGCGCTCGATCTCGAAGGTGGGCGGCGTCAGGGGCAGCACGGGCGCGGGGGCGGCGTGGCTCCGGCGGAAGGCGGGCCACGGGTAGGTCTGGGAGACCTCCTCGGCGAAGTGGCCGGAGGACGCCAGCGGCTCCGGCAGCGCGTTCTCCCAGCCGGTGGCGGTCCACTTCGCGGTGGGCCCCTGGTCGCCCGCGACCACCTGGTACTCGAGGTCGAGCTTTCGCGGGTGGTCCTCGGTGAAGCGCGGCGCGGCGATCTGCGCCGCCACCGCCGCCGCCCACACCACCCACGCCCCCATCCGCAGCGTGCGCGTCTCGGCGGTGGGCCCCCAGACGGTGGACACGGTGGTGAGCAGCAGGCCGAACAGCGCCGCCACGCCCACCAGCGCCGGCGCGCCCAGCCCGTCGTAGAGGAGCCACGTCAGCGGGAGCCACAGCACCGCCGCGACGAGGAACGGCGGGAGCCACACCCAGCGCGGCACCAGCTCCGCCGGCCTCGACGGCGCCAGGCCCCAGGCGACGGCCAGCGCGCCGCCCACCAGCGCCGGCACCACGAACGCGTACGAGAGGCCGGGCTGGAGCATCGCCAGCGCCGCGCCGCCCAGCCCGAAGAGGAGGAAGGACCCCAGCCAGAGGCCCACCCGCCCGGCGCGCCCGAGGACCGCGCCGCACAGCGGGACCGCCACCGCGAGCGCGGAGACCCAGAACGCCACCTTGGCCGGCGCCGGCAGCGCGAAGAAGAAGTACGGGACGGCGCGGGCCAGCCGCAGCAGCAGCAGCGCCGCCACCCCGAGCACCGCCGTGGCCAGGACGGCCGTGAACGCCGCCGCCAACCCCCAGCCCAGCTGCCCCGCGCGCACGTACCCCCGGCGCATCACCAGCGCGGCGCCGGCGAGCACCAGCACCAGCGCCAGGCCGCCCAGCGCCGGCATCCACTTCTCCGGCCAGCGGACGGTGAAGAGGGTGAACACGTCGAAGAACACCGAGTCCTCGCCGCGCAACGCGGAGAGGTCGGCCGCGGCCAGCGCCCGCACCATCGCCAGCATGTTCTGCCCCTGGTGCTGGAGGCTGGCCGGGTCCGCGTGGGCGACGTCGTCCTTGGGCGTGTGGTAGCGGACCTCGCCCTCGATGAAGGCGAAGTTGATCCCCGGGTAGCCGATGCGCTTGTAGACGGTGAGGTCGGTGTCGTTGGGGAGCGTCTTGTAGACGGTGTAGTAGATGGAGTTCGTCTCCGGGTGCGGGACGTGCTCCGCGTAGAGGGAGATCAGCGGGCCGTTGCCGTCGCTGGTCTCGAACATCAGGCTGGGCCCGGAGGTGCCGCGCGCCTCCGCGTTCACCACCGCCGCCACGCGCTTCGCCAGCGGGTGGTCCGCCACGAACACCTCGGAGCCGATCAGCCCGGGCTCCTCGCCCTCGTTGATCAGGAACAGCACCGCGTTCTTCGACGGCGGCTCCTTCGACAGCGCGCGGGCGATCTCCAGGATGGCCGCGGAGCTCGACGCGTCGTCGCTGGCGCCCGGCCCCGCGGGCACCGAGTCGTAGTGGGCGGAGACCATCACCAGCGGCCCGTCCGTCCCCTGCGCGCCCGGCTTGACGGCGGTGACGTTCCGCACGTGCGCGCAGGTGTTGACCGCGCTGCACGCGAAGCCGTCCTGCACCTCCGGCTGGTACCCCAGCTCCTTCAGCCGCTGGACGATCTTCTCCCGCGCCTCCGAGGCGCCGGCGCTCCCCACCGGGCGGGGGCGGCCGTCGCCGGCGATGGCGCGGAGCTGCTCGCGGGCGCGGCCGGCGGAGAACAGGGACGGGTCCGCGTCCGGCGGCAGCGGCGCGGGTGGGCGGAGGCGGACGGCGGTGATCGCCAGCAGGCCGGCGGTCAACAGCAGCGCGAGCGTGCGATCGGAGGAGGAGTCCGAGGGGGAGCGCATGGGGCTCACATCTTCTCGAGCGAGGCCGAGTAGAAGCCGTCCAGGACGGAGCGGTACTTCTCCTCCACCACCTTGCGCTTCACCTTCTGCGACGGCGTGAGGTCGCCCGCCTCCAGGGTGAGGTCCTGCGGCAGCAAGGCCCACTTCTTCACCGACTCGTAGTTGGCGAGCGTGGCGTTGAGCTGGCCGACGTACTCGCCGATCAGCGACCTCACCCGCTCGTGCTTGGAGAGCTCCGCGTAGCTCATGGGCGGCAGGCCCTGCTGCGCCGCCCACGGCTTCATCGTCTCCTCGTCCAGGGTGATCAGCGCCGAGCAGTAGTTGCGGTTGTTCCCGTGCACCAGCGCCTGGCTCACGTACGGGCAGAGCGCCTTGAGCTTCCCCTCGATGGCGGAGGGCGAGACGTACTTGCCGCCGGAGGTCTTGATCAGGTCCTTCTTGCGGTCGGTGATGCGGACGAAGCCGTCCTCGATGTGGCCGATGTCGCCGGTGTGGAGGAAGCCTTCCCGGTCCAGCGCCTCGGCGGTGGCCTCCGGGAGGTGGTGGTAGCCGCGCATCACCCCGCGCCCGCGGATCAGGATCTCCCCGTCCGACTCGGCGATCTTCACCTCCGTCCCCGGCGCCGGGATGCCCACCGTGCCGAAGCGGAACTGCGCGTCCTTGTTCACGCAGGTGAAGGCGGAGGACTCGGTCAGCCCGTAGCCCTCCAGCACCAGGATGCCGGCGGCGTGGAAGAACTCCGCCAGCTCCAGCGCCAGGGGCGCGCTCCCGGAGACGAACATCCGCAGCCGCCCGCCGAAGCGCGCCTTCAGCTTGGAGAACACCAGCCGGTCCGCCACCTTGTTCTTCGCCCGGAGCAGCGCCCCCGGCTCCTTCCCCGCCCGGACGGTGCGCGACATCTCCATCCCCACCCGGAACGCCCAGCGGAAGATGGCGTACTTGAGCGCGCCGCCCTGCCGGGCCTGGCCCACCACCCGGTTGTGCACCTTCTCGAAGATGCGGGGCACCGCGCAGACGAAGGTGGGCTTCACCACCGCCAGGTTCTCCACCAGCTTGTCCACCCGCCCGTCGATGGCGGTGCGGAACCCGCTGTGGATCTGCGCCACCTCCAGCACCTTGCCGAACACGTGCGAGAGCGGCAGCCAGAGGTACTGCACGTCGTCCGGGCGGAGGAGGTTGAGCTGCTCGATGGCCTGGGCCTCGTAGATCCAGCAGTCCTGGACCAGCTCCACGCCCTTGGGCCGCCCGGTGGTGCCGGAGGTGTAGACCAGCACCGCCAGCGAGTCCTTGCGCACCGCGCGCGCGTGGCGCTCGTACGCCTGCGGGTCCGCCTGGTGCGCCTTCTGGCCCGTCGCCTCCAGGTCCTGGAGGGTGATCACCCAGTCGTCCTTGTCCTTGGGCGGGTCGAAGGCGATCACCTTCTTCACCCCGGCCAGGTCCTTCCGCTGCGAGCGGAGCTTGTCGATCTGCTCCTGGTTCTCGGCGAAGACGAAGACCGACTCGGAGTCGTTGATGATGTAGGCGGTGTCGTCGGGCGTGGACGATGGATAAATGGTGGTGGTCGCGCCGCCCGCGCAGAGGATGCCCAGGTCCGCCAGCACCCATTCCAGGCGGGTGCCGGAGGCGATGGAGCAGCGCTGCTCGTCCTGCAACCCCAGCGCGCGCAGCCCCATGGCGATGTCCCGGACCCGGTCGCCGATCTGCTGCCAGCTCCAGTCGCGCCACGCCTTCCCCTCCGGCGTCTGGAACGCGATCTGCTGGGGGGTCTTCTGGAGGCGGGCGAGGAACAGCTCGGGGACGGTGGACGGGGCGGCCTGGCTCACGGGGGCGGATGCTCTGTGGTCGGGGCGGGCGGCGCAAGATGTTCCGGGCGTACGTGCACGGCTTCGCGCTATGGAGGAGAGGTGCTGTCCAGCGCCTGGTTCCGCCTGGTGAACGCCCTCCGGGGATGGCCTGCGGTGGAGGTCTGGTATCACCCGGATTACCGGACCCCGCTCACCTCGCTGGAGGCGATGCACGGGGTGGAGCCGCGCCGCGCGGACTACGTCGCCTGGTACCTGCTGGAGCGGCGGTTGATCCGCCCGGACCAGCTCCGCCAGCCGGAGCGGATCAGCTTCTCGGACCTGGCGATGGTCCACACCGAGGAATACCTGGAGTCGCTCCACGACCCGGCGGTGCTGGGCCGCGTCTTCGGCGTGGACCCGTCCGACGTCCCGGTGGAGCCGCTGCTGGTGACGCTGCGGCTGGCGTGCGGCGCCACGCTGGCGGCGGCGCGCTCGGTGCTGGAGCGCCGCGGCGGCCGGGCGCTCCACGCGCTGAACCTGCTGGGCGGCTTCCACCACGCGGGGCGCGCGCGCGGCGGCGGGAACTGCGCGGTCAACGACATCGCCGTGGCCGTCGCCGCGCTCCGGCGGGACGGCTTCGCCGGGCGCGCCTGGGTGATCGACCTGGACGCGCACCCGCCGGACGGGCTGGCGGACTGCCTGCGCGGGGACGAGAAGGTGCGGATCGGCTCGCTCTCCGGCTCCGACTGGGGGCCGCTGCCGGGCGTGGACGAGACGCTGCTCCCCGCCGGCTGCGAGGACGCGGAGTACCTGGAGGCGCTGCGCGCGCTGCTGGGGCGGATGGGGGAGGCGCCGGAGCTGGCGTTCGTCATCGCCGGCGGGGACGTGGTGCGGGGCGACAAGCTGGGGACGCTGGGCCTCACCGAGCGCGGCGTGCGGCGGCGCGACGCGGCGGTGGCGGAGGCGCTGCGCCGCGTACCTACCGTATGGCTGCCGGCGGGCGGGTACCGGCGCGACTCGTGGCGGGTTCCGGCGGGGACGGCGCTGGTGCTGCTGGGGCGGCCCCGGCGGCGCATCTCGCCGCGCACCGACCCGCTCTCCCTGCGCTTCGCCGGCATCTCGCGCCAGCTCACCGAGCGCGAGCTGGCCGACCGCGACGAGCTGATCACCGAGGAGGACATGGCGGACCTCTTCGGCGGGCCCCGGGACCGGACGCCGCGGCTGCTGGGCTTCTACACCGCGCAGGGCGTGGAGTACGCGCTCCACCGCTACGGGTTCCTGGAGCAGTTGGAGCGGCTGGGCTACTCGCGCTTCCACGTGGCGGTGGACGCCACCGGCGCCGGCGACCGCTTGCGCGTCTTCGGCAACGACCAGGACGGCGTCGAGCACCTGCTGGTGGAGGTGGTGGTGGCGAGGAAGGCGGTGGGGCCGAACGCGGTGGAGGTGCTGTTCGTGAACTGGCTCACCCTGCGGCACCCGCGGGCCCAGTTCAGCGCGCTGCGGCCGGCGCTGCCCGGGCAGGACGTGCCGGGGCTGGGCATGGCGCGCGAGGCGTCCGAGCTGCTGGCGCTCATGGCCCGGCGGCTGGGGCTGAGCGGCCTGGCCTTCCGCCCGTCCTGGTACCACATGGCCTACGCGGCCCGGCACCTCGCCCACTTCATCGACCCGGCGCGCGAGGGCCGCTTCCAGGCCATGCTCCGCGACCTGAAGGGCCTGGCGCTGCTGGAGGCGACCCAGGCGCTGGCGGAGAAGGCGGTGCTGATGAACGGCGCCCCCTACGAGTGGGAGGCGGACGACATGGTGGCCTGGGTGAGCCCGGACCACGCGCGCCCCGACGAGGCCGCCGTCCGCGCCGAGCGCGAGCGCGTGGCGTTCATGCTCCGGCCGAAGCCGTGAGCGGCTGGAATGCCTCGCGCCGGATCCGGTAGAGGACGTGCCGGCGGAGGGGGTGCCCCTCGGCGAGCATGGGGTGGTCGAAGTCCTCGTCCGGGGAGTGGCGCAGGCCCAGCCGCTCCATCACCGCGCGCGAGCGGACGTTGGCGGGGACGGTGAAGGCGTAGATCTGCTCCAGCCCGTGGACGGTGAAGCCGCGGTGGAGCGCGGCGCGCCCCGCCTCCGTGACGTAGCCGTGGCCCCAGTGCGCGCGCGCCAGCCGCCAGGCGATCTCCACGCACGGGGTGAAGGCCGCCTGGAAACGCGGCACCGCCAGGCCGACCATGCCGATGAACGGCGCCTCCCCCGGCAGCTCGACGGCCCACGGGCCGAACCCGTGGCCGGCGAAGTGGGCCTGGATGCGGTCGATCATCGCCGCGCACTCCGCGCGGGTGAGCGTGGCCGGGAAGTGGCGCATCACCTCCGGGTCCGCGCTCATCGCCGCGAAGGGGTCCAGGTCCTCGGGCCGCCAGGCGCGGAGGAGCAGGCGCGGAGTGCGGATCTCGGGGATATTCTCCATCGTGGACATTCTCCAGTGCGGACTATCTCCTTCGAGGATTTCCCGCCCCGCCCCGCGACCTTGGCCGGCCTCCCGGGCGCGAGGCAAGCGCGCGCCCACATGGCCGCCGCGGCACCGCGCACGCCCCACCGCGGGCCTCTGGGGACGCGGGGCCGTGGCAGAATGCCACAGCGGGGCGCGGTGCCCCGCGGCGATGGGCTCCCGTTGGGTGTAAGACCTCAAGGAAGCAGGGCACTTCCCTCGCGGCATGGCCGCTGCTTGCTCCCGGCCGTCGGACGCGCCGCATGGAGCGGCGTGCCGTACCCCGGAGAAGAACCACATGAAGCGCATCACCATCGCCCTCGCCGCTGCTTTCGCCCTCCTCTCGTTCGGCGCGTTTGCGGGCGACGCGGCGGCGGACGCGAAGCCGGCCGACGCCAAGCCGGCGAAGTCCACCAAGAAGTCCACCAAGAAGGCCAAGGACGCGGCCTCCAAGGACGCGGCGAAGCCGGACGCCGAGAAGCCGGCCGACGCCAAGTAGTCGAAGTCGCAGTCCGTAGTGTGTTTCCACCTCCCCCGCCCCCGATGGGTGGGCGGGGAGGTGCGGATGGCTGGGAGGACCCGGCGTGAGGCTCGCCAGGAAGATCACCCTCGCCCTCACCCTCCTCGCCATCGTGGTGCTGATCGCCGAGTCCGCGGCCGAAGCGCTCCGCGTCTGGGAGCGCGTCCCGACCGAGATGAAGCAAAACCACCTCCTCCTCGGCCGCACGCTGACCGGGTCCTTGCGAAAGGCCTGGAAGCTGGAGGGCGAGCAGGAGGCGCTGGCGTTGCTGGACGAGGCCAACCGGTACCAGTCCCAGGTCGCGCTCCGCTGGGTGTGGGTCGACGGCCCGCAGGCCCCGGACGCCCTGGAGCCGTGGGTGCTCAACGAGCTGCGGCACAACCGCCCCGCGTCCCAGGAGGTCGGCAGCGGCGCTTCCGAGGTGCTGACCACGTACTTCCCGGCGCACATGAGCGGGAAGCTGGGCGCCATCCAGCTCACCGAGTCGCTCGCCGCGAAGCAGGCGGCGCTGCGGCGGGCGGTGCGGACCACCGCGCTGGCCACCGCGGCCATCGCCGTCCTCTACGTGGTGACCGCGCTGGGCCTGGGCCGGCGGATGGTGGGCCAGCCGGTGCAGGCGCTGGCGGCGCAGGCGCGGCGGATCGCCTCCGGGGACCTGCAGGCGCGGGTGAGGCTGGACCAGAAGGACGAGCTGGGCGCGCTGGCGGTGGCGATGAACGAGATGACCCAGGCGCTCTCCGACGCTCATGAGCGGCTCCAGAGCGAGACCGCGGCGCGGATCGCCACCCTGGAGAGCCTGCGCCACGCGGACCGCCTCACCACCGTGGGCAAGCTCGCCGCCGGCGTGGCGCACGAGCTGGGGACGCCGCTCAACGTCGTCTACAGCCGCGGGCGGATGATCGCCTCCGGCGAGGAGGACGGCGACCAGGCGAAGCAGAGCGGGAAGATCATCGCCGAGCAGGCGCAGGTGATGATCCGCATCATCCGGCAGCTGCTGGACTTCGCGCGGCGCCGGGAGCCCATGCGCACGCCGGAGGACCTGCGCGCGCTGTCGGACCGGACGCTCTCGCTGCTCCAGCCGCTGGCCGCCAAGAAGCAGGTGGCGCTGTCGGCGGAGCACGTCCCGCCCATCGAGGTGGAGGTGGACGGCGGGCAGATGCAGCAGGTGCTCACCAACCTCTTGATGAACGCGGTGCAGTCGATGGGCGCGCCGGGCACGGTGCGGATGGAGGCGTCGAAGCAGCGGGCGGCGCCGCCGCCGGGCGTGGACGGCGGCGAGGGCGACTTCGTGCGGCTGGACGTGGTGGACGAGGGGAGCGGCATCGCCCCCGACGTCCTCCCCCACATCTTCGAGCCGTTCTTCACCACCAAGGGGATCGGAGAGGGGACCGGCCTGGGGCTGTCGGTGTCCTACGGGATCGTCCGGGACCATGGAGGGTGGATCGCGGTGGAGACGGCCCCCGGGAAGGGGAGCCGCTTCTCGGTGTACCTCCCGACGAGGCCGGCGAGGGCCGCCGCATGAAGGGGCGCATCCTGGTGGTGGAGGACGACGGCGCGATGCGGGCCTTGCTGGAGCAGGGCCTCACCCGCCGCGACTTCGAGGTGCGCTCGCACCACACGGCGGCGGAGGCGCTCAACGAGGTGCTGGACGCCGACTACGACGTGGTGCTCACCGACCTGAACATGCCGGGCGGGATGAGCGGCGTGGAGCTGTGCCGGCGGATCGCCGACACCCGGCCTGACGTCCCGGTGGTGGTGGTGACCGCGTTCGGGTCGCTGGAGACGGCCATCGCCTCCATCCGGGCGGGCGCGTACGACTTCGTCACCAAGCCGGTGGAGCTGGACGCGCTGGCGATGGTGCTGGACCGCGCGCTCTCCCACCGGCGGATGCGGGAGGAGATCCATAGGCTGCGCCGGACAGTGGCGGCCGGGGCCGACCGCGGGCCGGTGCTGGGGGAGAGCGCGGCGCTCAAGCGGGCGTTCGAGCTGATCGACCGGGTGGCGGACTCGGACGCCACGGTGCTGATCACCGGCGAGAGCGGGACCGGGAAGGAGCTGGCGGCGCGGGCCCTCCACGACCGGAGCAAGCGGCGCGGCGGGCCGTTCATCGCGGTGAACTGCGCGGCGATGCCGGAGGCGCTGCTGGAGTCGGAGCTGTTCGGGCACGTGCGCGGGGCGTTCACGGACGCCAAGAGCAACAAGACCGGGTTGTTCGTGGAGGCGCACGGCGGGACGCTGTTCCTGGACGAGATCGGCGAATTGCCCGTGGGCCTGCAGCCCAAGCTCCTCCGCGCGCTCCAGGAGCGGAAGGTCCGGCCGGTGGGCGCCAACGCGGAGGTCCCCTTCGAGGCGCGCGTGGTGGGGGCCACCAACCGGGACCTGGAGGCGCTGGTGCAGGAGGGGCGCTTCCGCGAGGACCTCTACTTCCGGCTGAACGTCATCGGCATCGAGCTGCCGCCCTTGCGCGCGCGCGGCAACGACGTCCTCCTCCTCGCCCAGCGCTTCACCGAGCAGTTCGCCGCCCGGTCGGGAAAGAAGGTGATCGCCTTCCAGCCGGAGCTGGCGCGCCGTCTCCTCGCCTACCCGTGGCCGGGGAACATCCGCGAGCTGCAGAACTGCATCGAGCGGGCGGTGGCGGTGACGGTGTTCGACCAGCTGGGGGTGGAGGACCTCCCGGAGAAGATCCGCTCCCACACCCCGCAGAGCGTCATCCCCGAGGGGAGCGACGCCGACGAGATCGTCCCGCTGGCGGAGGTGGAGAAGCGGTACATCCTCAAGGCGCTCGACACCTTCGGCGGCAACCGCACCATGGCCGCCAAGGCGCTGGGCCTGGACCGCAAGACGCTCTACCGCAAGCTGGAGCAGTACCGGACCGAGTCCAGCGCCGCGCCGCCCAAGGCGTCGTCCGGCTCCTAGCCCCGCGGCGGGCTTGGGTCGCCGCCGTACGTGTACTCAGTCTGGATCGACCCGTCCTTCGTCCGGACCACCACCTGCGCGGGTTCGCGCTGCTTGGCAATCCCGCGGGCGCGCGAGACGGCGTCGGACTTGTCCTCGAAGAGGCCGACGGCCCGCCTGGCGCCGCGCTGCTTGACCGCCCACCCTTCGCCCCTCGGGCTTACGTCGTAGACCTTGCGCTTGCTCATGGCGACCTCCTGCACGGAGTCCTCCCATTCAGGATAGTCACGAGTCGCCGTCCAGCAGCCTGATCGCGTTCAGAGCGACACGTCCGCGGTGATCGGATCTCCGCGCTCGGTGAGCTTGAGTGTGATTTTGGCCGTTCGACCCTTCAGGTCCTCTTCCGTCCCCAGGTCGAACTCCAACCCATCCCGGGTGCTCTTCGGCGCCAGCGCCTTCCGCTGCGGCGGCACGGTGCACTTCGCCGCCGCGAACCCCTTCGCCTCCCTCGGCTCCACCACCAACCTCACCCGCCCGCGGTCCCGCACCACCAGCAGCCGGAACTCCCTCCGCTCCAGCGCCACCTGCCGCCGAGCGCGCTGGGACGGCGCGCCCGACCTCTTCGAAGGAGCGCCCTTCGGCGCATCCGGGACCCCCTTCTCCATCACCTCCGCGATCGCCTTCTCCCCCTCCTCCATCGCGTACAGCACCTGCGCGCACGCCTTGCACCCGTCCGCGTGGCGCTTGAGCTCCCGGCGCTCCTCGGCGGGGAGGAGCCCCAGGTCCATGCTCCAGAGATCGTCGGAGGTGAGGTGCCGCTGGGGGGGGCGCTCGACCATCCGGGAGCGCTTCAGGTCCCCGCGACAGAGGCTGCATCCGGCCAGGTGCTGCTCGCTGGTGGCGGCGGCCGTTCCCGCCAGCAGCCGGAGGAGGTCGTCGCAGTCGGCCCGGGACGTGAACCACCAGGCCGTCTCCCGCGTCCCCTCGTCCAGCACGTCCCGCTCTACCCGGCGGCGGCGATTGAGCCCGACGAGGAACCGGGCGCGCTTGCGAAATCGCTGGTCCAGATCGAACAGCCGCTCCCGCAGCTCCTCCGCGCCCTTGAGCTCCTCGCCCTTGAGGCTCTCCCACCGGTCGATGGCGACGCGCGCGGACTCCGCCCGGTCCCGCGCCATCAGCGCTTCGTGCGCGGAGGAGGCCCAGACCTCCCGCTCCTCGCCGTCCTCCGCCAGCGCCGCCTCGCCGCCCTCCGACAGGGCCCGCTCCAGCGCGGCCTCCAGGGCGACCGCCGGGGCCTTGGCCAGCCACGCCTCCAGGGGCCCGCGCGGGACGGCGCCGAGGACGACCTCCACCTGCGACTCGCTCAGGAGCCCGGCCGCGTGCGTTCGCCGCAGCAGGTCGCCCGCGCCGACCATGGTCTCCACCGGCTTCATCGCGCCCACTTCGCCGGCGGTCTGGAGCTTGCGGTACAGCGCGGTGAGCGCTTCCGTCCGCATGGTGAGGGTGACGCCGCCGTTCGCGCTCATCAGCTCATCCCTCCCCGCCCAATTCGAGAAGGTACGCCTTCAGATACGCCTGCGCCCGCGACACGCGCTTGTACGAGTTGGTCACCGTGATCCCCAACCGCTTCGCCACCTCCTGGTGATCGTCCAGGTCCTGGTGGTGGTACAGGTCCCACGCGGCGGCCTCGTTCGGGTGCTCCCGCTGGAGCCGCCGGTACGCCGCCCAGTACAGCTCCGCCGCCTCGGTCCGCTCCTCCTGCCGCCGCGACCCCTCCACGGCCGTGGAGCGCTCCGCCGCGCCGGAGGCGCCCGAAGCCCCCTCGCGGTCCTCCTCCTCGCCCTCTGGCGGCGCCTCCGCCAGCAGCTCGCGCGTGCGCCGGAACCGGTCGATCGCCACGTGCTTGGCGATCCGCATGAAGAAGGTCTTGGGAGACGCGGATTTGCCGGGCAGCTGCTCCGAGACACCGCGGAACTGCTCCAGCCCGCGCTCCACCAGCTTCGTCACCGCGTCCTGCAGAAGCTCCTCGTCGTCCTCCGGCGAACCCTTCCCGTAGCTCTGCCGGACGCGCCGGATGACGTACAACGCCGCGGGCCGCCACCGGTCGATCAGCGTCCCCAGCGGGGCGCTCACCTCCCGGCCGCTCGCCCGTCCCTCCGCCACCTGGGCGAACAATGCCTCGTCCGACAAGTCCTGGGATTCGCGAGGTCCCACGCTTGGCGAGAAGGTAGCACGAGGGAGGATAGGGCATGCCTACACTGACGTCGGGCCAGCCGCCGCCTGACAGGCGAATGTTTTCGGGATCTTCCCGCTCCAGGCGGCGAATATTCACGAAAACGCCATGGCGAGGCGCCGCACCGACGACGAGGAGGCCAGGAACCGGCTGGTGGAGCGCGATCTCACGGCGCTCGCCCGCGAGGGGAAGCTGCGCCCGGCGTACGGCCTGGACGAGGTGATCGGCGACGTGATCGCCCTGATGTCCTCGGACGGCAAGCACCCGCTGCTGGCCGGGGACCCGGGGGTGGGCAAGACCGCCATCGTGCAGGAGATCGCCCGGCGCATCGTCACCGGGGCGGCGGGCCCGGCGCTGGCGGACGCGCGGGTGATGGAGATCTCCATCGCCGGCATCCTCGCCCGCGGCGAGCGCCACGCGGCCGACACGCTGGACGAGCTCCTCGAGCGCCTCGCCGAGGTCCCCAAGACGGTCGTCTACGTGCGCGACCTCGCCGTCGGCGTGGGCGGGCCCACCATCCCGGTGATGATCCGCTCGCTGCGCACGGGCTCGCTCCGCTTCGTCCTGGAGGCGGACCTCCGCCGCGCCCAGGAGCTGCTCCGCTCCGACGAGACGATGGGCGAACGCCTCCACCTCCTCCCCGTCCACGAGCCGCCCCCGGACCGCGTGCGCTGGATCCTCGCCAAGGTGGCGGAGGACCTGGAGAAGGAGCACCTGGTCCCCTTCGAGCCCGCCGCCATCGACCTCGCCTTCCGCCTCTCCTCCAAGTTCCTCGTCGCCCAGAGGATGCCGCGCAAGGCCATCGAGCTGCTCCAGGAGACCGCCGCCGAGACCGCGGCCGCGAGCAAGGAGCGCGCCGGCCCGGACGACGTCCTCTCCCGCTTCTGCGCCACCACCCTCCTCCCGCGCTTCGTCGTCGACGACGCGATGCCGCTGGACCTGCAGGAGGTGTCGCGCTTCTTCGGCGAGCGCCTGCTGGGGCAGACGGACGCGGTGGCGGCGGTGCTGCGGTCGGTGGCGCTGCTCAAGGCGGGGCTGAACGACCCGCGCCGCCCGCTGGGCGTGTTCCTCTTCGCCGGGCCCACCGGCGTGGGCAAGACGCACCTCGCCAAGCTTTTGGCGGAGTACCTCTTCGGGTCGCCGGACCGCCTGGTCCGCCTCAACATGGCGGACTACCCGGGCGAGGACGACGACGCGGTCCCCTTCGGCCAGCCGTGGGCGGAGTCGCTCTCCAAGAAGCGCGGCGACCTCACCCAGTTGCTGGACGGCAAGGTGTTCGCGGTCCTCCTCCTCGACGAGTTCGAGAAGGCGCACGAGCGCGTCCACGACCGCTTCCTCCAGCTCTTCGACGAGGGGCAGTTCGTCAACGCCGCGGGGGAGACCGTCCCCTGCAACAACGTGCTGATCGTCGCCACCTCGAACGCGGGCGCGGAGGTCTACCAGGAGCAGCCCATCGGCATCAAAGTCTCGCGCTCCCAGCGAGAGCTCCTCTCCGAGGTGGACCGCCGCATCGCCTCCGTCTTCCGCCCCGAGTTCCTCAACCGCTTCGACGCCATCTGCCACTTCCACCCGCTCTCCAAGATCGAGATCCGGAAGATCGCCCACCGCGAGGTCGGCCGCGTCCTCGAGCGCGAGGGCATCCGCGCCCGCGGCCTGGACGTGGAGGTGGCCCCGGAGGTGGTGGACCTGCTGGTCGAGCGCGGCTACTCGCCGCACTTCGGCGCGCGCTTCCTCCAGCGGGAGATCGAGAAGACGCTCACCTCGGCGCTGGCGGTGGAGATCGTCAAGCGGCCGCTCCCGCCGGGGACGCCGGTGCGGGTGGAGTCGCGGCCGGACGGCTCGGTGGTGGCCAGCTCGGACCTGCGCGCCCCCCGCGAGGCGACCGCGCAGGTGGTGCTGCCCACGCCGGGCGCGGGCGCGGTGCGGCGGCGGCTGGACAAGAAGTCGCTCCAGGCCGAGGCGGAGAACCTGGTCGCCCGCGCCTCGCGCATCGGCGTGGAGCTGGGGCGCCCGGACCTGGAGTCCCGCCGCGCGCGGCTGCTCCCCGCCATCCAGGCGCCGGACTTCTGGGACGACCCGGCCCAGGCCGCCGCCACATTGCGCGAGTTCCGCGGCATCGAAGCCAAGCTCTCCGAGCTGGACCGCGTCGCCCGCGGCTGCGCCTTCGCGCGCAAGCTGGTGCGCGACGCGCGCGGCGAGCAGCACCTCGCCTCGGCCGCCCGGGCGGTGGAGGAGATGGCGCGGGAGGTCCAGCTCCTCGAGGCGCGCGGGCTGGGGCCGCTGGACGTGGACGAGGTGCTGATCGAGGTGGAGGCGGCGGCGGACTCCCCCGCGGCGCAGGACTGGGTGCGCGAGCTGGGCTTCATGTACCTGGGCTGGGCGGAGAAGCGCGGCTACGACGCGCTCGCGGTGGCGGAGGCGACCGCGCCCTGGCGCGTGCTGCTGCGCGTGGGCGGGCCGGGGGCGCTGGGGTTCCTCGCCGGCGAGTCCGGGATGCACCGGCGGATGGAGAAGAACGGCCGCGTGGGCGCCTACGTCCGCGTGCGGCTGTGGCCCAAGGACAAGGCGGGCGCGCATACCTCCGGGCGGGAGATCCGGCGGCGCCCGGGCTTCTTCGTGGAGCGGCTGTCGGCGGAGGCCTCCGCCAAGGACGAGGCCACCGGGCGGATGGTGACCCTGCACGGCGCCGCGGAGGTGGCGGAGCTGCGCGCGCTGGCCGCCGCGCTCCTGGAGATCCCCCCGCCCGCGGGCGAGGTGCGCCGCTACCTGCCGGACCTGGGAGCGCGCGTGGAGGATCCGCGCACCGGCGCCAGCGGGCGCATCAAGGAGGTCCTCCGCGGCGAGCTGGAGCCGTTCATCGCCGCCTGGATGGACAAGGGCCGGGCCCCCACCGGCGAGGCGCCCGCGCAGTGACCTACTTGCTGTAGAGCTTCTTGAGGAACGCCTGCAGCTCCACGCGCACCGGCTGGGTCATCCGCCCGAAGCGCAGGCCCACCCGGAACGTGCCCTGCCCCGAGCCCACGCAGGAGGTCACCCACCCCTGGAGCTTGAGCGGCCCTTCCCCTCGGGTGCGGGCGATCTCCAGCGCGACCTCCTCGTCGAGCTGCATCGGGCGGTCGAGGTTGAGCCCCACCCCGCCCTCGCCGATGTCCTGGAGGATGGCGCGCAGCTCGGTCTTCGAGCGCGCCCGCACCTCGATCAGGTGGTACACGCGCGGGTAGATCCGCCGCATGCTCCCGCGCCCCAGCATGGCGCGGTCCAGCAGGTTGAGCAGGTCCTGCTCCTTGGGCGGGGTCAGCTCCACGAAGTGCGCGCCGAACCCCAGCACGCCGCCCTTCGCGTCCATCGGGTCCAGCACCACCCGGACGATCTCCGCCTTCACCTCCACCGGCTTGATGCCGGCGGTGAGCGAGAGCTGGAGCGTGAGCATCGTCCCCACCTGCCCGGGCGGGTTGGTGGAGAAGAGGAAGATGCCGGAGCGCGAGATGTCCCGCGCCGCCAGCTCCACCTCCTTCTTCCCCGCCAGCACCCGGACGTTGAGTGGAACCGCGATGCGGGCGTGGGCTCGGCGCTCCATCGGGCTCGGCGGGGGAGACAAGGACTTCCAGTCTAGGCGCCCCCGCTACACGGTCCAGTAGTAGGACCACTTGACCATGAACGAGTCGGTGGCCGGCCCGCCGAAGAGATTCACCGGCAACACCGTCTTGGTGATGCCCGGGCCGCTGTCCTGGAACGCGCCCAGCTGGTGGCGGGTGTAGATGACGAACAGGGTGGAGCCGGGGCGGTACTCCCAGCGGCCCACCACGTTCAGGTTCAGCTGCGTCTCGTAGAAGCTGTAGTAGTCGCCCAGCGCCGACGACTGGAGGTCCGCGAACATCAGCGGGCGCCGGTCCGCCGACGGGTGCGCCTGGTAGAACGGCCCGTAGAGGCCGTAGTCGCTGAACAGCTGCGCGTAGGCCTGCAGGGTGAGCGTGGGCGAGAGCACCACCGACTGGCGCAGCGTGAACGAGAGGTAGTTCGACTGCAGGTCCCCGAAGTAGAAGGTGTCCGTCTCGATGGGCGCCGCGCCGGGTGCGGACGGGTTGAAGTCCCAGTCCACCCAGCGCGCCGCCATGGGCGACCGGTCGGTGCTGACCTCCAGCTGGGTCTCCACCACCGGGTGCGGCCGGAGACTGACGTTGAGCCGCCCGGACCAGCCCCAGGTCGGCGCGATGGCCCCCGCCTGGTCGTGGTACCCGACGGCGGCGAAGCCGTCCAAGGCGATCTTCCGCTCCGGGTTGGTGCCCCAGAAGAAGACGAAGTACTTGTCCCCCTGGATCTCGGTGGGGACGCCGGCGCCCCGGATCTCGCGCGGGTTGATCCCCAGCCCCTCGGCGCCGGTCTCGATCCCGATGACGTCGAAGCTGGGGAGGTTGAGCGCCATGTTGAAGTTGAAGAAGCCGCCGCGGGACTGGCCGGTCCCGTCGGTGGTCCACCGGTAGCCGGCGTTGAAGTTGCCGTAGAACTCCTTCAGCGGGCCCCAGCCGTCCGGGCGGTGGTAGCGCAGGCCGACCCGCGGCATCTGGTAGTTCTGCGTGCGCATGAAGCCGGTGGGGTTCAGCTCCAGCTTGGGCGAGGCGTACTCGTAGTTGACGTCCCAGCGGAAGCCGTTGCCGCCCACCTTCCCCGCGTGCAGGTACGCGCCCGCGCCCAGGTCGCCCGGGTGCAGGCGGACGCCGTCGCGCAGCACCCGCTCCTCGATGCCGCGGCCCACCATGGAGCCGACCACCGTCCCCTGCAGCGCGTACACCGCGTCGTCGGTCTGGAGGTCGAAGTCCACGCCGGCGGAGTGCCCGGTGCGGCCGATGCAACTGGAGGGGAGGAGCCGGTCGTAGACGTGCGACGCCGCGCTGTTGGGCGGGTCGTCGTAGCTGGTCTGGGAGATGTCGTCCTGCCAGTAGTCGGCGACGGTGCACTCCGGCGCGACGGGCACCGCGCTGGTGGCGACCAGGCCGATGCGCGACCCCTGGGACACCTTCATCTGCGCCACCGCGGCGAGGAAGTTGGTGGGCGGCGGGTTGAGGAGGGAGAGCGTGTCGTTGGGCGCCAGGCGGAGCGGCTGTTCGAGGTGGAAGCCGTAGCCGGTGTCCGGCGCGTTCTCGTCCACGTGCGTCACCGACGGGCCCACCGTGAACGCGTCCAGGATGCCCACCTTCACCTGGCCCACCGTCCCGGTCACCTTCGCCGCGCCGAGGATGGGCGCGCCGTCCAGGCCGATGCGCCGCGAGTAGAACTGCGCGAACGGCACGTCGCCCGCCCCGCCGCCCACCGGCTGGAACAGCTCCATCCCCTGGGTGAAGAACGGCCGCTTCTCGGGGAAGAAGGCCTCGAAGGTGGTGAGGTTCAAGATGATCTGGTCCGCCTCCACCTGCCCGAAGTCCGGGTTGATGGTCCCCACCAGCGTCAGGTCCGAGGTGAGCTGCGACTTGAGGTCCAGCCCCACGTCCAGGGACGGGTCGGTGATCCGCCGCGTCCCGTCCGGCGGCTGCCAGTAGTCGATGGCGAACAGCGGCCGGCGCACCGCGCGCGCGGCGGCGTACGGCAGCAGGTCCACCGCGCGGCGCGCCTTCAGCCCCTCCATCCCGGTGAGGTGGCCCAGCCGCGAGACCACCGCGCCGGAGGAGTGCGGGTTGAGCACCGACTCGATCTCCTCGTGCTTGCGCAGGATGAACCGCCGCGCGGAGAAGCCCCACGTCTGCACCTGGGCGTCGGGGAAGTGCAGCTGCGAGAGCGGGATGGCGATCTCCGCCGACCAGCCGTCCGGCATCGGCGCCACCGCGCCCTCCCACACCCCGTCCCAGTCCAAGGTGAAGTTGCGGTCGTCGAAGAGCAGGCCGTCGGTCAGCACGCCGCCCGCGTTCAGCTTGAAATAGAACGCGGTCCGGTGGTCGTGCATCCCGTCGATGAGGACGGTCACCGAGTCCGACGCCGGGTCGCTGTCGCGCCGCCCGAGCTGCCGGGAGATCGCCGCCGGATCCGAGTCGTGGCAGTAGAAGCCGAAGTAGACCGCCTGGTCGTCGTAGAGGATGCGCAGCTCGGTCTTCTCCGTGGGCGACTTGCCCACGTCCGGAAAGCGCTGCACGAAGTCCGTGAACACCGGCGCCGCCGCCCACCCGGCCTCGTCGAGGTGGCCGTCCAGCCGCACCGGGCCCTGCGCCCGCGCGGCGGGGATCTTCTGGTTCACGCCCGGCCCCTCCACCGCCGCCTGGGCCCCCAGCGAGACCAGCGCTGCCACTGCCCACACGCCACGACGCACGCGTTCCCCTCCGGAGTGCTAGCAAATTAGCGTTGTGCTAAATTCTCAGCAACCATCCCGGTGAGCCCCGCTGGTTGGACAGCGGGGGCGGCGGACTGTTGCACGAACGACCTCAGCGCACCCGGTAGAAGGCGCCGAGGATGGCGCCGAACAGCAGGTGTGCCGCCAGGACGGTGAGGGGCGTGAAGGCGCCGTAGTGGAGCCCCAGGTACCCGGGCGGCTCCAGCTGCCGCCGCGCGGTGGGCCCCCACGACTCGTGCGCCATCCGCGGGTGGATACCGGGGAGCGCGGGCAGGCCGGCCACCAGCACGAAGGTGGCGTGCACCAGGCCGATGAGCATCCCGCGCCAGGCGCCGGCCTTCCCCCACGCCTGGAAGGCGGCGACGTAGACGAGGGAGAAGATCCACCCGTTCACCAGGTGCAACAGCGTGCCCAGCGCCTTCGCGCGCGAGCGCTCCGGGGTGAAGATGGACCCCAGCATGAAGGGGATGTTGACGCGGGTGAGGCGGAGCTCCTGGGTGGCGACCTGGGCCGCCGTCAGCGCCACCGTGGCCACGAACCCCCACAGCATCCAGCTCCCGACGTTCATGGCGCGGCCTCCTCCGCGACGACCGCGGGGATGGGGCGGCCGCGCTCCCGGCGCGCGCGCGCCTCCAGGGCGAGCGCGACCGAGATGAGCCCCACGTGGGAATACGCTTGAGGGAAGTTGCCGATGGCCTCGCCCGTCTCGGGGTCCATCTCCTCGGACATCAGGCCCACGTCGTTGCAGCAGCGGAGCAACTGTTCGAACCAGGCGCGCGCCAGGGGGAGCGGCCCGCCTCCGTCCGCCAGCAGCTCCGCCGCCCAGAAGCCGCACGCCACGAAGCCGCCGTCCCCCGCCTCGCGGAGGGCGGGGTTGCGGAAGAGGAGGCCGTTGGGCGCGGACAGCTCGTGCACCACGCGCCGGAAGGTGCCCCGGATGCGCGGCGAGTCGGCCCGCTCGAAGGCGTACCAGGGCAGCAGCAGGAGCGCGGCGTCCGGGTCGTGGCCGCCGAGGTGCTCGACGTAGGAGTCGGTGCCGGGGTCGTAGCCCTCCTCCAGCACGCTGCGCCGGATCTCCTCCCGCGCGCGGGCGAGCGCCCCCACGTCCAGCTTCACCCGGTGGAGGTGGCCGAGGCGGTGCAGCTCGATGAGCCGGTCCAGCGCGGTCCAGCACAGCACGCGCGAGTGGGTGTACGGCCGCGCCGGGCCTCGCAGCTCCCAGATGCCCTGGTCGGGGAGGTGCCAGGACTTCACGACGTACCTGCCCAGCTCGGCGAGGAGGACCTCGGTGTCGCGGTCCAGCTCGCCGCCGCGGCGGCAGTGCGCGTAGATGGCGTCCACCAGCTCGCCGTGGAGGTCCATCTGGCGCTGGAGGACGGCTCCGTTGCCGACGCGGACGGGGCGGGAGTCGCGGTAGCCGCGGGCGCCTTCCAGGACGCGCTCGCGCGGGCTGGGGTTGCCGTAGACGTCGAACATCACCCTCAGGCGCGGCTGGCTGAGGCGGGTGATGTGCAGGAGCCACTCGATGAAGGACCCCGCCTCGTCCGCGTAGCCCAGGTCGTAGAGCGCGCGGCAGGTGAAGGCGGCGTCGCGGATCCAGCAGTAGCGGTAGTCCCAGTTGAGCGAGCCGCCCACGCGTTCGGGGAGCGAACAGGTGGCGGCGGCGACGATGGCGCCGGAGGGCGCGTAGCAGAGGAGCTTGAGCGCGAGCGCGCTGCGGATGACGGCGTCGCGGTAGGGCCCGCGGTAGGTGCACTTCGCCGCCCAGGCGCGCCACCAGCGCAGGGTGCGGCGGATGGCGTCATCGGAGGCGTCGCCCAGGGGTGAGAGCACCGCGGGCGCCTCGGCGCTGTAGGTGAGGGAGAAGCGGCGCGACTCGCCGGCGCGCAAGGTGAAGCGGCCGCCGAAGGTGCCCGGCGCCGGCGTCTCGGAGAACGGGACCTCGCCGCGGAAGAGGAACGCGCCGGCGGGGGCCTCGCAGCACAGGCCCAGGGTGGGGTGCGCGTGGACGCGGGCCTTCTTGCGGCCGAAGGTGGGCGCCAGCACCAGCTCGTGCTCGACGGTGGCCTCGCCGCGGATGCACTCCACGCGGCGGAGCAGCTCGTGCTCGGGGAGCGGGAGGCGCCGCTGATCGCTCTCGTCGGCCACGGTCATGCAGTCGGTGAGGACCACCTCGGCGTCCTCGCGGAGGAAGCTGGTCTGCAGGACGTTGGTGTCCGGAATGTAGCGGCGCTCCACGCGCCAGCCGCCGCCGGCCCCGGCCCCGGGCTCCGGGCGGAGGCGCCAGTGGCCGCGGCGCTCGCCGTCGAGGAGCGAGGCGAAGAGCGCGTCGGAGTCCATGCGGGGCCAGCAGAGCCAGACCACGTCGCCGCGGCGGTCGACGAGCGCGGCGGAGCGGCAGTCGCCGACCAGGGCCAGATCGTGGATGGGGGGCTGGGTCCAGGCCATGGCGTCACGTCCGGGCGCGCGCCCAGACCGCACCCAGCGCCAGGCCCACCGCCGCGGCCGCCACCGCCACCGCGCGCCGGTGGAAGTCGAGCCACACCTGCGCGCTGTGCTGCCGCTCCATCCCGAGGTAGGGGCCGTGCGCGCCGCGGTCGCCCTCCACCGGGTAGAAGAGGTTGTCGCGCCGGTAGGGCTCCACCGGGACGGCGTCCTGCTGGTCGCGGTAGCCGCGGCGGGCGAGGTAGCGGTCCAGCAGGGGGCCGACGACCTTCTGACCGAGGATCGCCTTGACGGAGCTGCCGCCGATCCACACCTCGCGGCGCGGGTGCAGGGAGAGGGCGACGATGGCGTCGGCGATCACCTCCGGCGCGTAGATGGGCGGGAGGGGCCGCGGCATGCCGGGGAGGCGGGTGCGGACCCACTCGAACTGCGGGGTGTTGATGGCCGGGAGCTGGGCCATGCACAGGCGGACGCGCGAGCGCTCGTGGTACAGCTCGGAGCGGATCGAGTCGCTGTAGGCGCGGATGGCGGCCTTGGACGCGCAGTAGGCGCTCTGCAGCGGGATGGAGCGGTAGGCGAGCGCGGAGCCGATCTGGATGACGGTGCCGCGGCTCTGCTTGCGCATGCGGCGGAGGGCGGCCTGGGTGCCGTTCACCGTGCCCAGGAAGTTCACCTCCATGACGCGGCGGAGCTCGTCCGGGGTGATCTGCGCGCCCGGCGAGAACACCGACACCATGGCGTTGTTGATCCAGACGTCGATGGCGCCGAAGCGCTCCTGAACGGCCTGCGCGGCCGACTCGACCGCGGCGGCGTCGGAGACGTCGCAGGCGATCGCCATCGCCTCCGCGCCCACCGCGCTCGCCTCCCGGTCAGCCTCCGCCAGGCCGTCCTCCCCTCGGGCGAGCAGCGCCACCTTGTCCCCGCGCGACGCGAACGCGCGCGCCATCGCCCGCCCGAGCCCCGCGGACGCCCCGGTGATCACCACCACCCGGCCAGTCGTCGCGTTCTCCATGCGACCTCCGGAGTGAACGTGGGCGCGCGCGCGCGGCGGGGCAACGCGGGCTCGGACGGGTGGAGGGTGGGCGGGTGGAAAGAGGCCGGCCGCTCGCGCGCCTGTACGCCGCGGACCACCCTCACGCGGACCGTGCACCCTCACGCGGACCGTGCACCCTCACGCTTAGGCGCGCGAGGATTCCGGCGGCGCGCGAGCGCCCAGATCTACACTCGCGCCGTGCCCCGGCTGACCGCCCTCCGCTACATGACGCGCTTCCGGTGCACGGCGGGCGAGTGCCCGGACACCTGCTGCGCCGGCGTGAAGCTCATGCTCACCGAGGCGGACCGCGCGCGGCTCGTCGCCACCGCGGACACCGGCGCCCGGCGCGAGCGCGTGGCTCGAACGGTGGAGGCCGCGCCGGACCTGGGCGAGGGGTACGTGGCCGTGCTACGGACCTTCGAGGAGGGCAGGTGCGGATTCCTCGACCCGGACCACCTCTGCTCCATCCAGCGCGAGCACGGCCCGCAAGCGCTTCCCGCCGGGTGTGACCGGTTCCCGCGCGTGTTCTCCCGCTTCGAGGACCGGCGCGAGCTGAGCGCCACCCTCTCCTGCCCGGAGGCCGCGCGCCTGGCCCTGACCGCCGAGGACGCGCTGGACGTCGTCGACGTCTCGCCGGAGCTCTTCGCCCCCGAACCTCCGAGACCCGACGACGACGCCAGGCCTTCGCCGTACTCCGCCCCCGCGGACGCGGTGCACGCCGCGGTGGGCGAGGTCCTCCGGGACGCCCGCCTCCCGGTGGCGCTGCGCGTGGCGGTCGTCGGTGAGCTGGGCCGGCGCACGGAGTCCTTCTTCCACGCCGGCGCCACCGGGCTCGACCGCGCCGCCCTCGACCGCGAATTGGCCGCCTTCCGGGCCCCGGAGACCATCCAGGCCGTCGCGGAGCAACTCACCTCCGGACCCTGGCGAGCGACCCAGGCGCTTCAGGCGGTGATGGGCCTGATGGCCTCCCTCCCGGACGGCGCGCCTCCCCGCGCGCACCTGGTCCCCGCCGCGATGAACCAGTACCTGGCCGAAGCCAAGGCCGCCTACCCCACCCTCGGGACCGAGGGCGGCCCGCCGCTGTGGGACGTCCTCTGGGAGCGCGTCCAGGTCCGCCGCCAGTTCCTCCACCAGTCTTTGGGCGGCGCGCTGGAGCCCTCTTACGCGCGGTTCCTGATCAACGACTGGCACCGCGAGTGGTACACGCAGTCCCCCACCCTCTCCGCCCACGCGTTCAAGCTGGCGGTGCGGCTCTCCTCGGTGATGCTCCTGGCGATGAGCGCGCCCGGGCTCTACCGTCAGCCGGCGCCCCCCCGGTCGGAGATCGACGCCGTCGCGGTGGACGCCGCACAGATCTACTCCCGCCACGTGGAGCGCAGCGCGGACGTCCTCTCCGCCCTCGAAGGGCTGCTCACGCCGCAAGCCCTGGGCACGGACGGCTTCGGCCGGGTGGCCACCTTCGCGCGGCTGGCCGTGTAGAACCTTGCGCTCGCGCGCGTCCCGAGCAGACTCTGGGCCAAATGGCCGCCAACGAGACGCAGTTCTCGATCGTCCGCTCGCGGGGAGACGACGAGCTGTCCGACCGCTGGACCGGCGCCGCGGGGCTCGCGGTCGCGGCGATCGCCCTGGGCTACTGCATCGCCATCGAGGGCAACGGCCTTCACCGCTCCAACGTCCTCGCCCTCACCCTCTCCCTGGTGGCGGCGATGGTGGCGGTCTCCATCGGCGCCCTGCTGGCGCTGGAGAAGCGGGGCGACCGCCCCGCGGTGTTCCTGCTGGCGGCGGGGATGGTCTTCCAGGTGGGCCAGCTCCTCATCGACCCGGTGGGGGTGGACCTCAGCGACTCCAAGGTGATCGGCCCGTTCTCCTTCGCGCTGGTGGCCGCCACGCTCCTCGCCGGCAGCAACCTCTCCGAGCAGCGCTGGCTGGGGCGCCTCCAGGTCCCGCTCCTGCTCGTGGCGCACGTGGCGCTGGGCGCGTGGATCCTGAAGACCTCCAGCATCCCCGACAGCGCGGTCCACGCCGTGCAGCGGACCGCCTCCGCCGCGATGCTGGAGGGCCGCATCCCGTACGAGCTGACCTTCCCGGAGCTCAAGGGCCGCGGCTTCCCCTACCCGCCGCTGACCTTGATGCTGGACGTCCTGGGCCAGGCGGTGGCCGGCGACCACCGCTACGCGCAGCTGGTGGCGATCACCGCCGCGGGCGGGCTGATGGCCTACGCGCGCCCGGGCCGCGTGGGCGCCGTCGCCGCCGCGCTCTTCCTCTTCACCCCGCGGATGTTCCTCGTCCTCCAGCAGGGCTGGACGGAGACGTTCATCGTCCTGGCGCTCTCCGCCTCGGTGTGGTGCGCGTGCCGCCGGCCGAAGCTCTTCCCCTTCGCGCTGGGGATGCTGTTCGCCCTCAAGTCGTACCTGGTGCTCGGCCTCCCCGCCGCGTCGCTGATGCTGCGCCGGCCCTTCAAGCGCAAGGACGTCCTCAACCTGTCGCTCAAGGCCGTGGGCACCGCGCTGGTGGTCACGTTCCCGCTGGCCGCCTGGGCGCCGGGCGCGTTCTTCCGCAGCGTGAGCACGCTGGAGCTGGACCCGACCTTCAAGCCGGAGCCGCTCAGCTACCTCGCCTACTTCGCCCGCGAGTCCGGCATCCAGTTCCCCTCGGTGGTGGCGTACGTGGCGGCCGCCTTCGCCGCCGCCCTGGCGCTGTGGCGCGCGCCGCGCACCGCCTCCGGCTTCTCCGCGGCCCTCGCGCTCACCTTCGCGGCCTTCTTCGCCTTCCACCCGGCGGCGACGGTCAACCACTACTTCCTGGTGGTGGGCGCGCTGTGCTGCTCCATCGCGGCCACCGGCCTCCCGGGCACCATGTCCGACGTGGAGGAGATGAAGGCCATGTCGATGATCACCAAGATCGGCGAGCCCATCCCGAAGTGACGCGCGGCGCTCCTCACGACCCCCGGGCGCTGGCCAGCGTCCAGATCCCGATGGCGATGAACGCCGCGCCCGCCACGCGCTTGAGCCACAGCACCGGGACCACCCGCGACACCGCCTCCCCGGCCAGCACCGCGACGGCGCTGGAGGTGACCAGGGCCGCCGCCGCGCCGATGAACACCGCCCAGCGCGATTTCCCCTCCGCGGCGAAGGTGAGGGTGGCCAGCTGCGTCTTGTCCCCCAGCTCCGCCATGAACACGGTGGCAAAAGCGGTCGCCATCAGCTTCAGATCCATGCGGGGCTCCGTTCAGTTCCGCGAATCGCACCGGGCCGAAGGGGTTTCCCGGCGGCCCGCTCCGGAGTAGCACACACCCATGGGCCAGCCCGCCGAATCCGCTGCCTCGCCGCGCGGCACGTCCGCCAGCTTCGTCTGGACCCGCCTGGGGTCGCTGCTGGCGATCCTCCCGCTGGGCCTGTGGACGGTGAACCACCTCTGGAACAACCTGTCCGCCTTCAGCGGCAAGGGCGCCTGGGAGATGGCGGTGGAGGACCACCCGCACCCGGTGGCCCACTGGGTGACGCTGGTGGTGGTGCTGCTGCCGCTGCTGCTGCACACGGTGTGGGGCCTTGGCCGCCTCCGCGCCTCGTCGGCCAACGTCACCCGCTACGCCACCTACGGGAACCTCAAGTACGTGCTCCAGCGGGTCACGGCGGTGGGCGCGCTCTTCTTCATCGGCGCGCACCTGTGGCTGGCGATGATCCAGCCCCGCCTGGTCGAGGGCCGCGCGGAGCCGTTCGAGGAGATCGCCCGCGAGATGCGCTTCAACGGGCCCACGCTGCTCGTCTACCTGCTGGGCACGCTGGGGGTGGCGTTCCACCTGGGCAACGGGCTCACCTCGTTCGCCTGGACGTGGGGCATCGCCTCCGGGCGGAAGTCGCTGGCGCGGGTGGACCGGGTGGCGGTGGCGACGTTCCTGGTGCTGCTCGCCTTCGCCTGGGGGACCATCTACGCCCTCTACGAGGCGGGCGGAGCGTACGGGCGGTGAGCGCCCGGTGGATCTGGCGGGGCGTGAACGGGCTGGCGACCTGCGCCTTCCTGTTCTTCGCGGTGGTGCAGCACAACGACCCGGACCCGGTGCGCTGGGCGGCGATCTACCTGGCGGCGGCGCTCTGCTGCGCGCTGGAGCTGATCGGCCGGCTGCGCTGGCCCCTGCCGGCGATCACCGCGGCGGTGGCGCTGGTCTGGATCGGGATCTGGGCGCCGCGGGTGGTGGGGAAGGTGGACTGGGGCCACGCCTTCGCGAGCGCCGGCATGTCCGGCGACGAGAAGGAGGAGGAGGCGCGCGAGACCGGCGGCCTGGCCATCACCGCCGCCTGGAGCGTGGCGCTGGCGGTGGGCAGCGCCACCAAGAAGCGCTACCAGCACCCCTTCCAGCCGCCCGAGCAGCGCTGAAGGTGGCGGGCTCGCCTGATCTGACATAGTCCCAGGCCCGTGGCAGGCCCCACTCGACAGACGGCCAGGGTCGGGAAGTACGAGCTCGTCCGCAAGATCGCGGTCGGCGGGATGGCCGAGGTCTTCCTCGCCAAGTTCGAGTGGGCCAAGGGCCTGGAGAAGACGGTGGTGGTGAAGCGGATCCTGGCCCAGTACGCCGAGGACCCGAACTTCACCGCCATGTTCCTCTCCGAGGCGAAGCTGGCCTCGCAGCTCAACCACCCCAACATCGCGCAGATCATCGAGTTCGGGGACGACGGGGGCCTCAGCTTCCTCGCCATGGAGTACGTGGACGGGCCCAGCTTGCGCCAGCTCGTGGCCGCGTTCCGCAAGCAGAAGGTGCCGCTGCCGCTGCCGCACAGCGCGCGGGTGATCGCGCTGGCGTGCGAGGCGCTGGCCCACGCGCACGAGCTGGCGGACCCGGCGACCGGCCGGTCGCTCCAGCTCGTCCACCGCGACGTCAGCCCCGACAACATCCTCATCTCCAAGACGGGCGCGGTGAAGCTGGTGGACTTCGGGATCGCCAAGGCGGTCACCCAGGCGCACCGGACGAAGACGGGGACGGTGAAGGGGAAGCTCTCGTACATGTCCCCCGAACAGCTCCGCGCCCAGCCCGTCGACCGCCGGGCGGACATCTACTCCCTGGGGGTCACCCTCTACGAGCTGATCGCGGGGCAGAAGCCGTTCAACGCCAACAACGAGCTGGCGATGATCGAGTGCATCCTCAAGCAGGAGCGCCCGCCGCTCCGCTCGCGCCGGCCGGACTGCCCCCCGGAGCTGGACCGCATCGTCATGCGCGCCATGGAGCGCGACAAGGAGCTCCGCTACGGGGACTGCCGCGAGATGCACGCGGACCTCGAGCAGTTCATCATCGCGTCGCGGACGCCGGTGACCGCGTTCCAGATCTCGGAGCTGGTCCGCCAGGCCGAAGCCCACGTCAAGGCCGACGCGCCGGCCGAGACGCCGCAGCCGCAACCTCCGCTGCCGCCGGCGCCGCCATCGGAGCCGGTGATCACCAAGACGGACCTGCACCCGTTCCCGATGGAGCGGACGGACGTCTCCATCCAGCTTCCCTTCGGGCCGCCCGATCCGGGGCCGGAGCCGTCGTCGGAGCCGACGCTGGACCCGACCCCGGACGCGGTGTTCCGGGAGCCCACGTCGGTCCAGCCGTTCCCCACCCCGCGCCCGGCGCCGCGCGGCCAGACGCTCCGCCCGCGCACCATCGCCCTCGGCGCGGGCGGGCTGGCGCTGGCGCTGATCGCCATCGTCGTGCTCCGCGCCCCCTCGCCTCCGCCTCCACCTCCAACGCCGGTCCCCGCGCCTCAGCCGGTGGTGGTCGCTCCCCCTCCTCCCCCGCCGCGCCCTCCCGTCGCGCCGGCGCCGCCTCCGGACTCTCCCGGGAAGGCGTTCCTGGAGCAGGGGCGCGCCATGCTGAAGGCGAAGAACTTCGAGGCGGCCCTGGAGTCGTTCACCCACTGCCTGGACGCCGATCCGAACCTCGCCGACTGCCACCTCGGGCTCGGAGCGGCGTACGCGCGCCTCGGCAAGCCGGACCAGGGCGCCGACCACTACCGCGAATACCTCAAGCTGGAGCCCACCGGGCAGCGCGCCACGGAGGTCCGGCATCTGCTGGACACCTACGAGTCGCAGGCCGGTGGCGACGCGCCGGCCCCGTCGGCCGAGGACCTCTTCCAGAAGGGCAAGGCGCTCCTCACCGAGCACAAGGACGCGCAGGCGGAGGCCGCGCTCACCCGCTGCCTGAAGGCGGACCCGGACAACGCCCACTGCCACCTGGGCCTGGCGGTCGCCTACGCGCGCCTGGGCAAGCAGGACAAGAGCGCGCAGCACTACCAGGACTACTTCCGGCTGGCGCCCCGCGACACCTGGAACGACGACGTCCAGAAGCTCTTCCCGGACGCCGCCTCCCTCCCGCGCCCGCCGGGCGCCCCGGCCGCTAAGCGCTGAACGCCATCCGGTGAACGGCGGTCTCGCCCGCCAGCTCGGGGTGGAAGGCCGCGCCCACCACCTTTCCCTGCCGCACCAGCACCGGCTCGCCGCCGAAGCGCGCCAGCACCTCCACCGCCCCGGCGCGGGTGATGCGCGGCGCGCGGATGAAGACCATCCGCATCCCGCCGTCCGTCGCCTCGAAGCTCTCCAGCTGCCGGCCGTAGGCGTTCCGCTCCACGTCCACGTCCAGCAGGCCCAGGCTCCATTGGTCCGGCGAGGTGACCTTCCTCGCCACCAGGATGAGCCCCGCGCAGGTGCACAGCAGCGGCTTGCCGGCGGCGGCGAAGTCGCGCAGCGGCCCCTCCAGCCCGTGCCGAGCGATCAGCCGGAGCTGGGCGCCGCTCTCGCCGCCCGGCAGCACCAGCCCGTCCGCGCGGCGAAGCTCCTCCGGCGTCCGCACCGGCGCGGCCGGGAGCCCGATGGACTCCAGGACGCGCAGGTGCGGCGTCACCCCGCCCTGCAGGGCCAGCACGCCGATCATCACCAGCCCCGCGCGGCGAAGCGCTCCGACTGCGGCAGCGCGGCGATCTCCAGCCCGCGCATCGCGTCGCCCAGCCCGGCGCTCACCTCCGCCAGCTTGCGCGGCTCCTTCCAGAAGGTGATGGCGTCGACGATCGCCTTGGCCCGCTTCGCCGGCTCCGCGGAGAGGAAGATCGCGCTCCCCACGAACACCGCCTCCGC
>DASRBA010000144.1:0-65438 GCA_035637895.1 Myxococcaceae bacterium
TCGCCTGGCTCCGGGGATACGGGCTGTCCGGGGACGCACACCACGAGACGTCGCCGGATCCGTCCGGCGCGGGTGTGGCGCGGGCGATCCGAGCGGCGTTGGCGGATGCCGAGGTGGCTCCGGAGCAGGTCGGGTACGTGAACGCCCATGGGACCGGGACCGGCGCGAACGATGCCGCGGAGTGGCGGGGATTGCTCGTAGCGCTCGGGGCGAGGGCGGAGCAGGTCCCGGTGAGCTCCACCAAGGGGCACCTCGGGCACGCGCAAGGGGCGGCCGGAATTCTGGAGCTGATCGCGATGCTGCTGGCGCGACGCGAGGCGCGGATCCCGCCCACGCTGCACTTCACCCGCCCTCGGCGCGGCGCTCCTGCGGATCCAGTGGGGGAATCCCTCCCGCGCGCGTGCGAGTGGGACGCGGCGATCTGCACCAACTCGGCGATGGCTGGATCGAACGCGGCGGTAGTGGTGACCCGCAACCCTCTGGCTCGCGCTCCGCGTCAGCCGCTCCGAGTGACCGTCGCCGGCATGGGCGTCGTAACTGGCGAATGCGCCACGGACTCTCGCGCCACAGACTCGCGCGCCACGGACTCGCGCGCTGCGGCAGATAAGCGGACGGGAGACTCCGCCAGTCCGGGCGCGCCAGCGCGCGTGAGCGGAGAAGAGGCAGGCCGGGTTGATGGAGCGAGCGCCACAGCTCCGTATCCGAACCGTGTGGCCGCCAGCCACCCGGACCAAGTCGCGAGCCTCCTCGCCAGAATCGCGCCTACCGCCGACCCACGCGGGATGGACCCGTCCGCCCAGCTCCTCACCGCCGCGGCGGCCCTCGCCCTCCGCGACGGCGATCTGAAGATCACCGCCGACCGCCGCGACCGCGCCGGGCTCCTTCTCGGCAACGGCCGCCTCTCACCCGCCACCGTCCGCGCGTTCCGCGCGAGCATCGCCGAACGCGGCCTCTGGCGCCTCGCCACCTCCTCCTTCGCTCGCCGCATGCCCAGCGCTCCCGCCGGCGCGTGCGCCACCGCGCTCGACCTCCGCGGACCAGGAACCACGATCGCCACCGGCGAAGGCGAATCCCTCTGTGCGGTCGCCTTCGCCGCCCAGCTCCTCTCCGGGCGATCCCCGGGAGACCTCCTGCTCGCCGGCGGCGTCCGCGAAACCGAGAACGAGGCCGAAGCCCTCGCCCTGATCGCCGGCGGCGACGGCGCGGTGATGTTGGCGGGCTGGGCGCTCGCCGGACCCGGGCAGGAGGCCGCGGCGCTGGAGCAAGCCCTGTCGCGCGTCGGGCGCCGCCGCTCCGAGCTCGCTGCGCCATTCCCCACCTTCATCTCCGCCATCGAGGCCCTCCGCACCGGCCAGGCCACCATCACCGCCGCCACGACGTCCGGAGGCTGCGCGTCCTGCGCGTTGGTATTCTCCCGCTCCTGAGGAGACCCGATGGACGCTGCGCTGAAGTCCCACCTCGACCGCCGCCAATCCCTCATCGACCAGGTCCGCGCGCTGATCGTGAAGCAGACCGGCCGCCGCCTGGATCCAGGGGACATCGACCCCGACGCCCCCCTGTTCGTCAGCGGCCTCGGCCTCGACTCCGTGGACACCGTGGAGCTGATCATCGCCCTCGAATCGGAGCTGGGCCTCGCGCTCCCCAGCGACACCAAAGCCATCCCCGCGCTCCGGACGGTGAACACCATCGTGGACGCGGTGCTGGCGCTGCCGGGAGGGACGAACCGTGCCGCTTGAAGGTGGGATGTCGGCGCTCCGGCACTCCGTGGCGCTCTCCGAGCTGCCCCACGTCTCGCGCGTCCGCGTCGGCGGCCCCGGCGCGTTCGACCTGGTGAACCGCGTCACCCCGCTGGAGCTCTACGCGCGCGACGGCCAGATGCTTCACACCCTTCTCCTCGAATCCTCCGCCCAGGTGCTCGCGGACGTCTACGTCTGCCGGGACGACGAGCAGTACCTCCTCCTCGCCGAGGGACCCGACGGCCCCACCCTCGTCGACTGGCTGCGCGCCCACGTCCGCGCGGGCGAGCAGGTGGAGCTGCAGGACCTCGGCCCTTCGCACGAGATGTTCTCGCTCGGCGGCCCCTACGCGTGGGAGCTGGTCGCCACCTGGCTGGGGATGGGGATCATGGGCCTGCCGTACATGGGCTTCGCGCGCGGGGACGGCTGGACCTGCTTCCGCGCCGGGAAGACGGGGGAGTACGGCTACGACCTGCTGGTGCCCCGTGAGCGCGCGCCCGCCCTCCGCGCCCGGGTGCGCGAGCTGGGCAAGGACTTCGGCCTGGCGGACCTCGACTTCGCCTCGCTGGAGCAGGCGATGCTGGAGGCCTTCACGTTCAACATCCGCCGGGAAGGCCGCGCCGGCGCCACGCCCCTGGAGCTCCAGCTGCAGTGGCGCGTCTCCTATGAGAAGGACTCCATCGCGGCCGCCGCGCTGAAGGCACACCGAACGCAGGGCGCGAAGGAGCGGCTCACCTTCGTGCGCTCCCCGGAGCGCGTCGCCGCGGGCGACGCGGTCACACTCGGCGAGGAGCGGATCGGGACCGCGGTGAACGCCGGGTGGTCGGAGCTGCTGGGCGCGTGGGTGGGGACGGCGATGCTGGGGGTGGCGTTCGCGCATCCGGGCGTGGACCGCTACCAGGTCGGCGGGCGACCGCTCCAGACGATGACCCCGCCGGCGCTGCTGAACCGGAGCCTGGTGGTGAACCCGCAGCGCCACGCCTACCGGACGCGGGACAAGGACGTCTTCCCGCCGCTGGTGCCGGGGAAGTGACAGCTCCCTGGCGGCGCGCGTTCGAGCCGCTCCCGCGCGAGCACGGCTTCGAGCCGCTGGCGGTGGAGGGGACGCTGCCCGCCGACCTGCGCGGCACGCTGTACCGGGTGGGGCCCGGGTCCTTCGCGGTGGGCGGTGAGCCGTTCGGCCACTGGTTCGACGGCGACGGCGTGGTGACCGCGGTCCGGCTGCGGAACGGCGTCGCCGAGGGCGCGTGCCGCTTCGTGGACTCACGGGAGCGCGCCGTGGAGCAGCGGCTGGGGCAGCGCGCCTTCCGCGGGTTCGGGGCCCCGGCGCGCCACCCGGCGGCGGCGCGCGTGAAGCAGCCGGTGAACGTGGGGGCGATGTGGTGGGGCGGAGGGCTGTACGCGCTGGGGGAAGGCGCGAAACCGCACGTGATGGAGCAGGACACGCTGCGGACCGCCGGAGAGAGCGACCTCGGCGGCGCGCTCCACTCGGCCTTCGCGGCGCACCCGCACCGGGTGGAGGCGCGGCGGGCCTCGTACAACTTCGGCGTGCGCCATGGGCGGACGCTGTCGCTGGACGTCATCGAGCTTCCGGACGCGGGGCCGGCGCGGCTCCTGTGCACCGTGCCGATGCGGTCCCCGCGCTACCTCCACGACTTCGCCGTCACCGAGCGCCGGGCCGTCTTCATCCTCCCGCCGCTGGTGGCGGACGTGGACCAGCTCCTCGGCGGGACGGGGCCGGTGGCGACCGCGTACCAGTGGAAGCCGGACCTGGCGACGGAGCTCCTCACCGTGGAGCTCGACCCGCCGCACCGGGCCACCTGGGCGGAGGTGGACCCGTTCTTCGCCTGGCACCTCGCGGCGGCGACGGAGCTCGACGGCGGCCGGGGCCTCGCGGTGGAGTTGGTCCGCTACCCGGACTTCGCGAGCAACGCCTGGTACGCGGCGCTCCCGTTCGGCGAGCCCCCGCGTGCGCCGCCCGGCGAGCTGGTTCGCCTCACCGCCGGCGCGCTGGAACCCCTGGCGGACGTGTCGTGCGAGCTGCCGGTCGCGGCGGGCGAATCCATCCTCGCCGTCGCCCACTCCGCGAATGCCCTCCCCGGAGCGCCCCACGACGCGCTCGTCGCCGTCGACCGCCGCGGCCGCGGCGCGCGCTGGTGGTCCCTCGGGCCCGACCGCTTCCCCTCCGGCGAGCCGGGCGCGGTCGGCGCGCACCACATGCTGTCGCTGGCGTACGACGCTCGGGCGCACCGGTCCGGCCTGCTGGTGATGGACCGGCGCGACCCGGACGCCGGCGTGGTCGCCGCCGCCTGGTTCGACCACCATCTCCCGCCTTCATTCCACGGCGTGTGGGCGCCGCTAGACTGAATCTCGATGGACCAGGCGACGCAGGCCGGACTCATCCAGCGGATCGCGGACCTGATGGCCGCGAAGTCGACGCACATGGAGGGCGGCGAGACGCGGGTGGACGCCGCCCGCTACGTCGACCCGGCGCGCTTCGCCCTGGAGCGCGAGCGCCTCTTCCGCCGCCACCCCGTGGCCGTCGCGCACGCCTCCCAGCTCCGCGACGCGGGCGACTACCTCACCCACGACGGGACGGGCACGCCGCTCCTCCTCTGCCGAACCCAGGAGGGTCCACTCGCCGCGCACGTGAACGCCTGCCGCCACCGCGGCACCCGACTCGTCTGCGACGCCGCCGGCCGGAACCGGCAAGCCTTCATCTGCCCGTACCACGGCTGGACCTACGACAACCGCGGCGCGCTCCGGGCGGTGCCGCACGCGTACGGCTTCCCCTCCGACCCGGCCTCCTCGCTCCGCCTCCAACCGGTGATGGTGGCCGAACGCGCCGGGCTGGTGTTCGCCCAGGCGGAGGGTGGGGCCACCGAGGACGTCGATCGCCTCCTCGCGCCGCTCCGGGCGGAGTTGGAGGGCTGGCGCCTGGCGGACCACGTCCGCTTCCAGCCCCAGGACCACGTCCTCCAGCTCAACTGGAAGATCGCGATCGAGATCTTCCTCGAGGCGTACCACCTCAAGTTCGCGCACGCGCGGTCCATCTACCCCATCTTCTTCGACAACCTGGGCCTCTCCGACGCCTTCGAGCCGCACGTCCGCGGCGTCTTCCCCAAGCGCACCATCGCCGACGCGCTCGCCCGGGAGCGCGGCTCCTGGGCCCTGCGCGAGCACGCCAACGTCCTCTACTTCCTCTTCCCGAACACGCTGGTGCTGGTGGAGCCGGACCACGTGGGCGTGCTGTTCCTCCAGCCCGCCGACCCCCACACCACCGCCCTCCACACGTTCCTCCTCATCCCCGAAGCCCCCGCCACGGAGAAGGCCGAGCGCTACTGGCAAAAGAACCACGACCTCCTGCTCGGGGCGGTCATGGAGGACGTGCGGCTGGGGGAGAGCATCCAGGCGGGGATGCGCGCTGGCGCGGTCCGCGAGGTGCGCTTCGGCCGCTTCGAGCATGGGCTCCGCTACTTCATGGAGTCGGTGGACCGGCGCATCGCCTGAGGGAGGTCAGGGCGCGCCAGGGTCCGGATGGGCCGCGGCGTACTCGCGGGTCCGCTCGTCCAGCCACCCGAGGGCCTCCGCCTCGGTAGGGAACATCCGCTGCCGGGGGTTCTTCGTCAGGCGCATGATGAAGTTGGTGGCGACCCGGATGATGGGGTTGGACGCCACGATCGCCAGGAACTCCGACAGCGGCGTGACGGAGCGGGAGCTGAAGACGCTGCGCGCTCGTGCCTCCATGGTCTCCATCTTCTGGGTGAGGATCAGCATCGGCAGGCCGTAGAGTGGTTGGCCGGGGGCGCACTCCGCGACCAGGGCGGCGGCTGCCTCGCCAGTCGCGACGCCGGTCCACTCGATGCGAGCGCAGCGCGTCCCACCCGGGAGTTGGAACAAGGAGTACTGGTAGGGCATGGGCGCGCTCCGGGGAGAACTGGCCCCAATGGTAACCCAGGCACCTTCCCGAGGACCGCGAAACCCTGGGGCGCCTCACGGGCGCGTGAGCGCGCTCAAAGGGCGTGCTCGCGGGCCCGCTCGTCCAGCCACTGGATGGCGTCGGCCTCGTTCGAGAACATCCGCTGCCGCGTGCTCTTGTTCATCCGCATGATGAAGTTCCCGGTGACCCGGATGATGGGGCTGGACACCACAATGGCGATGGTCGGGGAATTGCCGCGGTGGCTGAAGAAGCTGCGCGCCTCCGGTTCCATGCGCTCCATCTTCTGGGCGAGGACCAGGAGCGGCAGCCCGTGAAGCGGACTGCCGGGAGCGCACTCCGCGACCAGGGCGACGGCCTCCTCGCCGGTGGCGACGCCACTCCACTCGAAGCGGGCACAGCGCGCTCCTCCAGGGAGGACGAACACCGAGTAGTGGTAGGGCACGTTCAGGTCCGGAAGGGTTGACCTGGCCGGAACGGTAGCCGAGTTGCTCTTCAGGCCTTCCGCGAGGTCCGGGCCCGTGCAGCGAACAGGACCATGGCGGAGAGGAGCGCGGCGGCGACGAGCCCGAAGACGCCCTCAGTGTCGGTGAACACGGGGGCATCGGACCAGAGCCAGCCGTCCATCGCCCCGCCGTTGCCATCGAGGCGGATGGTGTTGCGGAGCGTGTTCCACACCCCGTGAAAGAGGGTGGCGGGGAGGGCGGAGCGGGACCATTCGGCCAGCAGAAAGAGCCACCACGAGAGCAGGAACATCAACGCGACGAAGACGGCCGCGCTCCAGGCCGAGCCGCCCTTCTCCCAGACGGTCCGCAAGTGCCACGCGGACCAGACGAGGCCCACCCAGAGCGGCGCGAAGCGTCGCCCCCGGAGGCGGACGTGCAGATAGCCACGCCAGCCCAGCTCCTCGCCAAGCGCGCCGCCGATCCACATCCCCAGCGTCTCGACGGCCTGGAGCAGGTCCGGGTGGCCGCCGGTGGGGTGGAGGTGCCCCGTGGCGAGGCCGATGGCCGCGGTGACGCACGCCACGAGCGCCGCGCCCGCCACCGCCGCGCCGTAGGCCTTCGGCGTGCCGGGGCCGAGGTTGAGCGATTCGCGCCAAGGCCGGCGCTCGAGGAGCGTGAAGACCACCGCCACCAGCAGCGGCGACCACATCCCGGTGAGCATCCGGAGCGGGCCGGGGGGGGTGAGCGGCCGGACGAGGTACACCACCACCAGGACGGCGACGATCCAGGGGAGCGGTGGGCGCGGAGGACGCACGGGGTTCTCTTCCTCCGTCATGTGCGCCTGGCCAGCAAGCATGATCGGGTTGAAGCGGCGCCGTCCCGGGCGCACGCTGGGGACGTGAACGCCGCCACGCGAGCGCCGGCCGTCGCGGGCTCCTTCTACCCGGAGGACGCCGGCCAGCTCGCGGCGGAGGTGGATCGTCACCTGGGCGCCGCCTCGCCCGCCGTCGAGTCGAAGGGATCGCTCAAGGCGCTGATCGCCCCCCACGCCGGGTATGTGTACTCGGGGCCGGTGGCCGGGACGGCGTACCGGCTGCTGCGCGAGGCGGCGGCGGCGCGGGCGCGGCGGATCGTGCTGCTGGGGCCGGCGCACTACGTGTCCGTGCGAGGGCTGGCAGGCCCCGGCGTGGAGGCGATGGCGACGCCGCTGGGCGCGGTGAAGGTGGATCCAGCGACCGTGGAGGTGGCGCCGGAGGTCCCGGAGGCGCACGCGCCGGAGCACTCGTTGGAGGTGCACCTGCCGTTCCTGCAGCGCGTGCTGGCGCCGGGGTTCACCGTGGTGCCGCTGCTGGTGGGGAACGCCCGGCCGGAGCAGGTGGCGGAGGCGCTGGAGTGGCTGTGGGGCGGGGAGGAGACGGTGGCGATCGTCAGCTCGGACTTGTCGCACTACCTGCCGTACGTGCGGGGGCGCACGGTGGACGAGGAGACGGCCCGGGCCATCGAGTCGCTGAACGTGGGCGCGGTGGAGTCGGAGCGGGCCTGCGGGGCGGCGCCGCTCCAGGGGCTGCTGCTGAAGGCCTCCGAGCGCGGGCTGAGGTGCCGGCGGCTGGACCTGCGGAGCTCCGGGGACACCGCGGGCGACCGGCGGCGGGTGGTGGGGTACGGCGCGTTCGCGCTGGAGGCGGGCGGCTGAGCGCGCTCGCTCGACGGCGGGCGCGAGGGCGCCAGCCTCGGGACCGACGTGTGGATCTGCAACTGGTTCGCCGAGTGATCGCCCCGGCCCTTCGCTCGCAGGCCGCCTACGGCTTGGCCGGGGCCGGCGCCGGAGCCGCGCCGCCGGCCTTCTTGAGATCCGCCGCCCGCACCTTCACCAGGTGCGCCGACGGCACGTATTTCTTCGCCGCGGCGGCCAGGTCCGCGGTGCCGAGCTGGGCGATCTTGTCGTTCACCACCTTCCAGAACTGGAGCGTCCGCCCCACGTACAGCGCGGACGCCAGCTGCCCGGCGACGAAGTCGTCGTCCGCCAGCTGGGTGTTGAACTGCGCGGCGTAGCTCTTCTTCGCCTCGGCCAGCTCCTGCTCCTTCACCCCGTCCTTCGCCAGCCCGGAGATCTCCTCCAGCATGGCGTCCATGGCCTTCTGGGCGTTCTGCGGCGCGCAGATGGCGCCGGCGAAGAACACGCCCATCCGGTCCAGCGGGTCCGCGGAGATGGAAGAGAAGGCCCCGTAGGAGAGCCCGTCCTTCTGCCGCAGCCGGTTGAACAGGCGCGAGTTGGCCGCGCCGCCCAGCACGTGGTTCAGCATCACCGCCGCCGGGTAGTCCGGGTCGTCGTCCCTCGCCTGCAGCGTCTGCACCGCGCCCACCACCGCCACCTCCTTGTCCGGGGTGTCGATCACCTCGTCCGCCACCTGCGCGTCGCGGTACTCGCTGGCGATCCGCTTCCACGGATGCGGCGACTTCCACCCGCCCAGCGCCTTCTCCAGCGCCGCCTTCACCGCCGCCGCGTCGAAGTCGCCCACCACCACCACCTCCCCGGCGCTGGCCCCCCAGAGCGACCGGTACAGCGACTCCACGTCCGCCAGCTTCAGCGCCTTGAGCCGCTCGATGGACTCGTCCATGGAGGGCACGTAGCGCACGTCGTCCTTCGGGTACGGCGACGCCGCCTGCGACATCCGGGTGAAGGCCACCACCATGGGGTGTTGCCGGTACTGCTCCATCCGCGCCAGCTGCTCCTTCCGGAGCGTCTCGAACTCCGCCTTCGGGAACACCGGCTCGCGCAGCACCTCGCCCATCAGCGCCACCACCTCCGGGAGGTTCTCGCGGATCGTGGTCACGTAGACGTTGGCCGCGCCCGGCGACCCGCTCAAACGGAAGCCGCCCTCCTCGAAGGAGATCTCCGCCTTCAGCCGGTCGAACTCGTCCTTGAGCTGCTGGTAGCCGTGCTTCTTCGTCCCGCGCATCAGCATGGGCAGCATCACCGAGGCGGCCGCGCTCTTCCCCTTCAGCTCCGTCTCCGAGCCGTAGCGCAGCACCAGGCGCAGCTTCACCGCCCCCCCGCGCGTCCGCTTCGGCAGCAGCGCCAGCTTCAGCCCGCTGGACAGCGCCCCCCGCTCCACGCGCGCCTCCAGGTTCTCCACCGTGGCGGTGAAGGCCTCGCCCTCGGCCATGGCCGCCTTGCCGGTGTAGTCCTTCACCATGGCCTGCGCGTCAGGCGCCGTGACGAGCGGCGCGCGGTCCGGCGCCGGCGTGGGGAGGAACAGCCCCGAGGTGCGGTTGGAGCTCTTGAGGAACTTCGCCGCCACCCGGTTCACGTCCTCCGCCTTGAGCGCGGCCACCCGGTCGCGGTGCAGGAACAGCAGCCGCCAGTCCCCGGCCGCCGCCCACTCCGTCAGCTCGATGCCGATCCCCTCGGACGAGGTGAGCCCCAGGTCGATCTGCCGGGCCGCCTTCGAGCGGAAGCGCGCCACCTCCTCCTCGGTCGCCTTGGCCCCCGCCAGCCCCTCCACCGCCGCCGAGAGCGCCTCCAGCGCCTTCTGGGGGGCGGTCTTCGGGCTCACCTTGCAGGTGATGGCCATCACGCCCGGCTCGGTGAGGGGATCCACGTCGCCGCTGACCTCGCTGCACAGGCCCTTCTCCACCAGCGCGTGGTAGAGCCGGCCGGAGGGCTTGTTGGTCAGCACGTTCAGCGCCGCCTCCTCCGCCGGCCAGTCCACGTCCGCGGCCGCCGCCCCGTGGTACAGCACCTCCGCCACCGCCACGTCCCCCGTCCGCCGGAGGGTCACGCTCCGCTCCCCGTCCTGCACCGGCTCCACGGTGTACGAGGTGGGGAGGGCGCGCTTGGGCCGCGGGATGGAGCCGAAGGCGTCGCCGATCAGCGCCAGCGCCTTCGCCTCGTCGAACTTGCCGGCCACCACCAGCATGGCGTTGTCGGGTTGGTAGTAGCGCCGGTAGAAGTCCTTCAGGTTCGCCACCGGCACGCGTTCGATGTCGGAGCGGGAGCCGATGGTCGACCGCCCGTAGCCGTGCCAGAGGTAGGCGGTGGACATCATCCGCTCCCAGAGCACGCGCTGCGGGTCGGACTCGCCGATCTCGAACTCGTTGCGGACGACGGAGAACTCCTTGGCGAGGTCCGCGCCGTCCACCTTGGAGCTCACCATCCGGTCCGCCTCGAAGCGCAGCGCCCACTCGAGGTTCTCGGGGGTGGCCGGGAGGGTCTCGAAGTAGTTGGTGCGGTCGTAGGAGGTGGTGCCGTTGAAGTACGCGCCGTGCGCCTCCAGCTCCTTCCAGGGTTCGGCGTGGGTGGGCGTGCCCTTGAAGAGCATGTGCTCCAGGAGGTGGGCCATCCCCGCCTCGCCGTAGCCCTCGTGCCGGGAGCCGACGAAGTAGGTGGCGTTCACGGTGACGGTCGGCTTGGAGGGGTCGGGGAAGAGCAGGACCCGCATCCCGTTGGGGAGGGAGTATTCGGTGATCCCCTCCACGGCGCGGACCTTCTGCGGCGCCACCGGCGCGGCGAGGGCCAGGGTGGAGAGGGAGAGGAGGGCGGCGAGGGCGGCGCGCATGCGGAGGCTCCTGGGCGAAAAGCGCCGGGACCATGGCACACGACGCGCGGCGAGCAAGGGCGGATCAGCCGGCGCGCTGGGAGCCGAGCGCGAGGCTCACGGTCGCGCGAGACCGCTCACCTCCGGGTTCCATTCAGGCGAGGGTACCGTTCACACCACCCAGCGCGGCGTCAGTGAAGAAGGTGGGCCCGGGCGGTGGCGAGCAGCGCTTCCTCGAGCGGCCGGAGCGCCTCGACCACGCCGGCGCCGGTGGCGAGGTCCCCCGCGACCGAGGAAATGCCGTCCAGCCCGGCGGCGGTCGCTCCGCCGAGGCACAGCGCGGACCTCGGGAAATCCGTCCAGCGGTACCCGAGCTCCTCCGCCGCGGCCTTGGTCTCGGCGAGCGCCGCCATTTCACTTCCAGCCCCGGTCGCCTCGGCGATCACCAGCACCGCGTCCGCACCTTTGAGCCCGAGGAAGCGCCACCCTCGCGGGGCACCAGGGCTGGGCGCGCAAAGGTCGAGCTCCACGTCCCAACCCTCGAGGCCGCCGGACTTCCATGGGAGCACCATCATCGGCCCGTCGCGCTGGAGGGCGCCGGCGGACCCCAGCCTCCGCGCGAGCCGCCGCAGCGCGCTGCCAAGCTCCGGCGCGCGGGGGGCGAGCGCCGCCAGGTACCGCGCGGCGCCATCGCCGGTCGCCGCCACGAAGACCTTGCACCGCACCTGCCGGCCGCCCCGGTTGAAGAGCACGCTCCAAGGATATGCGAGCGGCCGGCAGCGCAGACGCTCGCCGCCGCCCTGGCGCTTCAGGGTTGCTGGCCGCGGACCAGCCGGCTGCCTAAGCTCCGGCCCCTTCTCGGGAGGTCTCGTCCATTGATGACGCGCGGAACCCTGGTCATGGCGCTGCTGGCGCTCTCCGGCTGCAGCTCGGTCGAGATGGTGGTCCGCGCCTACGCCGATCCGTCGGCCGGCAGCGTCCGGACCTTCGGCTTCGTTCCCAGCGACCAGACGACCGGAGGTGAGCTGGCGGAGCGGGAGCTCCGCGCCAGCGTGCGCACCCTGCTGGTCGCCAAGGGGCTGTCGGAGGCGAGCGGCGGCCAGGCGCCGGACGTCTCCATCCAGGTCTCGGGCCAGGTCCAGTCGCAGGAGCAGTACATCCCGCCCTCGACGCACTACAAGCCGAAGACCGTGACCACCACCACGACCACCACCTCGGACCCACCGGACCCCCAGAAGATGGGCAAGCCGGAGCTGGGGATGGGAGATCCCAAGCCCACCACCACCACGACCACCACCGAGCACACGGAGATGGTCCCCGTCACCAAGCCCGGCCACACGGAGACCACCTACTACCGGCACATCGCCATCCAGATGTTCCGGACCACGCCTGGCCAGGACCCGGTCTGGAGCGGGGACGTGGAGAGCCGCGGTACGGAGCCGGACCTGATGGTGGTGGCCCCTACGCTCCTCAAGGAGTTGCTGTCCGAGTTCCCGCGGCGGACCGGCAAGCCGGCCGAGCGGAGCGCCGCCCTGTCCCGAGATCTCCACCCCTGACCGAGCGGGAGACCGTCCCCGCCCTGCGTGCCCCCATGCGCAACTTCACACCCATCCTCGCCCTGGCGTCGCTCGTCGCGCTGACCGGCGCGTCCTGTGTTCATCGCGGTCCCGATACAGGTTCGTGGAACGGCATGAACGAGAGCACGGCCGTCACGACCAACATTCACGACGCGCCCCCGGAAGAGCACTGGCTCCAGGAGTACACGCCCGAGGTCCCTCCACCTCAGGTGATCGCGTCGATCGACGGGCGGCTGCTGCCCGGGTATTACACCCTGACCCTTCAGAGCTATTGCCTGCACGCGGGGACCTACGCTCCGACGGCCGGAGACGGCTACCTGATCGCGCCGTTGACGGGCGCCAAGGCGGATGTCATCAGTCAGATCCTCAAGCGGTCTGTCGACAATCCCCAGGTCGAGCAACACGACATCCAGCGGTTGATCTGGGGGATCGAGGCCGGCGCCGGCTTCGATGAATACGATCCCGTATTCATCGTGCGCGTCAGACCCGTGCTGGGAGAACAGGAGCTCGCGGGCCTGGCCGCGAACACCGGCCTTCGCCACGCGTGGGGAGCGCTCCAGGGCATGTTGCCTTCACCGCTGCGAGACGCGGCGTCGTTCTACAGCCAGCTCCGCTCCACCGTCACCAGCGCCACGACGACGTTCGAACAGGTGGAACGCCTCGCGGTCCTGACCGGCGTGGCGCCACCCGGCCCGGGTAGCCGTGACGTCCCCTCCGGCGCCTGGAGTTACATCGGCGACGGCATCTACATGAGGGCGTTTCCCCAGGGCTATTCCACCACGACGGCGGAGCTCGTCCGGCCTGCGAGATACGCGCTGGTCCGCGACGGCAAGGGTCGCATCACCAGCTTCCAGAGCGGGCCGTTCCGCATCGACACCACCTATGAAGACAGGCCCTACGTCGTCCGGCCGAGCGGGGCCCCTGCCCTCCCCACCTGGTTGTTCAAGTCGATCCGGCTTCGAGGCCCCGGCGCGGGCGATGACGTCGTCCTCAAGGGCGCGGGCTGGGTCATCCCGGCAGAGCAGCCCGGAGCGTCTCTCGACGCGGCTGGCCCCCCTCCAGGTGTGGCGCCATCCAGGCTCCCGCCCCTCGCGGAGGTCCAGGACGTCTACGGGCGAGCGGAGCGCGTGGCCTCCGTCGTGCGTCTCGTCGGCGAGTCGAGTCACGTGGACCAAGGCGTGAACAAGCAGGCCATGGCTGATGCCTTCGACCTCGACCATTACATGAGGGGGTTGTGGGTCGCGGCGAGGGCGGGCTCGCCTCCGCAAGGCGACTGGAGGCATTCCGTCCGGGTCAAGAACGCGTGGGCCTACGCCGTCTGTGTGCTCGAAGGGAACTGCCAGTATCCCGTGACGGACGCCGGCGGCGTGGACACGGCCATCGAGGTGGACCTGACGAAGCACGTCGCCGTGCCAGGCAACACCGGCAAGCAGAGGCTGGGCTTGTCCTGGCGACGGCGCTGATGGGGGTGGGGGCGGAGGCGGCCTTGATGCACGCCTCCCGGCCGTCGGCCAAGGTGGGATTGCAGTGCCCGGGGACGGAATCGAACCGCCGACACGGGGATTTTCAAATCGAATTTCCGCCCATTCATGGGGACCGTTCCCCTCTGGGGAGTGGTCCCGAACGGCCCCGGAAGTTGAGAACAGTGGGGGATATGTGGGGGAGGTGGCGGAATAGATGAGGTTTCCTTCTCCCCCCTCTGTAGCCGCCTTCGAAGCGTCGGACTCTCGGGACCAATTCTCGCAGCGGGCAGAGCCGGCAGGGCCTGGACGCGCCGGCCCTTGGGCGTCGGCGGACTGCAAGAGCTGTCGAGGCATGACAAGGCCGTCTATCCGTTCTTGAACCGAACCCGGCCTCGAATACGGAGCGGCCGGCGCTCGTCGCAAGAGCACTCCCCAGCTTGGAGAGCAGTTCGTCCCTGACGTGGAGGTCCACCGACTCGCGCTGGTGACTCGGAGACCTGTTCGCCAAGGGTGGCGCTACGCAGGTCGTTGGCCTGTCGGACGGACATTCTCCAGCGCGGCGGGTTATGCGGGGAGCCAGGCAAGTCGTCGGGATTGCCGGGCTCTTTCATTTGTCCCATTTTCCCGAGCCCGTGACCTTAAAGGGATGTGATGAGCCCGACCCGACTAACCAGCGAACGGCACATCCTGAGTTTCGCCCAGGCGTTCGCTGAGCACTGGGGATTCGAGGAGGAGCCGTTGCGCAAGCACCTGATCGGCCAGATGAAACAGATGGCTCTGGCCGAGCTGGAAGACGACAAGAAGGTGGTGGAGGCGCTCCTTACCAAGCCCGCGATCGAATACCGGAACCGGATGCTCAGGCCCATCCTGCAGGGCTTGTCCGACTGGTTGGGTGCGCAACTCTCCCACCGGCTCGGCTCGTGGTGCCAGGCCTTCCGAGATGACGCGGCGAGCCAGACTTTGATGACGGTGCTCGACTACTGGGAGCCGCGGTGGTCCAGCTCCGAAGGTCAGGAACACCTGCGCCGCTACGCCTTGGTAGTGGCCCGACATACCGCCTTCCGGCTCTTCCGCGGCGAGAAGGCGCGCGAATCCCGCCTCCCACCCCGCGATGACGCCCAGTTCTCGCCAGATGCGGAGACCCTGTCGATCGAACAAGCCGAGGAGCGGCAGCGCGGGCTGGCGCAGTCCAAACTCCGCACCCTGGAATGGTTGCTCCTGGCCGGGCTCCCCCAGACCGAGGCGAGCGCCGTAAGCCGCCGCCTCCTCGGGCCGGCGGCCACCGCCCACCTGGAGCGGCGCGCGGAGGCCGCCTCGCGAAAGGCGTATCAGCGGGGCAAGGCGCGCTTGCTGACGAAGGGCGACCTCCTCCGAGAGGGCCGCGCCCCCGGGCCGCTGGGTGGTGCCTCCCCCTGGTGCGTCGTCGAGCACCTCGGCCTGCGCGGTCGCTTCCAGGTCGTCGAGTGCACTTCATGTGACCTCCGGCTGGAGGGTTCGCTGGACGAGGCGTGCCTGGAGATCGGCGCGAACTGCCTGGTCCACATCCACTCCAACTCGGCGGTGATCGCCCGGTGCGTCTGCATCGAGCGCACGGATGGCAAGTTCCGAATCACGCTCGAGCTCCTGTTCCAGGAGCGTTCGTTGCCGGACATCGGCCGAAGCCTGATCTGTTCATGCAGCAACCGCGGAGGTTGACGATGGAGACCGGGCCAATGCAGGGCGGGCGAGCGAGTGAGGTGACTGCGCAGTTCGAGCATGCCCTCGGACTCTTCCGGAGCAACCAGGAGCGACTTGCGCACCAAGCGGCCTGGGAGGTGCTCGAGCGCGCTCCCGAGCACGTGGGCGCGATGATGCTCCTGCTGGCCAGCGCCGCGGCCATCGGCGAAGACCTCCCGATCAGCGCTGCGCTGAATTCGATTTCTGGACGATATGGTCGTCTGTTGGCGATCCCCGAAGTGCGGGAGATGTTCGACAGCGACCTGCTGGCGCCGGTGACGACCACGTGGACCTTCCGTACGGTCTTCGCGCCTTCGCTTCGCGCCGTCCAGCACGGAGAGGGTGTCCCTGCGGATCGGTTGCTGGCGCGCCAGGTCCAGGAGGCCACCCGCGACGCCGCGGTGGACGCCGCACTCCTGAGGGCGCCTGCCTTCCGGAAGGCGCCACCTCGGTTGGTATCGAGCACGCTGCACTTGGTGGACCAGGGGCCGAGGATGGTGATCGCCGTGATCCAAGCCGGTCGCGTCCACCTGGTGGGCCGTGGCGATGACGCCACCATTCGGCTCGAACATCCCTCGGTGTCCCGCCGACACCTGTATATCCAGGTTTGCGATGGCGACTGGTTCGTCCAGAACCTCTCGAAGACGAACGGGACGCGCCTCAACGGCCAGGCTCTCGGAGACGGGTGGGCTGTGGTCCAGGAAGGGGACGAGTTGCGGCTGGGCGACACGATCTTGGACGTGCTGGCGCCCGGGCACCCGTATGCCTTCGCGTGCCCGGAGATGCCGGTACACACGCGCCGGAAGGAGAAAACGGCGCTTCTGCCGCGCGCCTCGCCTGATGCCTTCGCCACCTGCCCGGGGCTGGAAGCCCTACCGACACCGGTTCCAAGGCCCTCCTGAGGGTCGAAACAGCCTTCCAGGCTGCCTGATTGGCTGGATCGCTCACGACGAGTGAGAGCAGTTCCTTTAAGTACAACGACGGATCGGGGAGCAACCCGTTGGACGAGTGTCCTTCGGAACGTTGGTGCGCCCTCGAGCCTCCACGCGTCCTCGCGGGAGACGACAACGACTTGCGTCGCGCGAGCGACGTCTTCTGGGCGCTGGTGACAACTCGCACCCGGCAGTGATCTTTTCGCCCGAAGGGCGAGGGGGGGAGCAATGAAGTCCAACGTCACAACCGACAACACGCCGATCCGTGATTCTCGCTCCGGGCTCGCTGGCGACTACGAGGCAGCAAGGATGAGGATTAAGGAGCGCCTCGTGCACATCCTGGCCAGGTGGGTCGCCAATACGCGGGCGCGGAGCGAGAAGCTGTCCAGGGCCGTCCAGCAGTTCCTGGCCGAGGCGGAGCGTTATGACGCCGAGGCCATAACGCTGGAGGCCGGGGCCGCTCGCGACCGGGAGATGGGGGTCACCGCTGTCGCCCAGGGTCAGTCGCTCGAGAAGTCGGGGCATGGCTGGGTGGTCGCGGCCCGGGCGAAGCGCATTGCCGCAGGGGAGTTGGAGACCAACGCCAGCGTGAAGGAGAGCCACGGGCGGCCGCAGATCAAGGCCGGTGATGCGCTCCTCAAGCATGCCGAGCGCGAGCTGCCGGTCGCGTTCGCGAGGGAGATGGAGGGCCGCGCGCTCCTGAGGCAGGCGGGTCAGAAAAGTGAGGTCGCGGTAGGGATGGAGTCGGACGCCGCAGCACTCGAGGAGAAGGGCCGCGAGGCTCGCCAGGAGGTGACAGAGCCACCGGAGCAGATCACTGATATCCAGAGATGGCTTGGAAAAGCGGCCGCGCTCAGAACCACGGCCGCGGTGATCCGCGATGACCTGAGCGACGCGCGCCAACGCGGCGAGGCGCTCCTACGGCAGGCAGCCGCCGCTCTTGAGGGCGCAGCGCAGTCGCGCGCCACGGGCCAGCGGATTATCGCCGACGGCAAAGCGCTGCTGGCGCAGGCGGTCGTTGACCGGCGCCAAGCAAGCGCGCTCCGAGCCCAGGCCCAAGCTGAAAGCATCCGCGGATGGCAGGAGGTGGCCAATAGCCGGGTGCTTATCGAGCGCGGGCACACCAGTCTTGCCAAGGCTCAGCGAGATGCGGAGCGCGCCAGTACCCTCCGCTCCCAGGTGAATTCCCTCCGGCGTGCCGCTCAGGAGCACGCCGCCAAGGTCTCTTCCCTGCAGCAAAAGGCCAATGCCGGCACCGTGGTCGGCAGCCAGCTTCAGAAGGAAATCAGGAAGTTGCGCTCGCTGGGAGCTGGGACAGCGGTCCGCATCAAGACCGGAGCCCCGGAGTAATACTGGATCACTCGCGGGAACACGGCGTGGGCTCTTGCCGGCATTATAGCCTATAGGCGATAGTCCAGTCGTGAGTTCACGGGAAGTCATCCGGATGTTGCTCGATGCTGGGTGGACCCTGGACAGGGTCACGGGTTCCCACCACATGTTCAAGCACCCAGAGCATCCGGAGTGGGGACGGTTCCCGTTCCTCACCCCAAGAAGGATTTGGGGTTGGGTTTGCTCCGCAGCATCGAGAAGCAGTCCAGGTTGAAGCTTCGGTAGGAGGTACGAGCCATGCGCTACCCGGCGGCGATCACCAGGGAAGGAAAGTACACCTACGCCACCTTCGTAGACTGCCCCGGCGCCATGACGCAGGCGGACCCGGGCGAGAGCATCGAGGTACAGGCCGTGGATCTCCTCGAGGGATGGCTGGAGTCTGAGCTGGCATCTGGGCGCACTCCGCCGCGGCCAGGGCGGCGGCTACCGAAGGGCGGCATCTGGGTGGAGGTTCCATCGCTCCTCGCCGTGCGGCTAGCCCTGAGAATGGCGCGAGAGGACGCCGGGCTGACGCAAGCCCAGCTCGCCAAGCGGGTCGGCGTCACTCAACCGGTGATCGCCGCGCTGGAGCACCCGGACAGCAATCCTACCGTTCAGACGCTTGAGAAGGTGGCGCGAGCACTGGGCGCCAGCCTCCAAGTGAGTATCGAGCCAGCCGGGGACGGCCGCTGATTCGGTCGGAAGTTGCTCCCCGGCTCCGATTCGAGGCCCCTCCCTCTCCTTGCTTCGAAAGGCGTCCACCAAACCGGATCAAGCCCACGCTGCTCCTGCTCGCCCATACGCTCCCCCCTCGATGCAGTCCCCAGAAAGTGGGGGACAGTGGGGGATGCACCTGATGAGCCGAAAGGGGTGGCGCGCCGGAACCAGAGGAGATTCAGTGCCCAGGGACGGAATCGAACCGCCGACACGGGGATTTTCAATCCCCTGCTCTACCAGCTGAGCTACCTGGGCGTGCGGAGTTGGCCGCGTGAAGCCGTTGCGATTTACGAGCGCCGACCGCGGGCGTCAAGCTGATCTTCCGATCACCTCCATGGACGAGCGGCGCCTCCGGTCCTGACTCACCAGGCGAAGCCGGCGTGGAGGCGCCCGTTGGGGAGCCCGAAGATCTCCGAGCTGTGCCACTCCACACCCAGCCCCACGGTGATCGGCAGGTACTCCAGCGGGTACCAGCGGTACCCCACCGAGAGCCCGAGCGAGAAGTCGAGCCCGCTTCGCACGGGGTCCGTGGTGACGGTCCCATTCACCGCCTCCGTCGCCGTGAACACCTCCCCCGATCCCACTCCCACCGCCGGAGCGGCCCACCAGCCATTCGGCGCGCTGCCCGGCCAGTAGAAGCGGCCGCCGAACTCCAGCCGCAGCAGGGACGCGCGGAAGGGCGCGTGCGCCGGCTGCATGATGGGGCCCTTGGGGAGGAACGTGTCCGGCGCGAACTGGAAGGTGATCAGCACAGGCGCGGCGTAGACCCCCACCCAGTCGGTCAGTACCCGCTCGTACTCGAGTGAGTAGTACTGCCCGAAGCGGGCCAGGAACACGCTCGCCAGCGCCGGCAGCACGCCCGCCGAGACGATGTTCGTCCGCGGAGCTTTCTTCTCCACCTCCAGCGTCGGCGCCGCCTCCCTCCCCATCCGCAGCAGGATGTCCGGCGCCACCACCGCCGCCTCCTTCGCCAGGGCGTCCAGGAACGCCTCTTCCCCGGTCGCCTTCACCGAGGTCGCCTTGACGCTCGCCCCGTTGTTCGCCGCGAAGACCTTGATGTTCGCCTGCAGGGTGGTGCCGAACTTCGCCACCGTCCCCACCACCAGCCCATCCACCCCCAGCGCGTTCGACAGCTCCGCCACGCAGCTGGACGCCTCCTCCGTGCACCCCGACAGCTGCTTCGACCGCTCCAGGCCGATCATCGCGTTGATCTCGCTCGGCGTCAGGACCAGGAGCCCGCGCCGCACCAGCGCCCCCGCGAAGTGCTCGGAGAAGAAGCTCGCCACCTTCGGGTCGACGTTCACCCCCGAGAACACCGGCGCCGCCAGCCGCAGGTAGTTGTTCTTCTTCGGAGGCGCGACCAGGGCCGGTGAGGGGACGGGCGCGGGCGCGGGCGGCGGCGCGGGCGCCACCGCCGGGGCAGGGACCGGCGCCGGCGCGGCAGGTGGCGCGGCCACCGGATCCGCCGCCAGCGCGGCGGCCAACACGAGCGCGGCAATGGTGCTCACCGATTCCCTCCGTTCGCTGAGAACACCTCTCGCCCGCTTACCACGGTCATCAGCACCTTCGCCGTGCGTACATCCATCGGCGGCGCCTCCACCGGGTCCACCGACACCGCCGTGAAGTCCGCGTCCATCCCCGGCGCCAGCCGGCCCCGCTCCCCCTCCGCGAACGACGCGAACGCCGCGCCGGTGGTGAACGCCGCCAGCGCCTGCTCACCGCTCAGCCGCTGCTCCGGGAACCACCCGCCCTCCGGCAACCCCTTGGCATCCTGCCGCGTCCTCGCCGCGTACAACCCCGGCAGCGGCTCCGGCGACTCGATGGGGAAGTCGCTCCCGAACGCCAGCGGCACCTTCGCGTCCAGCACGCTCCGCCACGCGTACGCGCCCTTCGCCCGCTCGTGCCCCAGCCGCTGCTCCGCCCACGCCATGTCCGAGGTGCAGTGGGTGGGCTGCATGCTGGCGATCAACCCCGCGTGCGCCATCCTCGGGATGTCCTCCATCCGCAGCACCTGGGCGTGCTCCACCCGATGTCGCCCGGGGTTCCCGGGCACGCGCTGCGACTCCTTCTCCAGCATCCAGATCACCAGCGAGTTGGCCCGGTCGCCGATGGCGTGGATGTTCACCTGGAACCCGCGCTCCATGAACGCGTGCACCCGCGCCTCCAGCTCGCCCGGGTCCCACAGCAGCAACCCCGACTGCCCCGGGTCATCCGAGTACGGCTCGTGCAGCGCCGCGCCCCGCGACCCCAGCGCCCCGTCGAGGATGAACTTCACCGCCCGCATCGACAGCAGCCGCCCGCGGAACGTCCCGCGCTCCAGGTACGCGTCCCCGTCCGCGCCCCGCCCATCGGCCATCGCGTAGATGCGCAGTGGAAGCCGCCCCACCGCGTCCCACTGCTGCAGCAGGGTGAACGTCCGCAGGTCCATCCCCGCGTCGTGCACGCCCGTCAGCCCCACCGCCGCGCACCGGGCCAGCGCCGCCGCCAGCCGCGACTCCAGCTGCTCCTCGGTGAGCTCCGGCATCGCCCGGTCGAGGACGTCCATCGCGTTGTCCACCAGCACGCCCGTGGGCTCCCGCGACCCCGCCGCGCGCAGGAACCGCCCGCCCTCCGGGTCCACCGTCGCCGCGGTCACCCCCGCCCGCCGCAGCGCTTCTCCATTGACCCACGCCGCGTGCCCGTCGACCCGCGTCAGGGCCACCGGCGTCGCCGGGAACGCCTGGTCCAGCAGCCCGCGACCGGGGAACTGCTGCCCGGGCCACTTGTTCTGGTCCCACCCGCGGCCCTCGATCCAATCCCCTCGCCGGCTCTCCGGGCCCGCGGCCTTCACCAGCGCCACCGCCTCCGCCTCGCTCTTCGCGCCGGACAGGTCCACCACCGCCAGGCTGTTCCCCAGCCCGCGCAGGTGCCCGTGCGCGTCCACCAGCCCGGGGACGATCACCCCCGGCACCTGCACCATCCGCGCGTCCGGGTGCGCCTTCGCCAGCGCCTCCCGCGACCCCACCTCCACCACCTTCCCGCCCCGCACCACCAGCGCGTCCGCCACCGGCAGCGCCGGGTCCATCGTCCGGACCCGCTGCGCCGCGTACAGCACCGCTTCGTCGGCCTTCGCCATCACACTCTCCACGCCGACGCGCGCGCGGCACCCGGCGAGCGCGGCGGCCCCCAACCCGAAGACGGCCGCCGCGACCCGAGCCCGCCGGCTCAAGGCAGCTCGGCGGGCGCCGCGGTGTACGTGTGCTCGCCCTGGAGCGACTCCAGGAACGCCGTGATGGCCTTCTTCTCCGCCGGCTTGAGCTTGTGGGGCTTCAAGTTCTGGTCGAGGTTGGGACTCTTCTTCCCGCCGTTGGCCATGAAGTCGATCGCCGCGTCCAGGGTGCCCGCGCTGCCGTCATGGAAGTACGGCCCGGTGTCGGTGATGTCGCGCAGGGAGGGCGTCTTGAACTTCCCCTCGTCCTTGTCGTCCTTGGTGGCGACCTTCTGCCCGTGGTCGGGCTCCGCGCCGGGCTTGGCCTCCGCGCCCGCCCCCACGTTGTGGAACATCTCGTCCGTGTAGAGCGGCGGGACGTGGCACAGCGTGCACCCGTCCTTCTTGAACAGCTCGAAGCCCTTCTGCGCGTCCTTGCTCGCCGCGCTCTTGTCGCCCGCCTCGAACTTGTCCCACGGCGCGTTCCCGCTCTTCAGCCCGCGGAGGAACGCCGCCAGCGCCTGCTCCACGTTCTCGGCCGTGGCGTCCGCCTTGAACGCGCGCTGGAAGTGGGCCCGGTACTTCGGGATCTTGTTCAGCTTGGCGACGACGGCCGGCTTGCCCTGGTCATCCGCGCCCAGCTGCCCCTTCCACGCCGCCCCGCACACCTTCTCCAGCGTGGGCATGCGCCCGTCCCAGTAGAACGTCAGCCCGTTCGCTACGTTCAGCAGCGTGGGCGCGTTCCTGGTGTTCACCGCCCCGCCCACCTTCGGGCTGACGGCCCGCCCATCCGTGAACGACTTGTCCGGCAGGTGGCACGCCGAGCACGCCATCGAATCATCCTTCGACAGCCGCTTGTCGAAGAACAGCAGGTAGCCCAGGTACGCCTTCTCCTTGGTGGTGGGGTTGTCCTTGGAGTCCTCCACCGCCGGGAGGTGCTCGGGGGCCTTGGGGATGTCCGGCGCCGCGGCCAGCTCCGGCAGCGGCTCCGCCTTGGGCCCCGCGTCCATGTCCGGCGCGGCCGTCACGGGCGTCGCGGCGTGCGTCCCTCCTGAAGGCCCAGCCGCGTTCTTCCCCGCCTCCTGCGAGCACCCCACGACCAACGCCACCGCGGCCAGAGCCGCCACCACCACCGCGCGAACCATGCATGCCCCTCCTGAGGTCGCGGCGACCCTATCGCCGCCCCGAGGGGTGTCAACGGCGCGCGCTCTCCCTCTAGTGAGCGGCGCCGGACAGCTTGGGCCCCGTCGCCTTCCGCCGGTGCGCGTACGCCAGCATCGCCGTCACGCCGACGAGGAAGATCCCGCCCCACACGTACGGGTTGACCAGCGGCTCCGCGTCCGGCGCGCCCTGGAAGAACCCGCCCGGCCGGTCCGCCGTCTTGGTGAGGAAGGTGACGATGGTGATGCCCAGCACGGCGATCGCCTCGCCCACGATGCCGCCCGACGATAGCGGCATGTTCAGCTCGCCCTCCTCGGCGGCGTTCCGCTTCTGCCACACCCACTGGATGAGCCCGCCCAGCACCATCGCCATCACGTAGTGGGCCTCGATCAGCATCCCCAGCCCGACGCTGGTGGCCGACGGCACCCAGACGCTCTTCGTCTTCGACTCCAGCACGGTGAGCACCACGCCCAGCACCATCGCCCCGGCGAAGGCGTGCAGCGCGTACGGCCGCTGCGTCTGGAGCGTCTGCACGCCCTGGGAGAGGATCTCCGCGAACCCCGCCCAGCGCACCGACGCCGGCGCCACCAGGCCCTGCGTGGTCACCTTCCCCACCAGCTCCGGCGCCAGGCCGAAGCGGTCCGGGCCGATGCCGTTCTGGGCGCGGAGGATGGGGTAGATGACCGCCACCGCGATGGCGCCGAAGGGCAGCGCCAGCAGCTGCATGTACGTCAGGTACCGGTTGTTGGAGCCGATGATCTTCCCGGCCTTGTAGTCCTGCATCAGGTGCTCGCCGTTGGCGGCCACGGTGCCGGACATGCCGGAGGTGAGCATGTTGACGCTCACGTTCCCCGGCGCGAGCGCGGCGAACACCAGCTGCACCAGGTTGCCGAAGGCGGAGATGGGCGCCCAGTTCGTCTCCCCCAGCACCCGCGTGCCCACCACCATCAACGGGAGCGAGATGAGGATCGCCGCCACCGACAGCAAGGGCGACAGGCCCAGCGACACCTTCTGCAGCACCACCAGCGCGCTGGCCAGCACCACCGACCCGATGATCACCCACCGGATGGGGAAGTCCGTGCTGGAGATGCTGGTCACCTTCAGGTCCTTGAACGTCTTGACGATCAGGTTCCACTTCAGGACCAGCGCGGTGAGGCCGCCGGCGATCATCAACCCCACCGCCGGCCACATCACCCAGTTGAGGTTGGCGCGGAACACCTGGTCGGGGATGAACCCCTGGCTCGCCAGGAGCGGCGGCGCCACGTACCAGGCCAGCACCATCCCCAGCCCCATGGACAGCGTCACCCGCAGGCCGACGATCATCCCGGAGGCGATGGAGAGGATGCTCCAACTGGTGCCCACGTGGAGCTTCTCGCCCCACTTGCCGAAGTAGAGGCTCTCCGGGAGCACCTTCCAAGCCTGCGACAGCAGGGTGGTGATGAAGCTCAGCCCGCCGCCGGCGATCAGCGCCCACAGGCCGCGCTTGGCGGTCTTGTAGTCGGTGTCCAGGATGAGCAGGGTCTCACCGGCCGCCGTCCCGTCCGCGAAGGTGAGCTGCTCCTCGTCGATGTAGTGCTTGCGCAGCGGCACCGCGAGCAGCACGCCCAGCCCGCCGGCCAGCGTCAGCCAGCCGAAGATCTGCCAGGTGGAGAGCTGGATGTGGATCCCCAGCTCCGGCTTGGAGGCCAGCAGGTCCATCGCCGCCAGCACGATGACCATGAACCCCATCTCGCCCGCGGCCGTGCCCGCCGTCTGGACGATGTTGTACTCGTAGCGGTTGCCGCGGGCCCCCACGACGCGCCCGATGATCCCCACCGCCACGAAGCCGAAGAACGCGCTGACCACCGAGATGTTCGGCCCGAAGCCGATCTTCAGCACCACGTACGGGTACATCAGGCCGATGAACACCGCGACCCCGATGCCCACCAGCACGGCGCGGAGGCTGAACTCGGGGCGGGCGGACGAGGCCGGCGGGGCGGCGCGCTCGGGCGTGGACGGCTCCGGAGACAACGGCTTCGCGGGGGCGGACGGCGTCACGGGGGCCTCCAAGCGTCGGGACGGCTCGGCTCGCGAGGTTCTACCGCGAAAGCGAGGGCGGCGGGGGCGGAGGCAGCCGGGCGCGCGCCTCGGCGTGCTTGTTGATCTGCCGCACCATGTACCAGGTGACCAGACCCACGACCCCCAGGTCGTCCAGCCACCCGAAGATGGGGATGAAGTCCGGGATGAGGTCGATGGGGAGGATGACGTAGAAGGCGGCGACCCCGCCCACCAGCTTCCGCCAGGTGGCCACCCCCGGATCGCCGATGAAGGCCAGCGTCCGGCGGACGAATCCGGGCCTGTCGGAGGGGGGCTCGCTCACTCCGCTAGAGCATACTGCACCCCCGGCGCGGGCCTACTTCACGCCCACCGACGACCCTGCGCCGCCCCCGGACGACGGGACGGCCTTCAGCTCCACCGGCCCCAGCTCCAGCTTCTTCACCTTGTCCGCGTTCTCCTGCGCGGGGCCGACGATGATGACCGGCCAGCGCTCGGCGGTGACCACCTTGGCCACCCGGGTCGCGTCCGCCGGGGTGACGGCGGAGATCTTCGCCGGCAGCGTCTTGTAGTAGTCGGGGCCCAGCTCGTAGAAGGCGACGGTGCCGTAGGCGGAGGCCACGGCGTCGTTGGTCTCCAGCCGGGAGGGCATGGTGCGGATGAACGCGTTCTTGGACTTCGCCAGCTCCTCCCCGGTGATGCCGCCGGAGGCGAAGCGGGCCAGCTCGTCCTCGTACTCCTTGAGCGCCTCGGAGGTGTTCTTCGCCACGATGCCGCCGTAGGCCATCAGGGTGCCGTAGGTCCTGGCGGCCTCCACCGCGCTCCTCACGCCGTAGCTGTAGCCGTGGACCTCGCGGAGGTTCATGTTCAGCCGCGAGGTGAACATGCCGCCCAGCGCGAAGTTGATGGTCCGCAGCACCACGGCGTCCGGGCTCTTGGCGTTCATCACCCGGCCCGCCACCCACACCTGCGACTGCGAGGCGTTGGGCATGTCCACGAAGGTGACCGTCCGCGCCTTCAGGTCCGGCAGCGCGGGGAGGCTGAGCTTGGGGAGCGGCTTGGCCTTCCAGGCGCCCAGCCGCTCGTCGAGCATCTTCACCATCTGATCGACCTTCACGTCGCCCGACACCACGACGACGGCGTTGTTCGGCCGGAACCAGGTGTCGTGGAACTTCTGCAGGTCGGCCGGGGTGATGGCGCGGATCGTCTCCGGGGTGCCGCCGTCCGGCTGGCCCCACGGGTGCTTGGCCCCGAAGAGGAGCCGCCCCATCTCGTCCGCGGCCAGCGCCTGCGGCACGCCCTTCTTCTGCAGGAGGTCGGTGATCTTCTGGTCCTTCACCCGGCTCACGTCCTCGGGCCGGAAGGCGGGGTTGAGCAGCACGTCCGCCATCAGGTCCAGCGCCTGCGGCAGCGCCTCCGTGAGCGAGTTCATGTGCACGCGGATGTCCTCGCGCCCCGCGTTGGCGTTGAGCCTCATCGCCAGGTCCTCGATGGCCTCGGCGAGCTTGTCGGCCGGGCGCGTCCTGGTGCCCTCGTCCAGCAGGGAGACCACCAGGTCGGCCAGGCCGGCCTTCTCGATGGGCTCGGCGTTCACGCCGGACTTGATCACCACCTCCACCGCGACCACCGGGATGGCGGGGTTCTCGACCACCCACACCTCGACGCCGTTCTTCAGCTTCTTCACCACCGGCACCGGGGCGTCGAAGGTGGGAGTCCCCGGCAGCGGGGCGGGCTGCTGGGCGCGGAAGGCGGCGTCCGGCGTGGGCGGCGAGCCGGGGGTGGGCGCCGGGGTCGCGGGGGGCGCGGGCGGCGGCGCGGCCGGCTTCTCCGGAGGGGCGGGCGGGACGGCGGTCTCGGTGGTGGCGCAGCCCAGGGCGAGCGCGGCGAGGAGCGCGGCGAGGATCTTGTTCATGGTCGTGGCTCCTAGCGCTCGGCGGTCTTGGCGGCGGGGACGACGAACTGGATGAGGCGGTGGTCGTCGGGGAGGTACGCGTTGGCGAAGTCCTTCACCTGCTGGGCGGTGACGGCGCGGTAGCGGGCCAGGTCCTTGGGGAGGAACCCCGGGTCGCCGGCGTACATCTCGTAGGCGTTGAGCAGGTCGGCCTTGCCGCCGAACCCGCCGATGCGCTCCACCTCGCGCAGGCGCGCCGCGGTCACCTTGCGCTTGGCGCGCTCCAGCTCCGCCTCGGTGACGCCGTTCTTCTTCACGTCGTCGAGGATGGCCTGCACCTCGGGGAGGAGCTGTTCGTTGGTGAAGCCGGCGTTGGCGACGACGTCCACGTTGAAGATGCCGGCGATTCTGGTGGTCGTGTTGGCGGCGTCGACCCCGGCGGCCAGCTTCTTCTCCAGCACCAGCCTCTTGTAGAGGCGGCAGGTCCGGCCGTCGCCCAGGATGGACGCGAGCATGTCGCCGGCCGGCTCCTCGGGCGTCATGGCGCGCACGCCGGTCCAGGCGATGCCCAGCTTGGGGACCTCCGCGACCTTGTCGTTCACCGTCTCCCGGATCTCCTTGGCCAGCGCCGGCTGGTTGGGCGCCGGCACCGGCACCTCGGGGCCGCGCGGGATGGGGCCGAAGTACTGCTCCACCAGCTTCTTGGCGGTGTCCGGCTGGAAGTCGCCCACCAGCACCAGCGAGGCGTTGTTCACCCCGTAGAACTGCCGGAAGAACGCCTTGATCTCGTCCAGCGACGCGGACTGGATCTCCGCGATGGTGCCGATGGTGCTGTCGTAGAACGGGTGCGGCTGGGGGAAGAGGACGTCCATCATCCGCAGCACGGCGGTGCCGTAGGGGCGGTTCTCGAAGGACTGGCGGCGCTCGTTGGAGACCACGTTCCGCTGGATGGCGAGCTTCTTCTCGTCCAGGGTGTCCAGCAGGAACGCCATCCGGTCGCTCTCCATCCAGAGGGCGGTGGGCAGCTCGTTGGAGGGCACCACCTCGAAGTAGTTGGTGCGGTCGAAGTTGGTGGTGCCGTTGGCCATCGCCCCGCCGGTGGTGCCGATACCCTCGAGGATCTTGAACGGCGTCGGGCCGATGTGCTTCGCCCCGGAGAACATCATGTGCTCGAAGAGGTGGGCGAAGCCGCTCTTGCCCTTGGTCTGGTTGGCCGCCCCCACGTGGTACCAGATGTCCACCGCCACCTGCGGCAGCCGGTGGTCCTCCGCCAGGATGACGGTCAGCCCGTTGGGCATCTGGTACTTCTCGAACTTGATCTGCGGATCGGCGGCGCGGGCCGGGAGCGCGAACAGCAGCGCGGCGCCGGCCATCAGCAGCACGTGACGGAACACGGGGGGACCTCCAGATGAGCGAGCGGGCCGGCGTCTACTGCGTCCCGGCGGCGAAGGCAACGCCGCCTCAGGGGGACAGGGCCCGGCGCCGAACGTTGCAGGAACGGGCCTCAGGCCCCCTCGGCCGGCGGCTCCTCGGGACCACCTTCCGGCCCGGACGGCCCTGGAGTCCCGGATGGCTCCGGCGTCTCCGGCGCGGGTGGGGCCCCGTCGGTGGGCGGCGGCGCCCCGGGGTCCGTCCCCTCCTCGCCGTCGGACTCGGGCAGGCGCGAGATGCCCGTGACCTTCTCGTCTGCGCTCTCCAGGGAGATCAGCCGCACGCCCTGGGTGTTGCGGCCGATGACGCTGATCTCCTTCACCTTCATGCGGATCAGCATCCCGCCGTTGGTGACCAGCATCACCTCGTCGGTGTCCTTGGCCTGGGCCACCGAGACCACCTTGCCGTTCCGCTCGGTGGTCTTGATGTCGATGATGCCCTTCCCGCCGCGCCCCTGGATCCGGTACTCGGCCTCCTCGGTGCGCTTGCCGTAGCCGTTCTCGGTGACCGTGAGGATGGTGGTCCCCTGCACCACCAGGTCCGCGCCCACCACCTCGTCCGTCCCCTCCAGGGTGATGCCCTTCACGCCGTAGGCGGCGCGGCCCATGGAGCGGACCTCGCTCTCCGGGAAGCGGATGCTCATCCCCTCCGCGGTGGAGAGGAGGATGTCCTTCGACCCGTCGGTGATCTGCGCCGCCACCAGCGAGTCCCCGTCCTCGATGCCCAGGGCGATCAGCCCCGACGAGCGCATGTTGGCGAACGCCGACAGGTCGGTCCGCTTCACGATGCCCTTGCGGGTGGCGAAGAAGACGAACTGGTTCTCCGGGAAGTCCTTGGTCACCAGCACCGCGGTGAGCTTCTCGCCCGGCTGGAGCTGGATGAGGTTGACGATGGCCTTCCCGCGCGCCGCCCGCCCCGCCGCGGGGATCTCGTGCACCTTGATCCAGTACAGCCGCCCGCGGGTGGTGATGGGCATCAAGGTGGCGTGGGTGGACGCCACGAACAGGTCGGTGACGAAGTCGTCTTCCTTGGTCGCCGCGCCGGTCTTCCCGCGCCCGCCGCGCTTCTGCGCCCGGTACTCCGACAGCGGGCTGCGCTTGACGTAGCCGGCGTGGGAGAGCGTCACCACCATCGGCTCGTCGGCGATCAGGTCCTCCGCCGCCAGCTCGCCCACCTCGCCCACGATCTCCGTCCGCCGGTCGTCGCCGTACCGGTCCCGGATCTCCTGGAGCTCCCCCTTGATGACGTTCAGCAGGGTGCTCTCGTTGGCGAGGATGTCCCGCAGCCGGGCGATGTCCCGGAGCAGCTCCAGCAGCTCCTTGAACAGCTCCTCGCGCTGCAGGCCGGTCAGCCGCTGGAGCCGCATGTCCAGGATGTTCTTCGCCTGCTCGTCGGAGAAGCCCCTCTCCTCGTACTTGTGGGAGAGGCCGGCGTACTCCTGGAGCTCCCCCCGCACCCGCGCCACCAGCGCCGCCATCTGCTCCCGCGCCTTGCCCATGTCCAGCCGCGGCAGGTCCTGGAACCGCTCGTGCTCGTAGAGCGAGGGCGACAGCACGTGGGTGAGGCCCCAGCGCGCCTCCTCCACGTCCTTCGACTTGCGGATGATGGTGATGACGTGGTCGATGATGTCCTGCGCGACCAGCAGGCCCTCCACGATGTGCAGCCGGGCCTCCGCCTTGCGCAGCTCGAACCGGCTGCGGCGGGTGACCACCTCGCGGCGATGGGCGATGAACCGCTCCAGGATCTCCTTGAGGCCCAGGGTGCGCGGCTGCCCGCCGTCGATCGCCAGCAGCACCATTCCGAAGCTGGTCTGCAGCGGGGTGAGGGTGAACAGGTTGTTGAGCACTACGCCGGAGACCGCGTCGCGCTTGAGATCCACCACGATGCGCATCCCCTGCCGGTCGGACTCGTCGCGGACGTCGGAGATGCCGTCGATCTTCTTGTCCCGGACCAGCTCGGCGATGCGCTCGATCAGCCGGGCCTTGTTCACCTGGTAGGGGATCTCGTCGAAGATGATGCTCTCGCGGTCGCCCTTCTTCGACGTCTCGATGGCGTGGCGCGCGCGCATCACCAGCTGCCCGCGGCCCGTCTCGTACGCCTTGCGGATGCCCTCCCGCCCGGTGATGAACGCGCCGGTGGGGAAGTCCGGGCCGGGGACGAACTTCATCAGGTCCAGGAACGTCGCCTTCGGGTTGTCCACCAGGTGGATGGTGGCGTCCACCACCTCCCGCATGTTGTGGGGCGGGATGTTGGTGGCCATGCCCACCGCGATGCCGGTGGCGCCGTTGACGAGCAGGTTGGGGAACCGCGCCGGCAGCAACAGCGGCTCCTGCAGCGAGTCGTCGTAGTTCGGCCCGAAGTCGACCGTCTCCTTGTCGATGTCCGCCAGCAGCTCCTCGGCCAGGCGGTCCATCCGGATCTCGGTGTAGCGCATGGCCGCCGGGGCGTCCCCGTCCACCGAGCCGAAGTTCCCCTGCCCGTCCACCAGCACGTACCGCATGGACCAGGGCTGGGCCAACCGGACGATCGCCTCGTACACCGCGCTGTCGCCGTGGGGGTGGTACTTGCCGATGACGTCGCCCACCACGCGCGCGGACTTCTTGTAGGCGCGGTTGTGGAAGTTCCCCAGGTCCTGCATCGCGTACAGCGAGCGCCGGTGCACCGGCTTCAGCCCGTCGCGCACGTCCGGGAGCGCGCGGCCGATGATGACGGACATCGAGTACGCGAGGTACGAGGTCCGCATCTCGGCCTCGATGCTCACCGGGATGAGGTCGCCGATCCCCCCGTTCCCGCCGCCGTCTTCGCCGTTGCCGCTCGGCTTCTTGGTCGTCTCGTCAGGCATGGAAAGCGCGCGAAGCTCCGCCTGCTTATGCCTGAAAGAACCCCCCTAAACCACAGAATCAGGAGACGACGGAGACGGTCGCCTGCGCGGTGGTCATGGTGAGGAGGATGCGCTCGGCTTCGGCGCCGAAGGGGCCGTGTGGGTCCAGGGACTTCGCCTTTTCCAGGGACTCGCGCGCGCCGAACCGGTCACCCTTGAGCTTGAGCGCGATGCCCATGTTCAGGTGGGCGCTGGCGTTGTCCCGGTCCATGTCCACCGCCTCCTGGAACAGCGCGATGGCGCGCTCCAGCTCGCCCAGGAGGAGCTGCTCCTTGCCGGTGGCGACCTTCTTCTCCGAGTCGTTCACCAGCTCCACCTTGAAGAGCGCGTTCCCGGCGACGTTGACGATCAGCGCCCGGAGCAGGCCGCCCCAGTAGAAGGTGAGCGCCTCGCCGGCCACCACCGCCGCCAGCGGGATGTCGGGCAGGAGCTGCTTGCCGCGGATCTTGAAGCGCACCTTGGTGTGGCGGCCCTTCTTCGCCCAGTGGGTGAGCTCTTCGCGGATCTTGGTGAGCGTCTCCTCCACGGTGGACGGCTCCACCTCCACCGACATCACGCTCGACGGCTTCTTGGGGAAGTGCTGGATGGCCACCGGAGTGGGGGCCGGGCGGGCGGCCGGGGATGACTTCCGGGCGCGGGCGGCGGGGCGGCGGCGAGCAGGGCGGCGCTTTGAGGCCATGGCCGCACTCTAATCGGCCTCCGGGCGGCGCGCCGCACGCCGTGGACCCAGGCGCGGAAGCCACATACCCTAGCGGTCTCAGATGAGCCTCTACGCCGAGTCGTTGCGGGCCTTTTTGAAGCCCGTCCTCAATTACCTGGACGACGACTCGGTCACGGAGATCATGATCAACGGCCCCGAGGACGTCTGGATCGAGCGCAAGGGCCGCCTCTTCCGCACCGAGGCCCGCTTCAGCGAGGAGGGCCTGCTGGGCGCCGCGCGCAACGTGGCCCAGTTCGTGGGCCGCCCGCTCTCCGACGAGCGCCCCCGCCTGGACGCCCGCCTCCCCGACGGCAGCCGCATCCACGTGGTGCTCCCGCCGGTGGCGCGCAAGGGCACCACCATCTCCATCCGGAAGTTCTTCAAGGACCGCCTCACCATCGACGGGCTGCTCCGGTTCGGGTCGATGACCCGGGAGATGGCCCGCCTGGTGGAGGCGATCATCCTCTCCAAGCTCAACATCATCGTCTCCGGCGGCACCGGCTCCGGGAAGACGACGATGCTCAACGTCCTCTCCGCCTTCATCCCGGACGAGGAGCGCATCCTCACCATCGAGGACTCGGCGGAGCTGCAGCTCAACCAGTCGCACCTGGTGTCCTTCGAGAGCCGCCCGCCGGACAAGTTCGGCAAGGGCGCGGTGGACATGGGGGACCTGCTCCACTCCTCGCTCCGCCTCCGCCCGGACCGCATCATCGTGGGCGAGGTGCGCGGCGGCGAGGCGTTCCACCTCATGCAGGCGCTGAACACCGGCCACGCCGGGTCGCTCTCCACGGTGCACGCCAACTCGCCCACGGACTCGCTCCGGCGGCTGGAGTCGCTGTGCCTGATGAGCGGGGTGGAGATGCCGCTGGTGGCGGTGCGCGCCCAGGTGGCCTCCGCCATCCACGTCATCATCTGCTGCGACCGCCTCGCGGACGGCGCGCGCAAGGTGACCCACATCTCCGAGGTGCTGCCGCTCTCCGACCGGGGCGACTACCGGACGCAGCACATCTGGGTGTACTCGGCGCTGGGGAAGGACGAGCGGGGCCGCTCCATCGGCTTCCACGCGCCCACCGGCATCGTCCCCCAGTTCGTCCACCGCCTCCGCGCCCAGGGCTTCACCGACCTGGACGACCGCTTCTTCGACCCCGCCACGCACGGCGTGCCGCCGCCGCCCGCCCACCAGGTGTCGGAGGACTTCGTGCAGCGCTGGGTGCCGTCGCTGCGCCACCGCGAGAAGGGGCAGGCGGACCCGGAGGCGCTCCGCCAGCAGATGGCGGCGTACGAGCGCAAGCTGCGCGACGAGGCCCGGCTGCGCGACGACGACGGGCTGGACGAGGAGTCCGGGCCCACGCAGTCCCACGCCATCGTCCCCGTCTCGTCCGCCGCCAAGACGCTGCCGCCGGTGCCGGTGCGGCCGCCGCCCACGCTCGCCCCGTCGTCGCCCCGGCCCGCCGCCAAGCCCCAGCCGGCCCCGCCCGGGCGCCCGGCGGCCAGCGCCCGGCCGCCGGTGGGGTTGGACGCCGACAAGACGCCGCCTCCCACCCGCAACCCGCTGGCGGCCAGCGGCACCGCGCCGTCGATGGACGTGGACGACGAAGACCCGCAGAGCGTGGAGGTCTCCGCCGAGTACCTCCAGGAGGCGGTCTCCAAGGAGCCCACGGACCGCAAGCCGCTCCCCACCGGGCGGCCTCCCGCCTCCCCGGCGCGCGGCGTTCCCCCCGGGCGGCGCCCGGGCGCGGTGGAAGAGGACATCACCAACGTGAAGCCGGTGCCGGAGAAGCCGCGCCGATGAACGCCTTGCCTCCCGACCGATCCGAACAGCGCACCGGGCTCGTCCTCTGCGGCGGCGGCGCGCGCGGGGCCTACGAGGCGGGCGTCATCAGCTACCTGCGCCACGAGCTGGAGGCGGAGCTGGGTCGGTCGCTCTCCATCCCCATCATCGCCGGCACGTCGGTGGGCGCCATCAACGCCTGCCACATGGCCACCCACGCGCACGTGATGAGCGCGCAGCCCGGCCTGCTCATCGAACGCTGGAAGTCGCTCCAGGTCCAGGAGGTGCTCAAGTTCGGCGTCCCGGACGTGCTCCGGATGGCCCGCGAGCTGATGGGCCGCCCCACCGCGGAGGCCCACCGCCACGGCGGCCTGGTGGACCCGCGCGCGCTGGAGAACGTGGTGATGACGGGGACGCACTGGCCCTCGCTGGGCCGGAACATCCGGTCCGGGCTGCTGGAAGGGCTGGCCCTCTCCGCCACCGAGGTGGCCACCGGCCGCACCATCGTCTTCATCCAGCAGCACGGCGGCGGGCTCCCCAGCTGGACCCCGGAGCCCAACATCCACGTCGTCTCGGCGCGCATCGGCCCGCGGCACGCGCTGGCGTCCGCCGCCATCCCGCTCCTCTTCCCGCCGGTGCAGATGGGCCGGCGCCTGTTCGTGGACGGCGGGCTGCGGATGAACATGCCGCTCTCGCCCGCGCTCCGGATGGGCGCCACCCGGGTCATCGTGGTCTCGCTCCGGTACATGCCGCCCGCGAAGGCCGAGGCGCCGGCGCACGACCAGGACGACGCCCAGGGCGAGGAGACCTACTACGCCACCGCGCCGTTCCTGATGGGCAAGACGCTCAACGCGCTGATGCTGGACAGCACGGACCAGGACCTGGGGAGGCTGCGCGCCATCAACGCCATGCTGGAGGCGGGCACCAAGGCGTACGGGGCCGGGTTCCAGACGGTGATGAGCGAGGCGGTGCCGCGCACCGGACCGGCGCCGTTCCGCTACGTCCGCAACATCCTCATCCGGCCGTCGCAGAACATCGGGAAGCTGGCGGCGGAGTACGCGGCCTCGCCCACCTTCTCCCGGCGCGCCAAGGGGCTGGCGGGGATGGCGCTGCGGCGGATGGTGGACCGCGACTCCGAGGAGAGCGACCTGCTGTCGTACCTCATGTTCGACGGCGGCTTCGCGGAGATCCTGATCGACCTCGGGCGGGCGGACGCGCGCGCCCGGCGGGCGGAGTGGGTGAAGTTCTGGTCCGAGTCGCCCGAGTGCGCCGCCGAGGCCGCGCAGTGGCCCGCGGCGGCGTGAGGGCGACTGGTTCACCACCCCGCGGTCGATGCGCGATCAGATCTTCATGCACGCCAGCGGCTGGGCCTGCGCCTGCTTGGCCCGGTCCACCGGGATGAGCGACTGGTTGGACATCTCCACCAGCGCGGCGTCGCGCGCCTGCCGCAGCTCGCTGGCGTTGGCGCAGAGCTTGAGCTGGTCGTAGGCGTTGCTGGGCGGGAGGGCCAGGGACAGCTCCGCCAGCTCGTCCAGCTTCAGCGTCTCCAGCTTCCGCTGGTAGAGCGTCTCCGCCGCCGACTCCAGGCCGATCACGCCCTGGTCGAACTCGGTGGTGGCCAGGTCGTAGGCCACCAGCTTCCCCTTGGGCAGGAGGTTGCGGATGCGGGAGATGGCGATGGTCTCGCGCAGCCCGCCCCGGATGCGGATGGACCAGACCAGATGCCGCGCGAACTGGAACTCGCAGTCCTCGTTGCCCTGCGGGCCCTCGCTCTTGAAGAGCTGGTAGCGCACCAGCCGCCAGAGCCACGGGAGCGACTTCTCGTGGGGCGTCTGGAAGAAGGTGGGGCAGCCGGAGTTGGAGATGTACAGGCCCACCATGTCCTTCGGGTAGCGGGACAGCTCCGGCGAGCGGAAGGTGATGGCTCCCTTGTCCCGCCTCCCGGCGGCGCTCCAGTTCGCGCGCTCGCCCTCGATGCGGTCGCGCAGGAAGCGCTCGAGGTCGAACTCGCTGTCCAGCGTCGGCAGACTGCTCACCGCCATCGCCCACCAGACGGGGACGATGATGACCGCCGAGACCACGAGCATGATCGCCGCCAGCAGCAGCCGCTTCACGGGGACGCGATGCTAGCGTATTGAGCGGGCACCATGAGCGATTGGCACGAGCTCACCGTCGTCGACCGCCAGGCGTCCGCGGCCAACCTCACCGAGGTGGACCTGGACGCCCGCGGCACGCCCGTCGCCGCCTCGCACCAGCGCGCCGGCCAGTACGTGAAGCTGTCGCTGCCGGGGAAGGGCGAGGGCTTCTTCGCCATCGCCTCGGCCCCGGGCGAGCGCGGCGGGGTGCTGGAGTTCCTCATCAAGGGCGGCAGCGCGCTGGCGGACGCCCTGGTCTCGCTCCCGGTGGGCGCCAAGGTGCAAGCCTCCGCGGCGCAGGGGAAGGGCTTCGCGGTGGAGGCGGCGAAGGGGCGGCGGGTGCTGCTGTTCGCCACCGGCTCCGGCATCAGCGCGGTGCGCTCGCTCATCGGCGTGCTGCTCAACGACCGGACCGCCTACGGCCACCTCTCGCTCTACTTCGGCGCCCGGACGCCGGACGCCTTCGCGTACACCTCGGAGCTGGAGACGTGGGAGGCCGCGGGGCTGCGGGTCGTCCGCACCGTCAGTCAGCCCGGCGCGTCCGGGTGGCAGGGGCTGCAGGGCTACGTGCAGACGCACGTGCCGCTGGAGCCGCTGGCGGACGCCTCGGCGTTCCTGTGCGGTCAGAAGGGAATGGTGCAGGGCGTGACGGAGGCGCTCGAACGCCAGGGACTCCCGCGCGAGCGCATCTTCCTGAACTTCTGAAGGCTGGACCCTGGGTGGGAAACTGCTGGCCGCGAGGCGGAGCGCCTGACTGCTCCATTCGATCGCGAACCCCCCCGACTGCGATACGCGATCGAACGCCCCCCCTTGCGACGCTCGGCCTCGGCGGCCGATCCCCTCCCCTCACTGCGACTGCGACTTCTGCTGCGACATCGCTACCGGATGAGGTGGAGCGCCGACCTCGCCGAACCCGACTTGCCCCCCAGCAGTCTCGGTCGATTGCGACCTTTCAGCGCTCCACCTCGTACGGCAGCAACGTCCAGCTTCTAGAGCAATCTTCGGGCCCACCTGGCCTCGGGCCGGTTTCGGGCGATTGCGCGATCGCCCCGCTCCGGATCGGCGCGATCGGCCGTCCAGAATGGAGCGATCCGCTTCGAAACGGGGCGCCCGCAACGGCCCGGCGGGGGTCGGGTTCGACTCTGCACGTGGCGGATGACCCATCCGTCTCCCTTTCAGAACCCTCGAAGGAGACCTCCATGAAGCGTTGGCAGATGAACGTCGTGGCAGCAGTGATGGCCCTGGGGATGGCGTCCCCGGCCCTGGCAGGCGAGCTCCAGCGGCGCGAGGTGCGGCAGCAGGAGCGCATCGCCCAGGGCGTCCAGTCCGGCCAGTTGACGGCCCGCGAAACGGCCCGCCTGGAGCGCCGGGAGGCCCACGCCCAGAACGTCATCGCCCGGGACCGGGTGGACGGCGGCGGCCTGACCGCCCGCGAGGCGGCCAAGGACAACCGGATGCTGAACCGGACCAGCCGGGCCATCTACCGGCAGAAGCACGACGCACAGCGACGGTAGCCTCGCCGCTCCTATCGTGACTCGACGTCGGGGTGGGGCGGTTCCCGCACCACCTCCGGCGCCTTGCGGACCAGCTCCTCCACCGTCACGTCCGGCGCGGGCTGCGACTTCTCGGTGAGCGGCGGCTGCACCCACGCCGCCACCAGCAGGTACCTCGCGTCCCGCGTGAAGCGCGCGCGCCGGACGAACCAGTCCACCTCCAGCCCCAGCGGCGTCACGCTCGGCGCGGCGTCCCGCTGCTCCACCAGCACCCGCCCGTCCAGGCTGCCGCTGGCGAAGACCACCCCGTCCGGGGCCATGGCCACGGTGGAGACCGGGCCGCGGTGATGGACGGGCCGGGCCACCTCCTCCAGCGTGAAGTCGTCCAGGAGCGCGGCGGCGTTCGCCGGGGACGGCTCCTCGAACGCGGCCATCTCGCCGGCGGGCCGCTCGGCGGGCGACGCGGACAGCGCCACCGCCACCGCCGCGCCGCCCACCTGCACGTCGTTGACGTACTGCTCCAGCGCGCGCCGCCGCTCCTCCAGCAGGTCGCCGCCCCGCTGCCGGGAGACGACCAGGCTGCGGTCCCACCCGCCGGAGACGATGGCGCCGTCCGCGCGGTAGGCCAGCCCGCGCACCTCCTGGCCGCCGTGCAGCTCCGCCTGCGCCACGACCTCCAGGCCGGGGAAGGTGGTCACCACCACCCGGCCCTGCGCGGTGCCCACCGCCAGCTGCGCCCCGTCCCAGCGGAGCGCCAGGGCGGTCAGCGGCTGCCGCAGCCCCAGCGCCGCCCCCGGCACGCCGGACTTCCCCCGGAACGCGCGCGCGAAGCCGTCCCGCCCGGCGGAGACCACCCACGCCCCGTCCGGCGACACCTCCACCGCCTCCACCGGGCGGCGGCCGGCGTTCACCCGCTGCGCCCACAGCCGCTTCGGGGACCCGGTCCGGTCGATGGCGTTGAGCACGGCGTCGTCGCCGGTGAGGGTGGCGAAGGCCACCAGCTCGCCGTGGCGGCTGGCGCCCACCGCGGTGGCCAGGCCGCCGGCGTCCAGCACCGCGTCGCGCTTGAGCTGCTTCACCTCGCCGGAGAGGTACGTGTCCCCGCGCGCCAGGAGCTTGAGCTGTTCGTCGGTGAGCGGCGCCTTCGACGCGCAGCCTCCGGCCAAGAGGAGGCAGAGCGCCGCGACCGCCCTCGCTCTAACTCCCACTGCCCGCCTTGGCCGTCTTGGGGGCGATCTCGTGGACGCCCTTGTTGTCGATGGAGAGGAAGAACAGCGGGCGGTCCGCCTCCCGGCGATCGCTCATGTCCGCCTTCCCGCAGGCGCCCTCGAAGTTCTTCAATCCGGCCAGCGCGGAGCGGAAGTCCTCGCGCGTCTGGGGCCGGGCCTGTTCGATGACGGTGCGCACCATGGCCCCGGCGTCGTAGCCGTACGCCTCCACCAGGACCGGGTCGCGGCCCATGTCCGGGAACTTCCGCTTGAACAGCGACATGAACTTCTTCGTCCCCGGCCGGTCGGAGTCGGCGAAGAACCCGTCCACGTAGACCGAACAGGTGACGAACTTCCCGCCGCGCTCGAGGATCTCCGGCAGCCCGGTGGTCTTCGACCTGGGCGAGCTCCACTCGTTGGCGCCCAGCAGCGTCACCGTCTTCAGGTCCTTCTTCCCGGTGGTCTTCTTGATCTTCTCCAGGTCCCTCGGGTCGCAGGCGTTGGTGATGATGTCCTCCACCGCCAGCGCGGGGGCGACCAGGCTGACCCGCGCCCACTCGTCCGGGATGAACAGCGCGTCGAAGTCGATGACCGGCTCCAGCGAGGCGCGCAGCTTCTCCATCGCCTTGCGCTTGTGGAACTCGTCCGTCCCCGGCGCGTTCATGATGTCGCGGGCCTTCTCCAGGTAGTCCAGCCGGTCCTCCCGGTAGAAGCGGCCCACCAGCTTCTGCGCCTCGGGGGTGAAGGCGGTGGCGTCGTGGTCGTAGCTCTCCGCGCCGCGGATCTCCCCGCCGTGCAGCAGCACCTGGTCCCAGAACTTGTTGGCCAGCTCCACTCCGTAGGGGACGTTCGGGTAGAGCACCGCGAACTGCTTCCACCCCATCACCTTCGTCCCGTACTCGGCCAGCGCCGCCGCCTGGGCGGAGTTGGTGAGCATGTTGCGGAACACGTGCGGGCCGATGTCCGTCACGCCCTCCAGCCGGCTCAGGGTGAGGATGGGGACTTGCAGCTCCTCCGCCACCAGCGCCGCGCGCCGCGTGTCGTCCCCCAGCATGGGGCCGATGATGGCGATGACGCGCTCGTCGAAGACCAGGTCCTCCACCGCCTTGCCGGCGAGGTTCACGTCGCCCTGGGTGTCCTTGTAGACGAGCTCCACGCTGGAGCCCTCGAAGGCCAGGTCGATCATCGACTTCACCACCGCGCCCACCTGCTGGAAGCGGCCGGAGAGCGGGAGGATGACGCCCACCCGGCGGGCGTTGGCGTCGCGCCCGCGCTGCATCCGCTCCTGGAGGGCGCGCGCCTCGGGGGCGAAGGGGTGCTCCGGCGCCTTGGCGAGGAACTTCTCCAGCGTGACGTTGAGCCGGTTCCAGTCGCGCAGGTGGAAGTAGATGCGCGCCAGCTTGAAGGTGAGGATGGGCCAGATGGGGTTGTCCGGCGCCATCTCGTCCGCGGCGCGGGCCACGTCCACGAACGCCACCTTCCCCTCCACCAGGTCGCTCACCCGCTGGAGCGCGCGCTGCTGCTCGTCCGCGGTGCGGGCCTCGTTGGCGAAGAGGATGGCGATGCGGAGCGCCTCGCCGAAGAGGAGGGCGCCCTCGGCGGCGCGCTCGGTGGCCTCCAGCAGCTTGCGGCGCTCCTCGCCCTCGGCGTGCTCCGCCAGCGAGGAGAGCGTGTGGTACGCGTCGCGGTAGGCGCCGACCTCCAGCGCGGACAGCCCCAGCATCCGCTTGGCGTCCGCCGCCTTGTCGAAGAGCGGGTTCTCGAACAGCAGCTCGTTGAAGCTCTTGCGGGCGGCCACGAAGTCGCCCGACTCGAAGGAGAGCGCCCCTGCCCGGTACAGCGCCTCCTGGCTGGCGGTGGTCTCCGGGTACGCCTTGCGCACGCCCAGGTAGACCTGCGCCGCCTTGTCCTTGGAGGCCTGCGCCGCCGCGTCCTGCTCCGCCTTCTTCAGGGCGTCGTCCGCGGCGGGGTCATGCTTCGCCTCCACCGTGGGCTTGTCGGGGAACTGGGTCTCCCCTCCTCCCCCGAGCGGCAGGCCGCCGCCGCGCGTCCCCCTCGGCGGGCAGGCAGACATCGCCACCACGAGGAGCGGCAACGCGGCCGCGCCGCGCCAGCGAGCGTTCGTCATAGAGCTGCTGGCATAGCAAACTCGGCGCCACGTGTGACGGGCTCCGTGCGGCTGTACAGGCGCGCCGCCGTCACGCGCGCCGCCGTCACCTCCAGGAAGGCGAGCAGGGCCCTCTGGACGAGGCGGGGCTTCTCCAGCATCAGCAGGTGGCCCGCGTTCTCGATCACCTCGACCACCGCGCCGGGCAGCGTGGCCGCCGCGTCCACCGCGTGGGAGACGGGGAGCGTGCGGTCCTGGCGGCCCCACAGCACCAACGTCGGGCAGCGAACACCCGCGGCCAGCCGCACGCGCCACTGCGCGCCCAGGCCGTTGGGGCCGCGGAACTTGGACAGCCCCTGCGCCATCACCCGCGCCAGCTCCGCGCCGCCGCCCGCGCGGGCGTACCGGAGCGCGTCCGCGTAGAGCCACTCGGGCAGGCACTGGGGGTCATACGCGTTGGCGCGGAGGAAGCCGCGGATCAGCCGGTCCGGGATGCGCGGCGCCAGCCACACGCCGAAGGGGAGCGCCATCATCCGCAGCCGGTAGAGGATGGGGTCGCCGAAGCCGCCGGGCGCCATCAACACCAGCCGGGCCACGCGCTCCGGCCTGCTGGCGGCGGTGAGCATGGCGATCGTCCCGCCCAGCGAGTGGCCGATCAGCGTGGCGCGCCGGAGCTTCAGCGCGTCCAGCACCTTCACCGCCCAGCGCACGTAGTAGGAGCGGCCCGGCTCGAAGTAGCGGGGGTGGACCGGCGGGGCGCTCTGGCCGAAGCCCGGCAGGTCGACCGCGAAGCAGTGGTAGCCGGCCTTCGCCAGGGCGGGCACCACCTCGCCCCAGGTCTCGGCCCAGCCGCCGGCGCCGTGGAAGAGGACCAGCGGGTGGCCCTTGCGGCCCACCTCCACCACGCGGACCCGGCGGCGGCTCACCTTGATGAAGCGCTCGCGCCCGCCCACGGACTCCCAGGCCAACCTGCTTGCCGCCCGGTCGATGGCCTCTGTGTCGTCTCTCAGCACATCTGTAAGATTCGCCGATCAGCCAGACGATGCGCCTGGCGTCGGCGCCAGCTTGACGCCGTCCGCACGCTCGGTGGTGAGGCAGCTGGGCTACCCGAAGAGCTCGCGGACCTTGGCGAAGAAGCTCTTCGAGACGGGGTGCACGTCCTCGCCCGCCAGCTCGGCGAAGCGCTCCAGGAGCGCGCGCTGCTCCTTGTTGAGCTCGGTCGGCGTCTCCACGAGCACCCGCACGTGCATGTGGCCGCGCCCGCCGCCGTGGAGATGCGGGATGCCCTTCCCCTTCATGGGGATGACCTTCCCGTTCTGCGTCCCGGCGGGGATCTTCAGCTTCGCCTTCCCGTCGAGCGTGGGCACCTCGATGTTCGCGCCCAGCGCCGCCTGGGTGAAGGTGATGGGGACCTCCAGGAAGACCTCGGTGCCGTCGCGGGCGAACAGCGCGTGCTCGCGGACGTGCATCACCACGTAGAGGTCGCCCGACCCGCCGCCGCTGTCGCCCGCCTCGCCCTGGCCCGGCACGCGGACGCGCGTCCCGGTGTCCACGCCGGGCGGGATGGAGACCGTCAGCTCGGTGCGGGACTCGGTGCGGCCGCGGCCGGCGCAGGCCGGGCACGGCTCCACGATGATCCGCCCGGCGCCGCCGCAGGCGTTGCAGGTGCGGGAGACGGAGAAGAAGCCCTGGGTGAAGCGCAGCTCGCCGGAGCCCTGGCAGGTGGGGCAGGAGCGCGCCTCGCCGCCCTTGGCGCCGGTGCCCTTGCACGGCTCGCACGGCTTGGAGCGCGGGATGGGGACGCGCACCTCGCAGCCGAAGGCGGCCTCCTCGAAGCTGATCTCCAGGTTGTACTGGAGGTCGGCGCCTCGCTGGCGGCCGCCCCGCTGCCGCTGCCTCCCGCCCCCGAAGATGTCGCCGAAGATCTCCCCGAAGATCTCGTTGAGGTTGACGGTGCTGAAGCCGCCGGCGCCGAACCCCTCGAAGCCCGAGCCGGCGTGGCCGAAGCGGTCGTAGCGCGCCCGCTTGTCCGAGTCGGAGAGGATCTCGTAGGCCTCGGTCGCCTCCTTGAACCTCTCCTCGGCGTCCTTGTCGCCCGGGTTGCGGTCCGGGTGGAACTGGAGCGCGACCTTGCGGTAGGCGCTCTTCAATTCCTGGGGCGAGACGTTGCGCTCGACGCCCAGCACCTCGTAGTAGTCGCGCTTGCTTTGCTGCCCACCCACCGCCGGCATCCCTGCAACTCCCTGGATTTACTGGATAAACGAGCCACACGAGGCGGCGCGTAGCCAATATAACCGCGATGGGAAGCCCGGCAATCCGCGGGGTGGATCGCCCTACACGTTCCAGACCCGGTTGTAGGACAGCTCCAGCCGCTGCAGGCGCCGGCGGAGCGCCGCGTCGATGGACGCGTTCGGGTTCCACTTGGGCACCACGAAGTGCAGCTCGGCGTTGTAGAGGCGCGCCGCGGAGGAGAGCAGGGACCAGCGGTTGTCGGCCGTCGGATCGGCCACGCTCTCCAGCGTCACCACCTCGAGGATGATCGGCGTGCGCTCCCGGTCGGACTGCCGGCAGGTGAAGTCTGGGCGGTGGTCCTCGATGGTCCCTGACAGGACGGGGGGCGGGACGAACCCCGGGAGCCTCGCCTTGATGTCCGTGTAGCCCATCGTCCGGAAGTATTCGGCCATCAACCACAGCAGGCGGCGACGATGTTCGTTGCCCACGACGGGCTCACAGCCCCACGTCGTCCCGGTTTCCTTTCCGGTCATCTCCACGGCCCGGCCTCCTCGCGTGAAGCTGCGCCCGCATAGGGCACTGCGACTGCGGGACTAAAGCTTGAGTCCCACCCAGGTAGGGGCAACGCTCCCACATGGACCGCACGCCTGGCGCCTCGCCCTCCGCCGGGGAATGGCGCCCGGGGCCAGATTTGCCAGTCCTGGCGCGGCGATGCGAGAGTGCCCGGACCTTGGAGGCCCTGCCCCCGAAGGGGACGTACCGCCGGCTGCTGCGCTCGCTGAAGCCCTACCGGGCGACCGCCGCCGCCGCCGCCGTGGCCTCGGCGATCGCCGCCGCCGCCGCCGGCCTGTACGCCTACCTCATCGGCCCCTTGCTCAAGGCCGTGCTCACGCAGGGCCCGGTGGAGCTGGGGGGCGTGGCGGTGGAGCGGAAGGACCTGGTGGTCGTCTTCCCGCTCGCCATCGTGGCGGTCGCCGCGCTGAAGGCGGTGGCGCAGTGGCTCCAGGGGGGGTGGATGCAGTCGGCGGCGCAGCGCGGGATGGCGGACCTGCGGCGGGACCTCCACGCGCACCTGCTGGAGTTGCCGCCGCGCTTCTACGAGGAGCGGCACTCCGGGGAGCTGCTCTCCCGGCTCACCGCGGACGTGGCGCAGGTGGAGGTGGCGGTGACGCAGGCGCTGGGCTCGTACGTGAAGGACGGGCTGCAGGTGCTGGCGCTTCTGGCGGTGTGCCTCTTGAAAGACGTCCGGCTGTTCCTGCTCACCTTCCTGGTGATGCCGGCGGCGGTGGTGCCGGTGTCGCGCTTCGCCCGGTCGCTGAAGAAGGTCGCCACGCGCGCGCAGGCCAGCCTGGGCGGGCTGTCCGAGCTGGCCGCGGAGCAGCTCCACAACCTGCCGGTGGTGCAGGGGTACGGCGGGGAGACGCGCGCCGTGGCGAGGTTCGACGCGGAGCAGGCGGCGTACTTGTCGACGATGCGGCGGTCGCTGTTCATCCGGGCGGCGTTCACGCCCACGGTGGAGGTGCTGGGCATCGTCGGGGTGGCGCTGGCCATCGGCGTGGGCGCGCGCGCGGTGGCGGCGGAGCCGGCGCTGGCGGAGAACCTGCTCTCGTTCCTGGCGGCGGCGCTGCTGATGTACCAGCCGCTGAAGGCGATCTCCGGGACGTACTCGATGGTGGCGCAGGGGCTGGGGGCGGCGGCGCGACTGTTCGAGCTGGAGGACGCGCCGCGCCCTCTGGACGAGGGGGAGTCGGCGCCCGTGTTGGCTCCCGGGAGCGCGCTGTCGTTCGACGGCGCCACGGTGTCGTACGACGGCGTGCGCGACGCGCTGCGGGGGCTGACGCTGGAGGTGGAGGCGGGGAGGACGGTGGCGCTGGTGGGCGCGTCGGGGTCGGGGAAGAGCACGGTGTTCGCCACGCTGCTGGGGTTCGTGCAGCCGCGGAAGGGGCGGGTGGTGTGGGCGGGGAGGGACGCGGCCGGGCTGAGCCGGCGGTCCCTGCGCGAGCGGATGGCGTGGGTGCCCCAGGAGCCGATCCTCTTCACCGGCACCGTGCGGCAGAACCTGGCGTTCGGGAGGGGGGAGGCGTCGGAGGCCGAGCTGTGGGACGCGCTCCGGCGCGCGCACGCGGACGGGTTCGTGCGGGCGCTCCCGCGGGGGCTGGACGAGGCGGTGGGCGAGCGCGGCGCGCTGCTGTCGGGCGGGCAACGGCAGCGGATCGCCATCGCCCGCGCGTTCCTGCGCGACCCGTCGCTGCTGCTGCTGGACGAGCCGACCTCCGCGCTGGACGCCGCCTCCGAGCGCGAGGTGCAGGCGGGACTGGCGGAGCTGCAGAAGGGGCGGACCACGCTGGTCATCGCCCACCGGCTCTCCACCGTGCGCCACGCGGACCTGATCTACGTCCTGGAGGCCGGGCAGGTGGTGGAGCGCGGCACCCACGACGAGCTCGCGGCGCGGGACGGGCGGTACTCGGCGCTGCTGCGGCAGGGCGCGCTGGGTGAGGGACCGGGCACGGGGACACGGTAGACTGCACCCACATGGCGTGTCCGTCCGACGGAGAGATCGTCTCCCTCGCCCAGGGCGAGTTGCCGCCCACGGACGCCCAGCGCGTGAGCGCGCACGTCGAGGGTTGCGCCGCCTGCCGCTCGCTGCTCTCCAGGCTCAGCGGTCCCCAGGACGTCTCGATCGCCGGCGAGGACGACTCCGGCGAGGTACCGCCGGCCCGGGCACCCGCGGCGCCCGCCAACGGCCGGCGCGAGCTGGCGCACACCCTCCCCGTCCTCCTGGACCACACGCCAGGAGCCAGCGGCGACGACGACGACGACGAGCCGCTGGAGCGCGGCGCCATCGTGGGCCGCTACGACATCCTCCAGCACCTGGCCTCGGGCGGGATGGGCGCGGTCTACGCCGCGTACGACCCGCAGCTCGACCGCCGGGTGGCCCTCAAGGTCCTCTCCCACCGCGGCCGCTCCGACGTCAGCCGGGACCGCCTGCAGATCCGCCTGATGCGCGAGGCGCAGGCCATGGCGCGGCTCACCCACCCCAACGTCGCGGCGGTCCACGACGTGGGCACCTTCCAGGGCCGGGTGTTCCTCGCCATGGAGTTCGTGGACGGGGGCGACCTCAAGGGGTGGCTGAAGGAGAAGAAGCGGAGCTGGCAGGAGGTCCGGGAGATCTTCGTCCAGGCCGGGCGCGGGCTGGCGGCGGCGCACGCGGTGGGCCTCATCCACCGCGACTTCAAACCGGACAACGTCCTCCTGGGCAAGGACGGCCGCGCGCGGGTGGCGGACTTCGGCCTGGCGCGGCCCGCGCACGAGGCGCGGACGGACGACGCCCGGTTGGGCGCCTCCCGGGGGGAGGGGGCCGAAGACCGCACCAGCACCGGCTCCATCGAGATGCCGCTGCTGGACACGCCGCTCACCCAGGCGGGCACCATCATGGGCACGCCGCGCTACATGGCCCCGGAGCAGATCCGCGCCGACGTGACCGACGAGCGCACCGACCAGTTCAGCTTCGCGGTGGCCCTGTACGAGGCGCTCTACGGGGTCCGCCCGTTCGCCCCCAAGATCCTGGCCGAGCGACTGCAAGCCATCCTCGACGGGCGGATCCAACCTCCGCCCGCGGGTCACGGGGTGCCGGAGTGGATGGGCCAGGCGGTCCGGCGCGCGCTCTCCGCGGACTCCGCGCGGCGCTTCCCCACCATGGACGCGTTCCTGGACGCGCTCCAAAAGGACGCGCGCAAGGGGAGGGCGAACCTCCTGGTGGCGGCGGCGGTGGTGGCGGTGGGTTCGGTGGCGGCGGGCGGGGCGGTGGCGCTCCGGCCGGACGCGCGCTGCAAGGGCGCCGAGCAGCGGCTCCAGGGCGCGTGGGACCAGGACCGGCGGGCGGCCATGCACCGGGCGTTCGCCGCGCTCCAGGACGGCGAGGCGCAGTTCGCGCGCACCGCCGGCGCGCTGGACGACTACGCGCGAAAGTGGACGGCGATGAGCGAGGAGACCTGCACCGCCACCCGGGTGCGGGGCGACCAGCCGGAGTCGGTGATGGCGCTGCGGGTGGCGTGCCTGGACCTGCGGCTGCACGAGCTGCAGTACCTCACCGCGCTGTTCGCCTCGGCGGACCAGAAGCTGGTGGACCGCGGCGTGGACGCGGCCACCGGGCTGTCCAGCGTGCGCTCCTGCGCGGACGCGTCCGCCCTCACCCAGGAGGTGCCGCTGCCGGAGGACCCCGCCGCGCGCGACGCCATCCGCCAGGTGAAGGAGCAGCTCACCGAGGTGAACGCGCTCAAGGACGCGGGCCTCTACAAGGAGGCGCTGGAGAAGGCCAACGCCGCGGGGGAGCGCGCGCGGACCCTGCGCTACCGGCCGGTGGAGGCCGAGGCGCTGTTCCTCCAGGGCTACCTGTTGGACCGCACCGGGGAGACCGCGAGGTCCATCGACGTGCTCGAGGAGGCGATGCTGGCCGCGGATGCCGGACGGGCCGACCTCGTCCGCATCCGCGCCGCGACCCACGCGGTGTACGCCGCCGCCGAGCAGAAGGACTTCGCCCGCGGCAAGAAGTGGGCGGCGCAGGCCCAGGCGGCACTGGACCGGATCGGCGGCAACGCCGAGCGCCAGGGCGCCCTGCTGGTCAACCTGGCGTTTCTCCAGAACGTGGAGGGGCAGCTCCCCGTCGCCGCCGGGACGTTGGAGCGGGGACGGCAGCTCCTGGCCAGCGAGCTGGGGCACGACGACGTCCTGACGCTCAATGCCACCGGGAACCTGGCCTCCGTGTACCAGCTGTTGGGCCGGCTGGACGAGGCCATCGCGCTCCTGGAGGACACCATCGCCACCCTGCGCCGGCGCCTGGGGCCGGACCACCCGTACCTGATCCCGCGGCTGTTCACCATGGCGCAGGCGCAGATCGACCGGCACGACTACGGCTCCGCGCATCGGAGCATCGACGAGGCGATCCGCATCACCCGCGCGCGCATGGGCGAGGACACGGTGCAGATGGCCGGCATGCTCGAGATCAAGGCCACCATCTTCGGGGAGGAGCGCCGCTTCGAGGACGCGCTGGCCACCTACCGGCGGGCGCTGGAGATCAAGCAGAAGGCGTTGCCCGCGGACGACCAGCGCCTGTCGTATTCGTACGACGGGATCGGCCAGTCGCTCCTGGGCCTGGGGCAGCCGGCGGAGGCCAAGCCCATGCTGGAGCGGGCGCTGGCCATCCGGGGCGATTTCCCCGAGGACCTGGGGGACACGCAGTACGGGCTCGCGCGCGCGCTGTGGCAACTCGGCCAGCAGAAAGCGGCCGCGCTGCGCTACGGGGAGCAGGCCCTTGCCAACTACCAGCGCGCCGGCAAGGCGGAGCGCGCCGCGGAGGTGGAGGGCTGGCTGGCCCGCCGGCGTTAGCGCCTACTGGTTGCTCGGGCCGCTGCCCAGGGTGCGATCGCCGCCGCCGCCGCGGCCGGCGTTGCTCGCGTCGCTCATCGAGGGGGGCGCGTCGCCGCCCTGGTAGCAGATGGTGTTGAGGGCCTTGAGGAAATCGGCCATCGGCACGGTCTCCTTCTCGCCCTTTGCATTCTGGTACGTGACCATGGGGGGCTCTCCTCCTGCCCCGGTCACCGACACCCAGTGCCCGTTGACCAGGGCATAGAGCGGCTTGTCATCGGAGGCGCCCTGCAGCAGCTTCTGGGCGTCCTGCTCGGCCTGCGCCCGCTGGGCGTCGCCCTCCTTGGGCATGTACGCCGGCTTCCAGCCGCCGCCGTTGATCCCGTCCCCCGCGTTGAGCTGGCCCACGAACTCCTTGCCATTGAGGCCGAAGAAGTTGGCCGTGAGCTGGTTGAAGAGGGCCTGGAGCGGACTGAGACCAGCGCTCGCCCTCGCCGCGGCCGCCTGGTCGAACGACCTGGCGAAGATCGACTGCGTCAGCGGGCGCTTGTTGGGGTCGTCGACGGTCCCGTTGAACTTCAAGATGGCGTCCGGCTTGCCCAGGAACCTCGCCCAGGGCGAGGTGAGGTTCACTTCCCCCTTCTCGGCCAGGGTGGTGATGACGCGCGCGTATTCGGCGGGATCGCCCTTCGCCATCCCGTAGGCGGCATCCGTCCCGGCGCAGTCGTGGTTGCCCTCCCCCTGGTTCATGGTGTCCGGGCGGGCGAGGTCCTTCAGCAACCCGGCGAGCAGCTCCTGGCGGTTCACCCCCATGCCCGTCTTGTCCCCCTCCCCGGTGGCCAGGTCGTGGAGGTAGCTGAGGGTGGTGAGGCCGTAGTTGGAGCGCTGCTCCAGCTTGCCCGAGAACAGCAGCGACTGGAGGTCGGCCTTCCCCTCGGGGGTGATGTTCGGGGAGTTTTCGACGTCGAGGTACTGCCCCAGCTCGCCGTTCTTCAGCAGGTCGCGAAGCGCCTGCACGCTCTTCTCGGGCGGCGGCGTGGCGCACGCCTGCTGGTGCAGCTCGTCGTAGCGCTTCTTCTGGTCCGGCGGGAGCCCGTCGTACTTCGCGCGCTCGTCCGCCGTCATGCCCTCCGTTGGATCGGTAGGGTTCGGCTGCTTGTTCGGGTCGGCCTGGGGCGCCGCCTTCTGGGCGACCTCCTCCAGCTTCCCCATGGCCTCCGGGTCCTTGAACAGGGTCTCGCTCTTGACGGCCTCGGCGAACTTGGGGTCCTCGAGCAGCTTCCCCATGGCCGCCTTCATCCGGTCGTCGGGCGCCGGGGCCGGCGCCGGCGCCTCGAGCGCCACCGGCTGCTTCACCGGGGTCTGCTGGAAGGCGTCACCCAGCTGCGCCTTCTGGGCTTCCGCGCGCTCGGGCGCCGCGAAGGCGTCCTGGGTCGCGTAGCCGGTCTGCGCCGGGGCGGGCTTCTCGGCCGGGGCGGGCGCCTGCTTCGCCTGTGGAGCTTGTTCGGCCGGCGGCGGCACCGCGGGCAGGGTGGGGTTGGTCGTCTTCTGCGTGACACTGGGCGTAGGCAAGGGAGACCTCAGCGGCCCAAACAGCGTGGGAGGATCGGGACACCCACGTTGTCTCCCCGCGCGGGGACCCTGTTTCGCGAGGAAACGTGGAGCGCTTTTACCGCTTGAGAGACATTTCTTGGCGAACGAGAGCGACCAATCTGCGGCAAAGTCCTACCTTTGCGCCTGAGGTGATCGTGCTGGTTCTCACCCACTGAGAAGGGGTGTAGAGCCTTGGACAGTTTTGCATGGCGACCGCGACCACCCAGCCCACTCCGACCACCGCGATCGGGACCGCGCTGTTCCGATTTCGCAGCTTCACGCCGGTACCCGTCATCGCGCTGGTGGGGTGGCTGCTGTGGCGGTCGCGGGGTGCGCCCGGCCCCGGCGGACCGGCGGTGGACGCGGGGCTCGACGCGCTGGGGCTGGCGGTGGCGATGGCCGGCCAGGCGCTCCGCTTCTCCACGCTGAGCCAGGTCCGGGAGGGCAGCTCTGGACAGGGCGCGGTCCTGGAGTCCACGCACCTCAACACCCAGGGCCCCTACGCCCACGTCCGGAACCCGCTCTACGTGGGGAACCTGGGCATCGTCCTGGGCCTGCTCCTGATCGCCCACGATCCCTGGGCGTACGCGGTCACGCTGGGGTTCTTCTTCGGCGAGTACCACTTCATCATCCGCGCCGAGGAGCGCTTCCTGCTGGAGCGCCACGGCGACGCCTACCGCGACTTCCTGTCGAAGGTGCCGCGCTGGGTACCGCGCCTTCGACCCGCCTACCCGGGCCGCCTCAACGACCGGTTCGACTGGCGCCGCGGCCTGAAGAAGGAGCACAACCCGTTCGCCGCGTGGGCCACCGGGGCGGTGCTGATGCTCGGCTGGGAGCTCGCCGCGCGCGGGCAGCTCTCGACCGGGTGGCTGCTGGGCCTGGGCGCCCTGGAGCTGGCCGTCCTGGTCGCATTCGGCCTCATCAAGGCCTACAAGCGCGGCCGGTTGTTCCGACAACGTGTGTAACGGGGCGGCGGCTGCTATCACTGCCGTCCGTGGGGTTCCGTGAAAAGGCGGTGGAGGTGCCCGCTGGGGCGGCGGTCCTGGCCCTGCGGCGGGCGGCGGTGCAGGCGGAGGCGGACGCCTTCCGGACCCTCTTCCTGGAGCACTCCGGCGCCGTCCACCGCTTCCTCAAGGACCTGCTGAGGGACGCGACGCTGGCGGACGAGGGGTTGCAGGAGACCTTCGTCCGCGCCCACGAACGGCTCGGCACGCTGGAGCAGCGGGACCGCGTGCTGGGGTGGCTGCTGGGCATCGCGCGCAACGTGAGCCTGGAGTTGCGGAGGGCGCGGCGGCGGGACGGGCCCGGCGGGGGCGACCTCCGCGGTGAGCGCGCCTCCGCGGCGCCCAGCCCCGAGCACGTGCTGCTGGGGCGGGAGGAGATGGAGGTGGTGGAGCGGGCGATGGCCTCGCTGAGCGAGGACAAGCGCGCCGCGCTGCTGCTCCGGTTCGACCACGGGCTGCGCTACGAGGAGATCGCCTCCACGCTGGGGTGGAGCCTGTCCAAGGCGAAGGTGGAGGTCCACCGCGCCCGGCTCAAGCTGCGCGCCGCGCTGGACGCGGCGGGCGAGGGCGACGGAGGTGCCGCATGAGCGCCGCCTGCGACCTGGAGCGGCTGGAGTCCCTGGCGTTCGACGAGCTCCCCATGGACCAGATGCGGCGCGCCCTGGAGCACGCGGCGGCTTGCGGGCCGTGCGGCCTGGAGCTGGCGGCGCTGCGGCGGGAGCGGGCCATGTTCCACGCCCGGGCGGCCGCGCAGCCGGCGCTGCCCCGGCTGGAGCTGTTCGCGAAGGTGGAGGGCGCGGCGAAGGCGCGGTCCCGGAAGCGGCAGGTCCGCCGGGAGGTGGCGGCGTTCGCGCTCTGCGCCGCGTCGCTGTTGTGCGTGGTGGGGCTGTCGGCGCGGTCGGCCCGGGAGGTGGCGCCGCTCCGCGCGTCCGCCGACGGGATGGAGCCGTGCACCTCGTCCGAGGGCCCGGGGTACAGCCGGGCCTGCGGCGCGGTGGCCAGCATGAGCCAGGACGAGATCGGCAGGCTGGAGTCCGACTTCGGCGCCTGCCTGGTGGCAACGCCCGCGCTCTGCCGCTAAGACGCGGCGCATGGCGACCACCAGCGAACCCATCATCGGCATCATCGGCGGCTCCGGGCTGGGGCAGGCGTTGAGCGCGCTCGGGGGCGAGGCGGTGGAGGTGGACACGCCGTTCGGCAAGCCCTCCGGGCCCATCTTCCTGGCCAAGGTGGGCGACCAGAAGGTGGCGGCGCTCTCGCGGCACGGGAAAGGCCACCGCTTCAACCCGTCGCAGGTGCCGTACCGGGCGAACGTCTGGGCGCTCAAGAGCGTGGGGGCGACGCAGGTGCTGGCGAGCGCCGCGGTGGGGTCGCTGAAGCAGGAGATCGCCCCGCGGGACCTGGTCGTCTGCGACCAGGTGATCGACAAGACCTTCCGCCGGCCGTCGACCTTCTTCGACGACATCGCCGTGCACGTGGAGCTGGCGGCGCCGTTCTGCCCCCGGCTGCGCGCCGCGCTGGTCGAGGCGGGGCGGAAGTCCGGGCACACGGTCCACGAGCAGGGCACCTACGTGTGCATGGAGGGCCCTCAGTTCTCCACGCGCGCGGAGAGCGAGCTGCACCGGTCGTGGGGGGCGGACCTGATCGGCATGACGGTGATGCCGGAGGCGAAGCTCGCCCGCGAGGCGGAGCTCTGCTACGCGCTGGTCGCCCTCCCCACGGACTACGACTGCTGGCAGCCGCACGCGCCGAAGGACCAGGGGGAGCTGCTGAAGGAGATCATCGGCAACCTCCAGGTGGCCACCGACCGCGGCCTCAACCTCATGCGCCAGACGCTCCCGCGGCTCGCGCCCGGCGCCCAGGGCCTGCCGGAGTGCCACTGCCAGAGCGCGCTCGCGCTGGGCATCTGGTCCGACAAGGCGCTCATCCCGGCGGCGGAGAAGCAGCGCCTGGGGCTCCTGCTGGGCAAGTACCTGTGAGGGGGCACCGCGCGATGAGGCCCCTCCCCGCCATCCTCGCCCTGGCCGCCCTCGCCGCCGGCTGCGACTCCGTGGACCGGGTCGGCCGGCCGCTGCCGGAGAACCTGTCGTTGAAGTCGCTCGACGGCGCGCGGATGGACCGCGCCTCGTTCATCGGCCGCGCCTGGGTGCTGGAGCTCTGGCTCCCCGGCTGAGGCGGCTGCGTTCGGGAGTTGCCCGAGCTGGAAGCCGCGCGGAAGGAGCTGGGCCCGGATGGACCCCAGGTCCTCGCCATCGCCCTGGAGGACGACCCGGAGCGCCTGAGGAACATCGCGGAGGCGGTGGACTACCGCGGCGCCATCGCCATCTACGACGGGGAGGACGGGATGCTCGACCCGCTGGGGGTGCGCTCGCTCCCCGGGACGGCGTTCGTCGACGCCAGCGGCACCGTGGTCTCCGCCGTGTCAGGGGGCCGCGGCCGGAAGTTCATCGCCGCCCACGCCCGGGCCCTCGCGCGCTGATCGTGCCTACCTTCCCAGGCATGGATGGCCCCGACCTCGACCTCCCGATCTGCTGTCCCTTCTCCCTGACCGAGGAGCCGCGGGAAGTCATCACCGGCGAACCCGTCATGCCGGACGGCCACCACGCCCTGCCCGAATACGAGGACGTCGACTGGATTGGCCCCGCCAACATGGGCGGCGGCCACGTCCCGGACGACTACCAGTGGCCGTCGGGGCCTCGCGAGCGGCAGGAGCGGGAGGGCATGGGCTAACCTGCCGCGCTCATGGGTCGTCGCGACCGAGCGCCGTTCGAGCCCGCCTTCGAGGGGAAGGAAGTCCTGGACGGCCTGTTGGACATCGCCGGCGCTCGCGTGGACACCGAGGGCGCCGTCGTGCGCATGCGCGAAGCCCTCCGCCACGGCGAGCCCCGCGAGACGGTCGTCCCCACTCTCTTCGACGGTGAGCCCCACTTCCCCGACCCGGACGTCGCCCGCCGCCTGTTCCAGAACCTCCTCGGCCTGTGGGATGTGTTGGCCCGCGGACAGAGCATCTCTCTGGACGAGGGCCCCGGCCGAGCGCGCCCCGCGAAGAAGCCCATCCCCGAACGCCCGCCCCCGTTCGAGGGCGACGCGCCGGACGACGCGTGGATGGAGGCCGCCTGGAAGTACCTCGACGAGGCGCCCGAGCGGGAAGTCACCCGCCTGGAGCATTCCTTCGAGAACCGACAAGACGCGTTGCTGGGATTCCTTGACGAGCAGGGCCTCCCGGATGAAGTCTTCGGGCTGGCCCGGCAGCTCTTGTTCGAGCTTCACGCGTTGATCGAGCTGGGCTGGCCGCCGGGCGTCCGCAGTCTCGCCCGCGCGGAGCTTCAGGAGGCTGGAACGGGACATCCGGCACCTGCGGCGCTCCAGGCCTACGCCGATGAGGCGGTGTTCGAGGCCGAGCAGGACGAAGTGGCGCCACTCACGCCCGCGGACTCCGCGCGCGCGAAGGCGCTGGTGACCCAGGGGCTGAGGGCGCTGTGGAGCGCTCGCCGCCCCCGGAAGGAGAGCAGCACGGATGCCTAGAGACCGAGACGACGACCAGGGCGGCGGGTTCACCGGCAAGCGCAACAAGAGCTGGCGGGAGATCGACGCGCAGCGGGGCAAGGGGAGCCGGTACCACACCCGGCACGACGACGCGGCCCAACAGCGCCTCGAGCGGAGCCCCACCTACGAGCGCTACAAGCACGCCGCCGACTCGCTCTTCACCGGCGGGGAGCTGCCGGAGCACCTGGCCAAGAGCTTCGACCCGGACGGCAAGCGCAAGGCCCAGAAGGAGGCCATGCTCAAGCTGCGCGAGCTGCCGGACCGCAAGGCCTGGGTCCAGGGCATCATCGAGTACCTGGAGAAGTACCCGGAGCTGCCGGACGACCCCTACTTCCTCGACTCGCTGCTGGACCACCCCCGGGAGCGCATCGCGGACAAGGCCCTGGGCAAGCTGGAGGCGCTGCACGCCGACGGCAAGTTCAAGGGGAAGATCCCCGCCAGCCTCGAGCAGCGGCTCAAGTCCATCGAGATGACCTCCACCGACCCGGACATGCAGGCTCGCGCCAAGGCGCTGCGCGAGAAGCTGCGGGCCTAGGGCCCAAGGCAAGGAAGGACTCCCGTGTCCACCATCGACGTCCCGGTCTCGCATGGGCGACTGGAAGCCCTGCTCTGGACGGTGGAACAGCCGAAGGCCGCCGCGGTGGTGTGCCACCCGCACCCGCTCCACGGCGGGACCATGCACAACCACGTCACCTACCGCATCGCGGACGCCTTCCGGAAGGCGGGCGTCTCCACCCTGCGCTTCAACTTCCGCGGCGTGGGGGCCTCCACCGGCAAGCACGACGACGGCCGCGGCGAGGTGGACGACGCGCGGGCCGCGCTGGACTTCCTCCAGCACCAGCAGCCCGGCGTGCCGCTGCTGGTGTCCGGCTTCTCCTTCGGCTCGCGGGTGGCGCTGCAGCTGACCATCGAGGACCCGCGGGTGGAGCGGCTGCTCCTGGCGGGCGTGGCGCTGCGCGCGTTCAGCTTCGGGCTGCTGCGCGAGCTGCGGAAGCCCAAGGCCTTCATCCAGTCCGACCACGACGAGTTCGCGGCCCTCGACGACGTGCGGCGGCTGGTGGAGGAGACCCCGCCGCCGCGGAAGCTGTTCGTCGTCCCGGACTCAGACCACCTCTGTACGGACCGGCTGGAGGCCTTCGAACAGGTGGCCGCCGAGGCCGTGACCTGGCTGCTGGACGCCCCGCCCGTCAACTTGCGCCGGAGCGGGCTGCTGGTGCCGCCGGCGCACTGACTCCTGCCGCAGGTACTCCTCCCGGAGCCGCCGCTGCTCCAGGTGCCGCGCCAGCGTCTCGTTGCACGGTCCCATGGGTCGAATTGTCCCGTCCGCCCGGACCGGTGGTCAACCGCCGCTGTCGCGGCCGAGGCCGATTTGCCGGCCCCGGACACATTTCATGGCCCGCGCCACCGGGGAGTTGTCGGGAATGCGACTGACCCTCCGTGGCGTGACGTGCGCGGCCGGTCTTTGCCGGCAGTCGTTCACCGATTGATCACGAACGCGCACGCCGAATCGAGCGCGATCTTCAGCCCGCCCAGCGCGTCCAGCAGCGCCTGGTAGTGCTCCTCCTCCGCCTTCACCTGCTGCTCGACGGCGTCGCCCTGGAGGCCCTGGTGCTGGAGCGACAGGCGCATGCGCCGGACCGAGGCGTCGCGCTCGGCCAGGATGGCCTCCCGCGCGGACGACGCCAGGGAGCGCATCTCCACCTCGGCGGCGCGGGTGGCCTCGGCGATGGCCGGGTCCACGAAGCCCGCCATCTCCGGGAAGGCGACGCGGATCTCGTCGCCCTTGAGCGCGCGCCCCTCGTCCTCCAGCGCGCCCAGCAGCGTGGGATCCACCTTCGGCTTGCCGGTGGGGCCCAGCGCCACCGCCACCCGGACCAGCTGCCGGTCCAAGAAGCGCGAGAGCTGCCGCGACGGCACCCGCGCGCCCGGCGAGGTGTCCGCGGCCTCCGGCGGCACCAGGTGGAAGAGCACCTCCAGCCCGCGCGCCTTGAGGGTCCCGCGCCGCTCGATGAAGCGGACGCCGTTGCGCCCGTAGGGCCCGTCGCGGAGGAACCCGAACAGCGCCTCCACGAGGGCGTGGCCGGTGGCGAAGTACTCGATCTCCTCCTGCTCGACGGCGGTGTCGCGCCAGAAGGTGCCCAGGATGGTCCGCTCGTCGGAGAGGTTGAGGCCCGGGAGCGCGTCCACGTTCACCGCGTGGCCGAACTGGAAGGCGCACTGGAAGGCGTCCACTTGCTCGTCGGTGTCCACGCCGAGGCCGATCTTCCGGGCCAGGTCGGTGACCGCCTCCTCCAGCCGCTCATCCAGGTCGCGCGCCTGGGCCCACAGGCCTTCCTCCAGCCCGTCGTCCTCGTTCGCCTCCAGGCCGAAGCGGGTCCGCGCCCGCGCCACCAGCGCCTCCACCGCCTCGCGGTCGAAGCTGCGGCGGTCCAGGAGCGGGTCGTAGGCGCGGTTCACCGCCGCGCGCGCCTCGGCCACCTTCTTCTTCAGGGCGGCGGCGTACTCGGCGCGCTTCGCCGGCTCCGCCAGGGCGAGGTCCGCCAGGGCCGGCTCCACCTCCTCCAGCACCGCGTCCAGGCCGCCCACCGTCTCCCCGAACACGCCCACCGAGTCGGCGAGGATGGCGAGGACGTCCGCCGACAGCGTCCCCGGCTGCTCGAAGACGTGGATCTCCACCGGCCGCGTCTGGCCGATGCGGTCGAGCCGGCCGATGCGCTGCTCCATCACCGCCGGGCTCCAGGGCAGGTCGTAGTTCACCAGGTGGTGGCTGAACTGGAAGTTGCGGCCCTCGCCGCCCACCTCGGTGCAGATGAGGACCTTGGGCCCTTCTGGGTCGCGAAAGCGCGCCACCTGCCGGTCGCGCTCCACCAGCGGGAGATCGCCGTGGTAGGCCAGAGGCTCGATCTTCTCGCGCAGCAGCTCCGCCTGGAGCATGTCCAGCGTCTCGCGCGACTCGGTGAAGACGAGCACCTTGGCGCCCTTCTCCTTGGCCCAGATGCCGCGGAGCACGTCGAGGAAGGCGAGGAGCTTGGCGTCCCGGTCCACCTTCGGCAGCTCGTCCTTGAGCTTGCCCAGCGCCTTCGACCCCTGCGCCGCGCGCACGAACGCCGCGGTGGAGGACTCCAGCCGGCGGAGCAGCTGGGAGAGCGCGGCGCCGCGGACGTTGCCCTTCTCCGCCAGCAGCTTCACCGCCGACTCGCGCGCCTTCAGCTCCTGGTCGGAGAGCTGGACCTGGTGGCGCCGCAGCTGGCGCTCGGCGAAGCCGCCCACCACCGCGCGGCGGTTGCGGATGAGCCGTTCGGAGAGGGAGTAGGTCTCCGCCAGGTGCGAGAGCAGCGCGCTCCTATCCTTGGCCAGCGTCTTCAGCCGGTCGTCGCCCGGGAACCGCTTGGCCAGCCCGGCGATCGCCTCCGACGCCTGCCCGCCCTCGAGCAGCTGGCGGACGGCGGTGGAGACCTCCTCCTGGCGCCTCAGGCGCTCCTGGAAGCCGTCCAGGGTGGGCGCGGTGGCCGGGTCGATGAGCGTGAGCAGCCCGTGGTACTCCGCCGGGTCCAGCTGCATCGGGGTGGCGGTGAGCAGGAGCAGGCCCCAGCTGTTCCGGGCCAGCTTCTTCGCCGCCTCGAAGGCGCGCTCGGCCTTGAGGTGGTGCGCCTCGTCGATGATCACCAGGTCCCAGGCGGCGGACGGATCGGCGGCCTGCGCCAGGTACTCGTCGGTGCGGGAGAGCAGCTCCAGCGACGTCACCGCCTTGTCGAAGCGCGCCCAGGGCGACCGGTCCGGCTGCTCCTTGAGCGAGGACGCGTACCGGTCCGAATCCATCAGCGTGAAGAGCTGGTTGAACTTGTGGAACAGCTCCGCCAGCCACTGCACCGTGAGGTGGGACGGGGCCACCACCAGGACGCGGTTGGCCAGGCCGTTGAGGCGCAGGGCGGAGAAGATCATCCCCGCCTCGATGGTCTTCCCCAGGCCCACCTCGTCGGCGAGGACGAAGCGGGGGCGGCGGGCGGAGAGGACGCGCTGCACCACGCCCACCTGGTGCGGCTTCACCATCACCCGCGAGGCGAGCAGGGCGCCCAGCGCGTCGCAGCGGCGCTCGTCGTCCAGCACCAGCGCGCGCCGGCGGAGGAGGAAGTTGCGCGCGTCGCCCACCCGGCCCTCGCGCAGGGTGGAGAGGAGGTCCGGGCGAGGGGCCTGGGCGCGGAGCTCGGACTCCGGCATCTCGTCTTCCTCGCCGTCGTCGTACTTCAGCGCGTAGCGGCGCAGGCCGCGGCCACCGGGCTCCTCGCCGGTGATCGCGCCGGGGCGGCCCTTGGCGTTGCGCACCAGCGTCCCCACGGAGAGCTGGTAGGGCTGCAGCGCGTCACCCTTGGTGGAGACGAGGATGGGGCCCCCCTCGCGCGCCGGGAACAGCACCTCCGCCTTCGAACCATCCTCGTGGAGCGCCACCAGGTGGCCGATCCCCCACTCCGGCTGTGGGGCGTAGCGAACCTTCATCCCAGGGACCAGCGTCGTCGGCATCCGAGGGCGCTCCTAGCCGGTCGGCCGTGATTTTTCTCGGGAAAACGCCCGGCGGTGTCTGGTGAGTGGCCGGCTGGCTGATCCAGGAGGATCCAGGCGGCGATCCGGATCGGCGCGGCGGGCTGCTCCGGATCGGGCCGGCTCGGTGTGTCCTTGATCCAGATTCGGGGACCTTACGTAGGGCATGGTCGTTGCTTAGTTGACGTTCTAGCGCCCCTTCCTCAGGAGTGGACGTGACCCGTATCCTTGCCGTGATGATCTCCCTGACCGCCCTCACCGTGGCGGCTGTCGTGCTGTTCGCCTAGGCGTCGGGAGCTGGTTTGAGTCGCAGCGGCGGAAGCGCGTGATCGCGCTGACCGCTGCGTGTGCGTTAATTCGCCAGAATTCATCAGAAATGCGCCGAATTCACCAGAAATGCGCCGAAAATGCCGAAAAACGGTTGCCGCTGATTAGCGAGTCAGGCGCATTTTCTTTTTCGAGATCGAATTAAGTCCGCGATCTGTCAGGCAATCCTGACAACAACCCATCCTCGCGTCGGATCATCGGATTTCGGCCTCCCCCACCCCGTCCGGACAAGGACGCTCCATGTAGGTGCAAAAGGCGAGGGGACTATTATCGCGATCCCTCGCAACGAGTTGCGTGTCGCACCGATAAGTACTTCGGCGCCCCCCAGGCGCCCATGGAGGAACATTCATGGGCTTCTCGCCTATTCAGCTCCAGCTCCCCAAGCTGCAGACCCAGAACCTTTCGAACCTTGGCAACGTTGCCAAGCCCACGCCGAAGCCCGAGGCGCTCCAGGTCGGGAAGGGCTTTTCGACCAAGGACACCTTCGAGGCCGCTCCCCAGCGCGCCGCCGCGAAGCCGCCCGTGCAGCAGAACGCCGAGGCGGCCAAGGCCAAGCCCCAGGCCGCCAAGGCCCAGGAGGCGAACGCCGGCAATGCTGGTAACGCCGGGAACGCGGGCAATGCCGGCAACGCTGGTAATGCTGGCAACGCCGGAAACGCGGGCAACGCTGGCGATGCGGCGGGTGCCGCGGGCGCGGGTGAGGCTGGCGGCGCGGGCGCGGCGGGCGGTGCGGCCGGTGGCGACCTGGCCTCGCAGCTCCAGGGGATCATCCAGCAGCTCGAGCAGCTGCTCCAGCAGCTCACCCAGCTCCTCCAGGGCGGCGGCGCGGGCGGTGGCGGCGGCGGTGGCGCCGAGGGCGCGCGCGCGGTGGGCGGCGGCGGCAAGGGCGGCAAGGCCGGTGGCGCGGGCGGCGGTGGCGAGGCGGCCGCGGCGGGTGGCGTCCAGGCCAACGACCCGCGGCTCCAGGACGCGCTCCAGCGCATCGGCCAGGACCCCGAGGGCGCCAAGCTGGTCCAGGCGGCCCAGGCGCAGGGCCTGAAGATCCAGGTCGGCAACCTGCCCGAGGGCGTGATGGGCCAGCACCAGGACGGCGTCATCACCATCAGCCCGAACGCGCTCAAGAGCGACCCGGACCTCGTCCACACCCTGGCGCACGAGCTGGGCCACGCGGCCACCCGCGGCGACGGCGACTCCATCGCCGAGGAGCAGGCCGTGGACCAGCTGGGCCAGCGGATCCAGCAGCGCGTCTCGCCGGGCAAGACCTACCAGCTGGACATCGGCGCCTACCACGGCCTGTCCCAGGACAACGGCATCAAGAACGACCTGTCGCAGATCGGCATCAACTAGCGCTCGAGCGGGAAACGGCATGAGCCGGCGCGCCAACCAGGGCCGCGCCGGCCGAGCCGGAAGCGCTTCGTCATTCCATCGAGATCAGGTTCTGCGCCGTGACCGCGATCATCGCGCGGTCGCGGCGCGTTCCTTTTCGCGGAGAAGCACGTCCACCGCCGCAGCGGCGCTGGGGCGGAGGCGGGGCGGCTTGTGGCCGCGCACCCGGTGGACGACCGCCACCGCGGCGGCCGCGCGGAGGACGTCCTTCCTCCCCACGCCGATCGCCAGGCACGCCCGGGCGTAGCCGAGGAGCGTCTCGTCCCGGGCGGGGCAGGGAAGGAGCTGGTGCTCCACGCACCAGGCCTCGAAGTGAAGCCAGGCCCGGGCAGCGGAGCTGCGCTTGCTGGGGTAGTTGAGGCGGTCCTCCAGCTCGCTGGCGATCGCCTCCCAGGGCTGGACGACCTGGGGTGGGTCCGGGGGCAGGCCGCGGGAGATCCGCCACGCCATCTGCACCACCGAGGACAGCGAGCGCCCCAGGCGCGCGGCCTCCGACTTCAGCTCCACCACGAGTTGGGACGGCAGGTCCAGCGTGCGCTGGCCGTGCTTGCGCCGCTTGGGTCCGGGGACGGCGCGCGGGTACATCGGATTCATCGAAAGACTCCGGGTGCGTGTGCGCGCCCGCGGGCGCTCGCGAGCGCGAGCACCCCACCGCGAGCGCGGGGGGACGACAGACTGAACGTGTGCGGCCCGGGAGATTCGCTTCGCTAGACCGGCGGCGACTGCTTCGGCACCAGCCGATAGCGGTCGTTGCGGGTGGCGACGATCCGGTGCGCCGGAGCGACGGCGCTCCCCTCGCCAGACCCGGAGAGCTGCAGCGCCGGCGCGCGCGCCATCAACTGGGCGCGGGTGTGGAGCTGGGCGAGGCAGTGCCGGTGGTCGCCGTCCAGCGCCGCCGGCTCGCCCTCCCAGAGCCCGTCCTCGCGCGCGGCGGCCGGCGGCGGGAGCGGCGCGATCCGGTGCGCCTCCACCAACTCGCCGTGCTCGCAGCGGACGTGCGCCGTGAAGGCGACGTGGGCGATCCCGCTCAGCTGCGCCAGCAGCACCGCGCCGGCCGCGGCGGCAGCCCAGCGAGACGTTCTCACGGCGGGCCTCATGGAACGGCACCCATGAGAACGCGCGCGGCGAGCCCGATTCAAGACGGCGGCCCCAACCGGGTCGCCCGGGTGTTGCCGGCGACTTCACCGCAACACCAGTTGCCTGGTTGCTAGTTTTTTAGCGGAGTGCTATATCACTAGCACACTCCCTCGAGGTGCATCGGATGGCTCCTGTGCTGGCGGTGATGTGGATCTGGAAGGTGGCGCTGGGTGGGCTCGGCGTCGCCGCGCTGGTGTGGTTGGTGCTCGCGTCGTTCGTGGCCACGCGGTGGCCGGCGCTGCACCCGTGGCTGGGCAAGCTGCGCACGCCCGCGGCGCGGATGGCGCTGGTGGGCACGTTGGTGGTCCTGGTGGTGGGCGCGGCGTTCGTCTCGCGGTCGGCCTACGCCCGCGGCCGCGCGGGCCAGGAGCGCGACGAGTTTGGGCGGCGGAGGGCGGAGCGCCGGCTGGTGCTCCTCGGGTCGCCCGAGCGCCAGGTGATGATCCGCACCGTGGGCCGCGGGATGCCGCGGCTGACCATGGTCCACGTCGGAGGGCCGTGCACCCATGTCCAGGTGAACGCCGGCGAGGGCGAGGACGCCGAGGTCGACACCGACGCCGAGGAGGCGGTGCGCGAAGCCGAGCAGGAGGCCCGTGAGGCGGAGCAGGAGGCCTACGCCGACGCGGAGGAGCAGGCGCGCGAGGCCCAGCAGGAGGCGCGGGAGCGCGCCCAGGAAGCCCGCGAGCGCGCGCAGGAGCGGGTCCAGGAGGCACGGGACCGGGCCCAGGAGCGCGCGCAGGAGGCTCGTGAACGCGCGATGGAGCGGGCGCAGCAGGCGCAGGAGCGGGCCCAGGAAGCTCGCGAGCGCGCGCAGGAGATCGCCCAGCGCGAGATGGAGCGCGCCCAGGCGGTCATGGAGCAGATGGGCGACGAGATGGACACCACGCGCGACGCCGTGCAGGAGGGCTTCAACGACGAAGACGGCGACCACGGCCGCTCGCGCTCGCAGATGGAGTCCTTCCTGGAGCGCCAGGCGGAGAAGGTGGAGCGACTGGGCCACGAGATGGCCGACAAGCTCCGCGGCCTCGCCAACCGCTTCGACGACGACGACGGGGATCAGGATCGGGACGACGACCGCGACGAGGACGAGCTCGATCTCTGAGCGCTACCGCGGCGCCAGCGCTTCCAGTTCCTCGAACACCGCCCGGAACTCTCCCCGGGCGCCGATGGCGCGGAGGTTCATCACGCAGCCGGCGACGGCGCGGAAGAAGAGCAACCCCTCCGCCGGCGGGCGGAACTTGAGCAACTGCCGGAAGCGGGTGCTCTTCAGCGCCCGCAGATCGCCCACCATCGTCGAGGTGGCGTAGTCGAACACCCCGCCCCGGATCGGCCTGCTGCCGATCTCCAGCACCTCGTTCATCAGCTCCCGCGCCTGGTCCTCCGGCAGATCGCCCCACTCGATGCCCAGCTCCCTCGCCACCGGGACGACGTCGAACGGCTCCCCGGACAGCCCCAGCCGCAGCAGCTTCCGGCACGCCCCGGTGAACGGATCCGGCAGCCGCTTGATGGACCCGTAGTCCACCACCCCCAGCCGCCCGTCCGGCATCAACACGTAGTTCCCCGGATGCGGGTCCGCGTGCACCACGCCGCCCGCCAGGAACGGCCCCAGCACCGCGCGCAACAACAGCCGGCTCACCCGGAACCGTTCTTCAGGCGCAGCCTTCTCCACCCCGCGCCCGAGGAACGCCTTCAGCGTCTCCCCCGGCAGCCGCTCCAGCGTCAGCACCCGCGTCCGGGTGCGCTCGGGCACCGTGAACGGCACGCACAGGTCCGGCAGCGAGCGCGCCGCCTCCCGGAACTCGCCGCACAGCCGCGCCTCGCGCGCGTAGTCCAGCTCCGCCAACAGCTCGCGGCGGATCTCCGAGAAGTACCCCGCCATCTTCCCGAACGCGGCGTTCACCGCCTTCGCCACCGACCCCATGTTGTCCAGGTCCGCCTCCAGCGCCGCGCCGATGCCGGGGTACTGGACCTTCACCACCACCTCGCGCCCGTCCGCCATCTTCCCCCGGTGCACCTGGCCCAGGCTGGCCGCCGCCATCGGCTCGCGCTCCAGCTCCGCGAACAGCGACTCCGGCGGCGCGCCCAGTTCGTCCTCGATGACGTCCGCCACGTCCTCCCACGGCATCGGCGGGGCCTCGTTCTGCAACCGCGCCAGCACCGCCCGCACCTCGGCGGGCAGCAACTCCGCGTCCATGGCAGCGAACTGGCCCAGCTTCATCGCCGCGCCCTTGAGGTCCCCGAGCGTCGCGGCCAGCTTCTCCGCCGTGCCCAGGGAGATGGGCGCGTCCTCCTCCCCGCCCCGCCACCGCTTCACCGCCTTGCCCACGACGTCCACGCCCACGCGAGCGCCCACGCCCGCCAGCTTGCGCAAGCGGTGGAGCCGGCCCTGCGGCGGGCGCGAGGTGCCCTTGGCCATGGGATGACCACACCGTATCACCCCGGCGCAGGACTCCTGGCGTTTGGCCCGTCCGGGTGATAAGCGACGCCCGCCTCCGCGGGGACGGGGCGTACCAACCCCACGGAATCTCGGAACTTCCACTGAGCTTACAGACCATGACCTTCGCTTTCCTCCGGGGCCTCCGGTCCCCATTCCGGCTGGCCGGCGCGCTCGCGCTCGCGCTGGCTTCCACGGCCTCCGCCTCCGAGGCGGACCTCCACCTGCCGGACCTCGGCTCGGTGCCGTTCATGACCGGGGCCGACGGCCGCGGGACCGACGGCCGGGCGCTGCTGATGGGCGGCCTGGTGGTCTGCGTCCTGGGCCTGGTGTTCGGCGTGCTCCAGTACTCGCAGCTGAAGCGGATGCCGGTGCACAAGTCGATGCTCGAGATCAGCGAGCTGATCTACGAGACGTGCAAGACGTACCTCATCACCCAGGGTAAGTTCATCCTCATCCTCGAGGGCCTGGTGGGCCTGGTGATGATCCTCTACTTCGGCGTGTTCCGCGCCATGCCCGCGGTGAAGGTGATCACCATCCTGGTGTTCAGCCTCCTCGGCATCGGCGGCAGCTACGGGGTGGCCTGGTTCGGCATCCGGGTGAACACCTTCGCCAACTCGCGCACCGCGCACGCCTCGCTCGGGGGCAAGCCGTACCCGATCTACGCCATCCCGCTCAAGGCGGGGATGAGCATCGGCATGGCGCTCATCTCCACCGAGCTGTTCATGATGCTGGTCATCCTCCTCTTCGTCCCGGCCGACTACGCGGGCCCCTGCTTCATCGGCTTCGCCATCGGCGAGTCCCTGGGCGCCTCCGCGCTGCGCATCGCCGGCGGCATCTTCACCAAGATCGCCGACATCGGCTCCGACCTGATGAAGATCGTCTTCAAGATCAAGGAGGACGACGCGCGCAACCCCGGCGTCATCGCGGACTGCACCGGCGACAACGCGGGCGACTCGGTGGGCCCGTCGGCGGACGGCTTCGAGACCTACGGCGTGACCGGCGTGGCGCTGATCACCTTCATCCTGCTGGCGGTGAACAGCCCGCAGACCCAGGTCCAGCTGCTGGTGTGGATCTTCGTGATGCGCATCGTGATGGTGATCGCTTCCTTCATCTCGTACACGGTCAACGAGCTGATCCAGAAGAGCCGCTACGGCAACGCGGACAAGATGAACTTCGAGTCGCCGCTGACGTGGCTGGTGTGGATCACCTCCCTCGTCTCGGTGGGGATGACCTACCTGGTCTCGTACCTGCTGATCCCCGGCCTGGGCGACGGCACCCTGTGGTGGAAGCTCTCCACCATCATCACCTGCGGCACGCTCGCGGGCGCGATCATTCCCGAGGTCGTCAAGGTCTTCACCTCGACCGAGTCCGCCCACGTGCGCGAGGTCGTGACCGCGTCGCGTGAGGGCGGCGCCTCCCTGAACGTCATCTCCGGCCTAGTGGCGGG
>DASRBA010000145.1:0-15042 GCA_035637895.1 Myxococcaceae bacterium
GAGCTTCCCCATGAACCCGACCGTGGGCGGGATGCCTCCCAGGGACAGCATGAAGGCCGCCATCGCGAACGCCCAGCCCGGCCGCCGCTGCGCCAGGCCCGAGAAGCGATCCAGGTCCCATGCCGTCCCCCGGTCCTCGTCCTCCCGCCGCTCCAGCGCGCTCACCGTCACGAACGCCCCCACCGCGCTCACCGTGTAGGCCAGCAGATAGAAGATGATCCCCCTCGCCGCCTCCGCCCGCATCGCGCTCGTCGCCGCCCCACCCAGCAGCGGCGTGGCCGCCAGCACCCCCGACTCGCCCTTCCCCGGCTGCGCGAACAGCGCCGCCACCCCCGCCAGCAGGTAGCCCGCGTGCGAGATGGACGAATACGCCAGCATCCGCTTCACGTTCCGCTGCGGGACCGCGAGCAGGTTTCCACCCACCATCGTCGCCACCGCCAGCGCCGCGAACACGGTGGTGAGGATGACCGGGTCCAGCCCCTTCCCCAGCACCACGAACACCCGCACCATCGCCGCGAACGCCGCCGCCTTCACCCCCGCGCTCATCAGCGCCGTCACCGGCGTGGGCGCGCCCTCGTACACGTCCGGCGTCCACATGTGGAACGGCACCGCCGCCACCTTGAACGCGAACCCCGCCGCCACCAGCAACAGCCCACAGAGCGCCAGCCCCGGATGCACCTTCACCGCCACCGCCAGCGGCCCGCTCATCCGCTGCAGCATGGTGCTCCCGGTGACGCCGTACAGCAGCGACGTCCCGTACAGCACCAGCGCCGTGGAGAACGCCCCCAGGATGAAGTACTTGAACCCCGCCTCGGACGGCCGCGAACCCTTGCGGAGGTACGCGGTGAGCGCGTAGGTCGCCACGCTCAGCACCTCCAGGTTGATGAACAGGGTGATCAGCTCCGCGGACAGCGCCAAGAGGCTCATCCCCGCCGCCCCGAACAGCATCAGCGCGTAGAACTCGCCGCGCTCGGCCTGCCGCCGGTGGAGGAACCCGGCGGAGGCCACCGACGCCAGCGCCGTGGCCAGGCAGATCACCGCGGTGGTGGCGCTGGAGAACGGGTCCAGCACCCCGAACCCCAGGAAGATCTCGTGCGGCGCCTCCCCCGTCAGCCGCAGGGCGATCACCATCGCGATCACCGCGGTGACGCACGCCAGCGCCGACTGGTACGCGCGCGACGCGGTGGAGAGAAACACCTCCGACAGCAGCAGGAGGATCGCCCCCAGGCCCAGCACCATGGCCGGCCAGAGCGGGAGGAAGTCGGCCGAGCCGATGTTCGGGAGGTTCATGGGTTGGCGGACACCGCGGGTTGGGCGGGTTTCGGTTGCTCGGCGTCGGGCGGCGGCAGCGGCATCACGTTGAACCGCACCACGTCGTCATCGGTCTCGACCCCCGGCACGCCCACGTTCACCCGCGCCACGAAGCGCTCGGTGGGCGCCTGCAGTCGCTCCAGGAAGGGTTGCGGGTACAGCCCCATCAGCAGCGCCGCCGCCACCAGCGGCAGGACGGTCACCAGCTCCCGGGCCCCCAGGTCGCGCAGGTGCGCGTTCTCCCGGTGCGTGACCTGGCCGAAGAACACCCGCTGCACCATCCACAGCATGTACGCCGCGCCGAGGATGACCCCGGTGGCGGCCAGCACCCCGTACGCCGTGGAGAGGGAGCTCTTGAAGGTGCCCAGGAGCACCAGGAACTCGCCCACGAACCCGTTGGTCCCCGGCACCGCCACCGACGAGAAGGTGATGATCAGGAACACCGCCGCGAACATCGGCATGGCCTTGGCGATGCCCCCGTAGTCGCTGATCAGCCGGGTGTGCCGCCGCTCGTAGAGCATGCCGAACAGGAGGAACAGCGCGCCGGTGGACACGCCGTGGTTCAGCATCTGGTACGCCGACCCGGTGGCCGCCTCCGCGGTGAAGGCGAACATCCCCAGCATGCAGAAGCCCAGGTGCGAGACGGAGCTGTAGGCGATGAGCTTCTTCACGTCCCGCTGCGCCAGGCACATCAGCGCCCCGTAGACGATGCCCACCACCGCCAGCGAGGCGATGAGCGTGCGGTGGGACCGCGCCGCCTCCGGGAACAGCGGCATCGCGTACCGCCAGAAGCCGTACGTCCCCATCTTCAGCATCACCCCGGCGAGGATCATCGACCCCGCCACCGGCGCCTGCACGTGCGCGTCCGGCAACCAGGTGTGCACCGGGAACATGGGCACCTTGATGGCGAAGGCCAGGGCGAAGGCCGCGAACAGCCACGGCCCGTACGCCTTCAACGCCGCCGCCAGCGGCGACAGGTTGGGGCACCCGCCCGGCCCGGCGCACGCGCCCAGCTCCTTGTTGGCGGAGAGCAGCGAGTTGTAGAGCGTCGCGTAGTCGAACGAGCGGGCCCCGCTGGGCTGGGCCATGAAGTACACGGCCAGGATGGCCACCAGCATCAAGAGCGACCCGGCCAGCGTGTAGAGGAAGAACTTCACCGCGGCCATCTGCCGCTCCTCAGAGCCCCACACCCCGATGAGCAGGTACATGGGGATCAGCATCGCCTCCCAGAAGACGTAGAAGACGATGACGTCCATGGACGCCAGCGCGCCCATCATCGCCGTCTGCAGCACCAGCAGCGCCAGGTGCAGCTCCTTCACCCGGTCCGTGACGTAGGTGGAGGCCAGCACCACCAGCGGCCCCAGGAAGACGGTCAGGAAGATCAACGAGACGGACAGGCCGTCCACCCCGAGGTGGAAGCTGATCCCCAGCTCGTCCAGCCAGCGCGCCCGCGTCTCCAACTGGAACTCGGCGCCCTTGGAGTCGAAGGCGAGGTAGAGCGCCACGCCCAGCGCCAGGTCCAGCAGCATGCCCACCAGGGCCAGCGCGCGGATCTGCCCGCGCTCGCCGGCGGGGAGGACGGCCACCAGCGCCGCGAACAGCAGCGGCAGGAAGATGGTCAGCGTGAGGAGGTTGTCGGAGAGGAAGTTCATCGGAAGTTGTAGAAGGCGTAGGCGACCGCCGCGAGCACCGCCACCGCCATCACCGCGGCGTAGCTCTGCGCGTCGCCGGTCTGGAAGTACCGGATGACCGACCCGACCTGGTACGTCACCCACGCCACCCCCCGGACCACCACCCGGTCGATGAGCAGCGAATCCACCACCCGGTAGAGGATGAAGCTCCCGAACTTCACCGGGCGGACGATGACCGCGTCGTACAGCTCGTCCACGTAGAACTTGTTCCGCACCACCGCCTGCAGCCGCCGCACCCAGAACGGGAACGCCAGGTTCCGCTCCCTCGGCAGCACCACCATGTAGAGCCAGTAGGCGAACCCCGCCCCGGTGAGCGCGATGACCCAGGCCAGCCCCCAGCCCGGCAGCAGCGGGACCCACCCGCCCTCGGCGGACCCGCCCCGGAAGCTCCCGGCCTGCACGCCCAGGTGCCGGGCGTGGAAGAAGACCGGGGAGAGGAAGTTCTCCATCACCGGTTCGCCCCCGCCTCCCCCGTTCATCAAGGGCAGCGCGTAGACCAGGCCGATGACGCTCAGCGAGGCCAGCATCAACAGCGGGAAGACGATGGCGGTGCCGCTCTCGTGGGCCTCGGGCACCTTGGCGTCCTTGGATCGCTCGCCCTCGAACACCAGGAAGTACAGCCGCCACATGTAGAAGGCGGTGCACGCCGCGGTGATCAGGCCGATGCCCCACACCAGCTTCGGCACCCACTCGTACTGGACCAACTCCGTGTGGCGGAGGCCGTGGAGGATGGCGTCCTTGGAGAAGAAGCCGGAGGCGAGCGGGAGCACGCCGGTGATGGCCACGGTGGCGGTGAGGAAGGTCACCCACGTCCACGGCATCTGCTGGCGCAGCCCGCCCAGCTTCTTGATGTCCACCTCGTCCGCGTTGCCGTGCATCACCGACCCGGCGCCCAGGAACAGGCACGCCTTGAAGAACGCGTGGGTCACCAGGTGCAGCACCGCGGCCCAGAACACGCCCATCCCCGCCGCCATGAACATGAAGCCCAGCTGGGAGACGGTGGAGTAGGCCAGCACCTTCTTGATGTCGTCCTGGGCGAAGGCGATGACCGCCGCGAAGATGGCGGTGGCCGCGCCCACCAGCGACACGGTGATCATGGCCGTCTGCGACAGCACCAGCAGCGACCCCAGCCGGGCGAACAGGTACACGCCGGCGGTGACCATGGTGGCGGCATGGATGAGCGCCGACACCGGCGTGGGGCCGGCCATGGCGTCCGGGAGCCAGACGTAGAGCGGCAGCTGCGCGCTCTTGCCCGCCGCGCCCAGAAGGAACAGGAGCATCACCGCGGTGAGCACCGCGCCGTAGGTGCGCCCCTTGAGCGGGCCGGTGGAGATCTCCGTGTTCAGGTCCGCCTTGCTCACGCCCGGCCCGGGGGCGATGAGCCGCGCGGTGGCCTCCAGCCCGGTGTAGTTGAGCGGCCCCACCTGCGACACCCCGCGGCGGTAGCGCTCCGACCGGCCGGGGGCGCTGAAGTTCCCCTCCTGCGCCTGGACGCTGAAGGACCAGACCCAGACGCTGAGCAGGCACGCGCCGATGATGAAGGCGAAGTCGCCGATGCGGTTGGTGATGAACGCCTTCCGGCCCGCCCACGCCTTGGCGGCGTCCGTGTACCAGAAGCCGATGAGCAGGTAGCTGCAGAGGCCCACGCCCTCCCAGCCCACGAAGGTGAGGACCAGGTTGTCGGCCATCACCAGCGTCAGCATCATGGCCACGAACAGGTTGAGGTACGCGAAGTAGCGCGCGTACGCCGGGTCGTGGGACATGTACTCGGTGGAGTAGAGGTGGATGAGGAAGCCCACCCCGGTGACCACCAGCAGCATCGTCCCGGAGAGGTGGTCCACGAACAGCCCGAAGCGGGCGGTGAACGCGCCCACCTGGAACCAGGTCCCGTAGTCGGAGGCGAGGGCGTACGGGGACCCCTCCATGCCGTGGTACGACATGGCGATCGTCCCGCGGTCGTTGATCGCCCAGAACACCATCCCCGAGAGCAGGAACGACCCCAGCACGGACGCGCACGCCACCAGGTTGACGTTGGCGCGCCCCAGCCAGCGCCCGAACAGCCCGCACACCGCCGCGCCCAACAGCGGCAGGGCGATGATCAGCCACAGGGCGCTCGACAGGCCCGCCACGTCGAACGGCGAGGTCATGAAGAAGTGCTGCATCCGGTCGGAGAGCTGCTGCATGGTTTTGGCGCGTCCCCTTCCCCTTCAGTGCTTCAACGTCTTGATGTCGCCGATGTCGACCGTGCCGCGGCTGCGGAACACGGCGATGACGATGGCCAGCCCGATGGCCGCCTCGGCCGCCGCCACCGCGATGATGAAGAAGGCCGAGATGTGCCCGTAGAGGTCCGCGCGCATCCGGGCGAAGGCCAGGAAGGTGAGGTTGGCGGCGTTGAGCATCAGCTCGATGCACATGAACACCACCAGCGCGTTGCGCCGGACGAGCACGCCGAACATCCCCATGCAGAAGAGGACGGCGGCGAGGATGAGGTAGTTGGGGATGGGGACCATGTCGTCTTTTGGTTCGCTTCCTAGATGCGCGGCTTGGCCACCACCACCGCGCCCACGATGGCCACCAGCAGCAGCAGCGACACCGCCTCGAACGGCAGCAGCCAGGTGCCGTAGAGGAGCTTCCCCAGCTCGTGCAGCGAGCCGAAGCCGGCGGCCTGCGCCGGCGCCATGGTCACCGGGGCCTGGTCCGCGGGCAGCTCGCGGATGGAGGCCACCAGGACCACCAGGAGGCCCGCCGCGGCCAGCCCGCCCACGATGCGGCCGAAGGTCAGCCGCGGCCCCTTCATCCCCGTCTCGGTGAGGGACAGGAGCATGATGACGAAGAGGAACAGCACCATGATGGCGCCGGCGTAGACCAGCACCTGGAGCACGGCGATGGTGTGCGCCCAGAGCAGCACGTAGATGCCGGCGAGGAAGAAGAACGTCGCCACCAGGCTCATCGCCGAGGTGATGGGGCTCCGGGCGGCGATGACGCCGGCCGCGCCGCCGACGATGCCGAAGGCGAACAGCCAGAACAGGACCTCCTGCCCGCTCACGCGCGCCCCCCTCCGAAGTGGCCCCAGGGGCGGTCGCCGTAGGGGCACTTCTTCTGCTCGATGTGCGCGTCGAACTCGGCGCGGAACCTGCTCACGAACGAGTGGGTGGGCAGCGCGGCCGCGTCCCCCAGCGCGCAGATGGTGTTCCCCAGGCCGATGGGCGGGTACGGCGCGATGGCGGCGGCCACGTTGAGCAGCTGCTCCACGTCCCCCTTCACCCCGCGCCCCTCCTCGATCTTCCGGAGGATGCGCGTCTGCCACGGCGTGCCCTCGCGGCAGGGCGTGCACTGGCCGCAGGACTCCTCGGCGTAGAAGCGCGCCACCCGCCACAGGCAGCGCACCATGCAGGTGGCGTCGTCCATCACGATGACGCCGCCGGAGCCGGCCATGGTGCCCTTGTTCTTGAGCGCCTCGAACTCCAGCGCCACGTCGATCTCGTCCGCGGAGAGCACCGGCGCGGACGAGCCGCCGGGGATGACCGCCTTCACGCTCCGGCCGTCCGGCATCCCCTGGCCCAGCTCCGGGTCGAAGATCAGCTCGCGGATGGTGGTCTTGAGGGAGATCTCGTAGACGCCCGGCCGGTTCACCGCGCCGGAGAGGCAGATCAGCCGCGTCCCGCCGGACTTCTCCGTGCCCAGCCCGGCGTACCAGGCGGCGCCCTTCTCGATGATGGAGGGCACCGAGGCCAGCGTCTCCACGTTGTTGATGATGGTGGGCGCGCCGAACAGGCCCACCACCGCGGGGAATGGCGGCTTCAGCCGCGGCCAGCCCTTCTTCCCCTCCAGCGACTCCAGCAGCGCCGTCTCCTCGCCGCAGATGTACGCGCCGGCGCCGCGCACCAGCCACACGTCGAGCGAGAAGTCGGACCCCATCACCTTCTTGCCCAGGAGGCCCGCGGCGTACGCCTCGTCCAGGGCGCGCTGGCAGATCTCCGCCTGCTTCTTGAACTCCCCGCGGATGTAGATGTACGCGACGCTGCAGCGCGGGAGCGCGTAGGCGGTGATGGCGATCCCCTCGATCATCAGGTGGGGGTCGTACTCGAGGATGTAGCGGTCCTTGAACGTGCCCGGCTCCGACTCGTCCGCGTTCACCGCCAGGTAGGTCGGCTTGGGCGAGTCCTTGGGGACGAAGCCCCACTTGGCCCCGGTGGGGAAGCCGGCGCCCCCGCGCCCGCGGAGGTTGGACTTCTTCACCTCGTCCAGGACCTCTTGCGGCTTCATCCCCAGGGCCTTCTTCAGCGCCTGGTAGCCGCCGTTCTTCCGGTAGCCGTCGAGGGTGTGGGAGCCCTCTTGGCCCCAGTTCTTGGTGATGATCTTCTCGGTCATGGCAGCCGGGAGAAGATCTCGTCCACCTTGGCGGGCGAGAGCGACTCGTGGTGCTCCTCGTTGATCTGCAGGCAGGGCGCGGTGCCGCAGGAGGCCAGGCACTCCGTCTCCCGCAGGGTGTACTTGCCGTTGGACTCTCCGGCCTTCAGCCCCACCTTCCGCTCGATGTGCTGGAGCAGCTTCTCCGCGCCCCACAGCGAGCAGGAGAGGTTGGTGCAGACGTCGACGACGTACTTCCCCGGCTTCTCCGTGTGGAACATCACGTAGAAGGTGGCGACCTCGTAGGCGCGCTCCTTGGAGGTCCCCAGCCGCTGGGCGACCAGGGCCAGACCGTCCGGGGGCAGCCAGCCCTTGATCGCCTGCAGGAGCCGCAGGGCGGGCATCATCGCCGCCTCCTTCCGGTCCTGGGGATAGTGGGTGAGGATCTCGGCCAGCGCCGAGTCGAATCGCTGCTGCTCTTCGGGGGAGAACGGCCCTTCAGCCATGGCGCCGGGGTCGTAGGGCCGGGGCCCCTCATTGTCAACGCCGTTGGCGGTCCAGTAGCTTCCGTTGCGATGGGGGTCGACCTGGGAGCGCCGCCCCGAGAGGGCTTCCGAGTCCTCATCGTCGAGGACAACCCGCACATCGTCGAGATGTACAGCTACGTGCTGAAGAAGCTGGCCTCCGGCGAGCTGGCGGGGAGGGTGCCGCTGGACGTGCACATCGCCCCGGACGGGTTCGCCGCCTTGAAGCTCCTGCAGGAGGCCCGCTTCCACCTGGTGATGACGGACCTCTACATGCCGGTGATGGACGGGTTCGCCCTGGTGGAGAAGATCCGCGCCGACCAGGCCCTGAAGTCCATCCCGGTGATCGTCATCTCCGCCGGCGGCAAGGAGGCGCAGGAGCGGGCGCTCGCCCTGGGGGTGAACGCGTTCATGCGAAAGCCGGTGAAGTTCGTCGATGTGAAGGAGACGGTGAAGCAGATCCTGCGGATCGGTTGAGGGTTCGGCTATAACCGCCGGCCGCATGGCACAGACGCAGGGGATCAGCCGGGAGACGGTCAGCGGTGAAGCCCTCTTCATCCTGAAGAACCTCAAGGAGAACGGGCGGCTGGGCCGGTCCAACAAGCTGGCGGACGTGAAGGCCCTGCTCGAGCCCTCCGTCTCGCTGGAGTTCGACAGCTACTTCTTCTTCCTGCGCAAGTTCCACTACATCGCCATGGACCGGGAGGCGCAGCTCAAGCTGACCGACCAGGGCGAACGCGTGGTGGAGGGTGACTACCTCGACAAGTTCGCGGACGAGGTGGGCCAGTTCTTCTCGGACCAGCTGTCGTCGGACATCTCCTCCACCCAGTCCATGGAGGAGCCGGACCTGAGCGACTTCCCGGTGCCGGGCGGAGGCGGGGCCAAGCCGCCGCCGCCGCCGCGCGAGGAGGACCTCCTGATCGACAGCGGCCCGCCCATCCAGCTCCCCGCCGGCAGCTCCCGTCCCGGCACCTCGACGCGGGGGAAGTCCGCCTCGCCGCCCCCGGCGCCGTCGGCGTCGGTGGTGGTGGAAGACCTGTTGGGCGGTTCGCCGCCGCAGAGCACCGCGCGCGGAATGGACGCCCTGGACCCCAAGCCCCCACCCTCCATGCCCATCGTCTCGCCCACGCCCGTCCCGGGCTCCATCCCCTCCATCTCGCCCATGGCCACCACCGCCACCGCTTCCAAGAGCGACGCCGACGTGCGCTACGTGAAGTTCGACCCGGTGGGGTCCGGCCCGCTGGGCACGGTGTTCAAGGGGCGCCACAACGCGCTCGGCCTGGACGTGTGCCTGAAGGAGCTCAAGGACATCTTCGGCTACTTCTCGTTCCTCCAGCGCGGCGAGGTGATCAAGCGGCTGAAGAAGGAGCTGTGCGCGCAGGCCCAGGTGCGCCACCCGGCGGTGGTGCAGGTGCTGGACCAGAACACGGACATCTCGCGGCCGTTCTTCGTGCTGGAGCTGATGAAGGGGTCCCTGCGGGAGAAGCTGGACCAGACCGGCGGCAAGGGGCTGCCGGTGAAGAACTCGCTCCGGATCTTCCTCCAGCTCTGCTACGGGATGCGCGCCGCGCACGCCTCCGGGCTCAACCACCACAACATCAAGCCGGAGAACGTGCTCTTCGACGCGCTCGGCAACGCCAAGCTCTCCGACTTCGGGCTGGGCCGGGTCATCGAGGTGGACCAGGCCAAGGGGATGCCCCAGGTGTTCGTGGGCACCGGCGGCATGCCGTACATGTCGCCGGAGCTGATCTCCCGGCAGAAGGACGTGGCGCAGCCGGCGGACGTCTACGGGCTGGGCATCCTCTTCTACGAGATGCTCACCGGCGGCATCCCCGGGCGCCGCTCGCCGCTGCCCTCCGAGGTGAACCCGGACGTGCCGTCCAAGCTGGACCCCATCTTCGACAAGATGACCGCCGACCGCCGCGAGGGCCGCTACCCGGACTTCGAGGCGGTGCTCGCCGACTTCTACGGCGCGTTCTCCGACGGCGAGATGATGACCAAGGGCGACCTGGTCCTCTGGTCGTAGTCAGAGCTTGAAGCGGGCCAGCAGCTCCTTCTGGGTGGTGTAGCCCTTCTCCTTGAGCAGCTCCATCACCGCGCGGAGCGCCTTGCCGCTGCGCTCCTGGTTGGCGCGCAGCTCGGTCAACCGCTGCTGCTGCTCGGGGGTGAGGGACGGCGCGGGCGCCGGGGGGCGGCCGGTGAGCAGCTCGTCCAGGAGGTCGCCTGCTCCCGGGTCGGTGGCGGCGGAGGCCTCGGCGGCGGACAGGGCGGGGTTGACCTTCATCACCGTGTTGCCGTTCATGTCGGTGATCTTCACCTCGTCCTGACCTTCTTCCGCCAGCTGCACCGCCTGGCGCGCGCGCGAGGGCCGGGGGGACTGAGCGTTCGCGCCGCGGTAGCAGCGGGCGATGGCGGCCATGATCTCCGTCTCGCTGGCCACCACCAGCTTCACCCGCGAACGGGCGCGCCCGGAGGCCATGTCCATCGTCTCCAGGTCGGTGGGGTCCGCCACCGCCAGCACCAGCGACTTGCCGTTGTTGTCCAGCCGGACGGGGAACACGGCGTGCTGCTCGCAGAAGGCGGCGTCCAGCTTGGCGAGCGCCCCCGGGTCGCGCGCGGCCCCGATCTGCTCGCGCGGGAGCTTCATCGCCTGGGCGACGGCGTCGGCGATCTGGTCCTCGTCCACCAGCCCCATCTCGGCGATGACCTTCCCCAGCCGGCCGCCCCACTGGGCATGCGTGGCGCGGGCGGACCGGAGCTGGAGCTCGTCGATGACGTTGGCCTTGAGCAGGAAGTCGCCCACCCGGCTGCGCGAGGACATGCGCTCTAGCGTAGCATCCGCGGCGCATGGGACCTGGGTTCCACGAGGCGCTCGGCCGCGGCGTGGCGCTGTTCAACCGCCAGGAGTTCTACGAGGCGCACGAGGTGTGGGAGCAGGTCTGGGTGGACGAGATCGGCGACGAGCGCGTCCTGCTGCAGGGCCTCATCCAGGTGGCGGCCGGCTTCTACAAGCTCCAGGTGGGCGCCCCCCAGGGGACGATGAAGCTGCTGGAGAACGGGCTGAAGAAGCTGCGGGGCTTCCTGGGCGCGTCGCTGGGGGTGGACCTGGAGTCGTTCCTCCCGGAGGTGGAGGCGTGGCAGAGGGAGGCGACTCAGCTCACCGAGCAGAAGCGCGCGGACTACGACCCGCGCCGGTTGCCGAAGCTGTCCTATTCGCCCCCGGCGGTGCACTGATGGTGGTGCCCTGATGGCCGAGACCGTGACTTCCCGGTGTCCCTACTGCGGCGAGGAGGTCGAGGTGGCGGTGGACGAGGTCGGAGTGTCCGAGGAGTCGTACGTGGAGGACTGCCCGGTGTGTTGCCGCCCGTGGCAGGTGCAGGTGTTCCGCGACGGGCCGGACGTCGCGGTCCAGCTTCAGAGGGACGACGAGTGAGCGCGCGCTTCTGGGTCATCGCAGCGGTGGTGTCGTTGGGTCAGGGGTGCTCCTGCGGGGGCGGGGGCGGGCCGGACGGCGGGGACTCGGGGACGGAGGTGGACCAGCTGTGCCAGCGGTTCGCCACCGCCGAGTGCGACTTCTCCATCCGCTGCGGCGAGGGCTTCGCCGCCCTCTTCGGCCCCTTCGCCGTGCTCCAGCAGCAGCGGCCCAACGACCTGGTGGCGGCCTCCGAACGCGGCAGGTGCGAGGCCTTCGTCCGCTCCGAGCCCACCTGCGTCCGCCTCACCGCCAGCCTGAAGGCGGGCCGGTCGGCGTACTCGGCGGCGTCGCTCGACGCGTGCCTCACCGCGCTCTTCCCCGCGGACACCTGCGCGCGCGACCTCAACCGGGCCAGCGCGGACTGCCTCGCGTTCTCCTTCGCCGCGCCCGCCACGCCGGCGGGGTCGCTCTGCGAGGACGACGGCGAGTGCATCGGCGGGTTCTGCGACGGCGCCCAGACCGACGCCGGCGGCCGGGTGTGCGGCGCGTGCGCGGGGTACCGGGACGGCGGGGCGTGCCCGCGCGGCGTGGAGTGCGAACCGTCCGGTTCCTACTGCGCGCCGTCCGGGGACGCGGGCGCCTGCCTGCCGCGCAAGGCGCTGGCGGACACCTGCGACCTCACCCGGGTGGGCGAGTGCGGCGACGGCCTGGTCTGCGCCTGGAGCGGCGCGCCGCTGATCTCCATCCCGCGCTGCACCACCGCCCGCCTCGAGGGCCAGGGCTGCACGGTGAACAAGCTGGAGTGCCTGCGCACGCAGATCCCCCCCGAGCTGGTCTGCGCGCGCCCGTCCGGGGACGCGGGCGCCGCGAGCGCGGTCTGCGTGAAGGCGTTCGCGCCCTCCGGCGGCGCCTGCAACGTGGGCGACGACCTGACCACCGCCGGCCTGCCGCCGACGCCCGTCTGCCCGGAGACGGAGTACTGCGACACCGCGCTGGACCTGTGCGTGCCCCGGAAGGGCGACGGCGTGGGCTGCGCGGCGGACCGCGAGTGCGCGGCGGGCACCCGCTGCCTCTCCACCACCGGCGCGTGCGCGGCGTACGCGGACACCGACGGCGGCTGCGGCGTGGACTCGGATTGCCGGAACCTGCTCACCTGCCGGGGAACCGGAGGGCGCTGCGCGACGCAGTGGCTCCTCCCGGGCGAGTCGAGCTGCAGCACGTCCCGCCCCACCGCCACCGCCACCAGGCCGTGCGCCGAAGGCCAGTGCGACCGGAGCGGGACGGTGCCCACCTGCCAGCCGCTGCTCGCGGACGGGCAGGCGTGCGACGGCCCCGAGGCGTGTCAATCCCAGGGCTGCGACGTCACCTGCCGGCCGGCGTGCTGGCAGTAGCGGCGCGAGCGACGCCGGCTACTTGCGCCCGCTGCCGGCGGCGACCGCCTGGCCCAGCGCGATCGGCACCTTGAAGATCTCCAGGACCTGCGCCACGTCGACCGGCTTGGCGAGGCACGCGATGGCGCCCGCCTTCTGCGACTCGGCCACCATCTCCGGCGTGTGGCGCGCGGTCATGGTGAGAAGCCGCACACCTTCGAACTGCTTCCGTGCCCGGATCCTCCGGCAGACCTCCAGACCGTCCACCTCCGGCATGTTCAGATCAATCAGCAGGCCGTGCGGCCGCTGTTCGGAAACCAACAGCAGCGCCTCCACGCCCGACGTGGTCGTCGTGACGTCCACCTGCGACGCGTACGGCTTGAAGGCCCGCTTCAATCCGTCCACCACGGTCTTTTCGTCATCCACGATGATCAGCTTGATCGCCGAGGAGCCGAGCTCGTCCGGCACGGGCATCTGGTGCGCGATGAGGAACGTGCGGAGATCCGCGCCCCTGACGCGCCGGTGGCCACCCGGCGTGCGGAACGCGAGGAGCAGGCCGCGGTCGATCCACTTGCTGACCGTGGACGGATCGACTTGGAGCAGCGCCGCGATATCGTGAGTCGTGTACAACTGATCCATAAATTTGCCCCTTCGACGGAAACCTCCGCCCAGAGCTAAATACCCGAGATACGAAAAACTCCAAAATCATATCTCGCCATTACGTCGCGGTCGATCCGGGTCGATCAGAACCCATCTTCGTCATCATCTCCAGTCCGCGGCTCCACAGGTTGGTCGCTTTGAGGCAAAGCTCCACGAGCTCCCGCGCGGCGCCTCGCCCGCCTGGGGACTGGGCGATGAAGAGCGCGCATTGCCGGACTTCCGGGACCGCATCGGAGGGGCACGCCGGCAGTCCTACCATTCCCATGGGCGCCAGGTCGTTGATGTCGTCGCCCATGTACCCCACCTCAAATGGGGTCACTCCGACCCGTTCGCAAAGCTGGAGCAACCCTCTTTCCTTGTCTTTGTGGCCCTGCTCCACCGCCACCATTCCCAGCTCGCGCCCGCGCACCTCGACGATCTGGGAGGTCCGCGCCGTGAGCACCGCCGCCTTCAGCCCCAGCAGCCGCGCCATCACCAGCGCGTGGCCGTCCTTCACGTCGAAGCGCTTGAGCGCCTCTCCTTCCGGCCCATAGTAGAGGCCGCCGTCGGTCAGCACCCCGTCGACGTCGAAGACGAGGAGCTTCACGGCCGCCGCCTTGGCGGATAACTCCTGGCTTCCGGGCTTTCTTCCGCGGCTCTGGGCCATGCCTCGCCCCCTTCACTGGTGATGCAGCGCCCGGCGGATGGCCAGGACCTCGGCCAGCACGGCGTCGAACTGGTCCGGCGCGAGCGAGCACGGGCCGTCGCAGAGCGCGCGGTCCGGGTCCTCGTGCACCTCGGTGAACAGCGCGTCGATGCCCGCCGCCGCCGCGGCGCGCGCCAGCAGCGGGACGAACTTCCGCTCGCCCGCGGTCTCGCCGCCGCCGGCCGAGGGGAGCTGGACGCTGTGGGTGGCGTCGAAACAAACGGCCAGACCGGCCTCGCGCATGAGCAGCAGGCCGCGCATGTCCACCACCAGGTTGTTGTACCCGAAGCTGGCGCCGCGCTCGGTGACCAGGACGTTCCGGTTGCCGGCGTCGAACGCCTTGCGCGCGGAGTGGACGATGTCCGCGGGCGCCACGAATTGCCCCTTCTTCAGGTTCACCCCGCGCCCCGAGCGCGCCACCGCGTGCACCAGGTCGGTCTGCCGGCACAGGAACGCGGGGACCTGGAGGACGTCCGCCACCTGCGCCGCCGGCTCCACCTGCGAGACGTCGTGGACGTCGGTGAGGATGGGGACCTGCACCTCGCGCTTCACCTTCGCCAGCGCCGCCAGCCCCTCCGCCAGCCCCGGCCCGCGGAACGACTTGCCGCTGGTGCGGTTGGCCTTGTCGTAGGAGCACTTGAAGAGGAACGGCACCGAGTGGCGCGCGCAGATGTCCTTCAGGAAGCGCGCGTGGCGCAGCACCATCTCCCCGGACTCGACGACGTCCGGACCGGCGATGACGAGGAGCGGCCGGCCCGGGCCGACCTGGTGGCCGCAGAGCTCGATCACCTCTGCACGTCCCTGTGGTCGAGCGCGGCGCGGATGAACCCGGCGAACAGCGGGTGCGGCGCGAACGGCCGCGACTTCAGCTCGGGGTGGAACTGGCAGCCGACGAAGAACGGGTGGTCCGCCAGCTCGATCATCTCCACCAGGTTGAGCTCCGGGTTGTGCCCGGAGAACACCAGCCCGTGCTCCTGGAGCTTGCCGCGGTACGAATTGTTCACCTCGTACCGGTGGCGGTGCCGCTCCTGGACCT
>DASRBA010000146.1:0-4541 GCA_035637895.1 Myxococcaceae bacterium
TCGAGGACGAAGGGCGCCCCCTGGAGGTAGCGGACGCCACCCTCCGCCACGAGGCTCCAGGAGTCGGTGAAGGCGAAGGAGGCGCCGGCGGTGAGCGACCCGGAGGTGAAGTACATCAGCCGCAGGCGGAGCTCGGCCGCGAAGGTGAGCTGGCCCAGGGAGAAGCCGTAGACCGCGTAGGCGGACGGGCCGCTGAAGCTGGGGTCGAAGCGCTTCACCACCGGCTGGAGCGCGTTGATCAGCGCGCTGTACGCGTCCGACCCCACGAACAGCGCGTAGCGCGCGCCCACCACCACGCGGTGCGGGCCGGCGGCGAGCGCCCACCGCACGCCGAGGTTGGGGAGCAGGCCGGCGTCCGCGATCAGCGCGGTGTCGACCGCGAAGCCCGCCGGGAGCGCGATGCCGGAGCGCTGCAGGCCCAGCACGGGGGCGTCGAGCACCTCCGGCGCGTCCATGGAGACCCAGCGCGCGTCGCCGGCGGCGGTCGCGGGGAGGGGGATCGCCGCGAGGGCGAGCAGGAGGAGCAACGGTCGTTTCATAAGGTTCCTGGGTGGGTGGGAAGGGGTGGCCAGGAACTCAACGAAGGCGTTGCTGGGAGGTCAACGGGTTGTATCGAGCAGCCGTCATCCAGTGGACGGGGTACGGTCCTGGCGTGGCCTACCGGAAGGTGACGCGCTCGGTGGAGGCGGTGGACGGGACGGCGATCTCGTACCACACGCACCTCGGCACCGCCGGCGACGAGGGGGCGCTGGTGGAGCGGCGGTCGCTGCTGCTCACCAACGGCATCGGGACGTCGGAGAACTTCTGGCGGTACCTGGTGGAGGCGCTCTCCGCCGACTACCGGGTGGTGCACTGGGACTACCGCGGGCATGGGTCCAGCGGCGTGGCGAAGAGCGGGGACTACGCGCTGAGGACGCAGGCGGACGACCTGGTCCGGGTCACCGAAGCGGTGATGCGGGGCGGGCGCCCGGGCGCGGGGGCCGCGCCGCCCATCCAGGTGGCGTTCTCCATGGGCGTGCCGGTGCTGCTGGAGGCGTACCGCGCGCGGCCGGACCTGGTGCCGTGCATGGTGCTGATCGCCGGGGCGCCGGACGCGCCGTGGAACCGGGAGGGCGTGTTCAAGCTGCCGGGCGTGGGCGCCGCCGTCCGCCGAGCGCTGAAGGGGGCCAAGCCGCTGGTCCCGGCGCTGAGGCCGCTGTGGCGGGCGGTGCTGAACCCGCGGCTGATCTACCCGGCCGGGCGGCTCACCGGGCAGATCCGCGCCCGCGCCGAGCGCCAGGACATCGCCGAGTTCATGGCCGCCCTGCGCCGGATGGACCTGGGCGCGTACCTGGGGACGCTGAGCGCGCTGTTCGACGCGGACGCCGGGGACGTGCTGCCGCAGGTGAAGGTGCCGGTGCTGATCCTGGGCGCGGAGAACGACACCCTGATCCCGCTGCGGCAGGTGGAGCGGATGCGGGACGCCCTCCCCCACGCCCGCTGGCACCTGGTGCGCGACGCCGGGCACGGGACGCTGATCGAGGCCGGGCCGGAGATCGCGGCGCACATCCGGGACTTCCTCGGGGAGCCGCCGCGGTGAGGCGGTGGCTCTGGGTGGTGGCCGCGGCAGCCTCCGCCGCGGCCCGGGCGCAGGCACCGCCGGACCCGGACCCATGGTTTGGACCGGACAAGGCGGTCCACTTCGGGGTGAGCGCGGGGATTGCCTCGGGGGCGTACGGGCTGGCCGGGCTGCTGCCGGGCTCCAGCGAAGGGTTGCGGCTGGTGGTGGGCGGGTCCACCGCGCTGGCGGTCGGGGTGGCGAAGGAGCTGCTGGACCTGACCATCGGGCTGGGCACGCCGTCGTGGAAGGACTTCACCTGGGACGTGGCCGGGACGGCCATCGGGCTGGCGGTGACGTGGGCGGTGGATCGGTGGGTGGTGCAGCCGCTTCTGCTTGCGTTGCAACCCCGACCGGTCAGAGTTGCAGCCAATGCACGTTGACTTCGGCGACCTGGGGCTGCTGGCCACGCTGGACGCGCTGCTGCAGGAGGGGAGCGTGACCGGGGCGGCCCGGCGCGCCGGGCTCTCCACGCCGGCCATGAGCCACGCGCTGGCGCGGATCCGGGAGAAGCTGGGAGACCCGCTGCTGGTCCGGGCGGGGCGCGGGATGGTGCTCACCCCCCGCGCGGAGGCGCTGCGCCCGCGCGTGCACACGCTGGTGAGCGAGGCCGCCCAGGCGCTGGAGCCGCCGCGGCCCTTCCGCCCGGCGGAGCTGGACCGGGCGTTCGTCGTCCACGCCACCGACTACGTGCTCTCGGTGCTGGGGCTGGCGGTGGACCGGCTCCTCCAGCGGGAGGCGCCCCGGGTGTCGCTGCGCTTCGTCCCCAACGCGGCGGACGACGCGGCGCAGCTGCGCGACGGCGGGTCCGACCTGGCGGTGGGGATCTACGGGGACCTGCCCCAGGAGATGCGCAGCCGGGTGCTGCTCACGGACCGGTTCGTCTCGGTGGTGCGGCGCGATCATCCGGGCGTGGGCAAGCGGCTCACCCTCGAGCAGTTCGTGCAGCTCTCGCACATCCAGGTCGCTCCCCGAGGCGCGCCCGGCGGGTACCTGGACGACGTGCTGCGGGAGCGGGGGTTGCGGCGGCGGGTGGCCCGGGCGGTGCCGTACTTCCTGACTGCCCTGCAGCTGGCGGCCCGCACCGACCACGTCCTCACCGTCTCCGAGCGCGTGGCGATGAAGATGGCGGAGGGGCTGGGGCTGCGGATCCTGGAGCCTCCCCTGCCCCTTCGGCCCTACGCGCTCAGCCTGGTGTGGCACCCGCGCTTCGACGGGGACGCCGGGCACCGGTTCCTCCGCGAGGCCTTCGCGCGGGCGGCGCAGGAGGAGGCGGGGGACGTGCACCCGGGCGCGCGGACGCGGCTGGACCCGCCGAGGAGGAGGCGGCGGCGGGGGTCGGGATAGTTTCATCTGATGCAACCTAGATGTGCATCGCATTGAGTTGCTGCATGGTCCGCGGGGGCGAATATTCACGCCCATGACCGCCAACCTCAACGTCACCAACGACAAGAAGAAGAAGCGCATCCTGATCGTCGCCGGCAATCCGTCGACCTCGAAGACCACGGGGTGGCCCATCGGGTTCTGGTGGGCGGAGCTGACGCACCCGTACTGGGCCTTCACCGAGGCCGGGTACGAGGTGGAGATCCGCAGCCCGGAGGGGGGCGCGCTGACCGCGGACGGGTACTCGGACCCGGAGGACGCCAGCGGGTACTCGGCGCACGACCTGATCTCGCTGGGGTTCAAGAAGTCGGCGAAGCACGCGGCGCTGATCCAGGACACCAAGCCGCTGGTGGACGTGAACGTCGCCGCCTACGACGCGGTGTTCGTCATCGGCGGGCAGTCGCCCATGTACACGTTCCGCGGGAACGCGAAGGTGCAGGACGTGGTGCGGCGGTTCTACGAGGCGGGGAAGGTCACCGCGCTGGTGTGCCACGGGACGTGCGCGCTGCTGGAGACGAAGCTGTCCAGCGGCGAGCTGCTGGTGAAGGGGAAGACCTGGACGGGGTTCGCCAACAGCGAGGAGCAGTTCGCGGACGCGTACGTGGGCAAGCGGATCCAGCCGTTCTGGATCGAGGACGAGGCGCGGAAGATCGAGGGCACCAACTTCGTGGTCGACCAGCGCTTCCGGGAGTACGCGGTGCGGGACGGGCTGCTGGTCACCGGGCAACAGCAGTACTCCGGCGCGGCCGCGGCGAGGCTGGTGATCGAGGCCCTGGGGCGGTAAAGCGCGGGCATGAACGTCGCGATCATCGGGGCCGGGAAGGTGGGTACGGCGCTGGGTGGAGGGTTGGCGAAGGCCGGCCACCGGGTGGTGTACGGGGTGCGGGACCCGTCGAGGAAGGACCTCGGCGGGGCGGCGGCCGCCACCGTGCGCGCCGCGGTGGAAGGCGCGGAGGCCGTCATCCTCGCCACGCCGTGGGACGGGGCGAAGGACGCGCTGGAGGCGGCGGGCGACTTCGGAGGCAAGCCGCTGCTGGACGCGACGAACCCCATCGGCCCCGGGTTCAAGCTGGTCCTCGCCCACACCGACTCGGGCGGGGAGCAGGTGGCGCGGTGGGCGAAGAACGCGAAGGTGGTGAAGGCGTTCAACACCACCGGCCTGGAGAACATGGCGGACCCGAAGTACGGGGCGGCGCGCGCGGCGATGTTCGTGTGCGGGGATGACCCGGGCGCGTGCGAGGTGGCGGCGGGGCTGGCGCGCGACCTGGGGTTCGAGGCGGTGCGGACCGGCGGGTTGAGCGGCGCGCGGGTGCTGGAGCCGGTGGCGATGCTGTGGATCTCGCTCGCCATGAGCGGGAAGAACCGGAACGTCGCGTTCGGGCTGCTGCGGAGGGAGCGATGAAGATCGCGGTGATCGGGAACGGGCACATCGGGGCAGGGCTGGGGCGCGCGTGGGCGAAGGCCGGGCATGGGGTGACGTTCGGGTCGCGCGATCCGGGTGGCGAGGAGCTCCGCGCGCTGTGCCAGGAACTGGGGGCGGGCGCGGCCCCGGTCGCGGAAG
>DASRBA010000147.1:0-11701 GCA_035637895.1 Myxococcaceae bacterium
CTGGGTCTGGCCCAGCGGAATCGGATTGCGCAGCATGGCGGCGGAGCGGAAACAGGATCCCGGAGCGCGTTATTTCGCTCGGGATTGTTCGCGCTCACACGCCTCAAGGCTCGTCGGCCTCGTCCTTGTCGCGCTCCTCGCGCAGGCCGAACTCCTTCATCTTCGTCTGCAGCGACTTGCGGCTGATCTGGAGCAGCTTGGCGGCGCGGGTGACGTTGCCGGAGGTCTCCTCCAGCGCCTTGGCGATCAGCTCCTTCTCCATCTCCGCCGCCTTCTGCTTGATGATGTCCTTGAGGCCGGTTTCGCCGGAGGGCGGGGCGGCGGGCTCGGCGGCGCCCGGCGCGGCGGGGGCGGCGCCCGAGGGCCTGTGCAGCGTGTCCGGCAGGTCGCGCGCCTTGATCAGCGGGCCGTCCGCGAACACCAGCACCCGCTCCATCAGGTTCTCCAGCTCGCGGATGTTGCCGGGCCAGGGGTAGGCGGAGAGCACCGCCATCGCCTCGTCCTCGATGCCCTCGATCTTCTTTGCCAGCCGCTTGTTGTACTTGTCGACGAAGTGGCGGGCGAGCACCGGGATGTCCGCCTTCCGCTCCCGCAGGGACGGCAGGACGATGGGGACCACCGCCAGGCGGTAGTAGAGGTCGTTGCGGAAGCGGCCGGCGGCGATCTCCTGCTGGAGGTCGCGGTTGGTGGCGGCGATCAGCCGCACGTCGACCCGGGTGGTCTTGATCCCGCCCACCCGCTCGAACTCGGACTCCTGGAGCGCGCGGAGGAGCTTCACCTGCATCTCCACCGGGATCTCGCCGATCTCGTCGAGGAACAGGCTGCCGCCGTCGGCCAGCTCGAAGCGGCCCGGCTTGGAGGAGGCCGCGCCGGTGAAGGCGCCCTTCTCGTAGCCGAACAGCTCGGACTCCATCAGGTCCTTGGGGATGGCGGCGCAGTTGATCTTGATCAGCGGCTTGCCGCGGCGGGACGACCCCTCGTGCAGCGCGGTGGCCACCAGCTCCTTGCCGGTGCCGCTCTCGCCGGTGATCAGCACCGTGGAGGGCGTGTTGGCCACCTTGTCGATGATCTTGAACACGTCCTGGATCTGGAGCGAGTCGCCGATGATCGACAGCCTCGCGGCGCGCTCCTCGGCGCCGCCGCGGGCGTTGCGCTGGGTGAGGTCGTGGGTCTTGGCGGCCTTGGCGATCACCGCCGACAGCTCGGCCTGGTCGAACGGCTTGGTGATGTAGTCGAAGGCGCCCAGCTTGATCGCCTCCACCGCCGAGTCCACCGTCCCGTGCGCGGTGACGATGATCACCGGCACGTCGGGCGCCTGCTCGTTGATCGCCTTGAGCAGCTCCATCCCGCCGAACTTGGGCATCACCAGGTCGGTGACGACGATGTCCGCGCCGTTGCGCTTGAACTCGTTGAGCCCCACCTCGCCGTCCTGGGCCAGGGTGACCTCGTAGCCCTCCCGTCGGAGCATCGCCCCGAGGACCTTGCGGAGGTTGGCCTCGTCGTCGACGACCAGGACCTTGGTCATGCGCGCTTGGAGTCTACTCCGCTCTCCAGCGTACAGATGGAGTCCGGGTGCTTGATCCGCAGGATGAGCGACTCCAGCACCCGGAAGGGGTGGTTCATGTTGGCGGCGCCCAGGTAGGCGGCGACCATGTCCATCGCCACCGCCAGGTCCATGTTCTCCCGCCCGGTGGAGACCAGCACCCCGGAGTCGCCCCGGAGCCGGTTGGACTGGTAGACGCCGTCCGAGGCCAGCTGCCGGATGGTCTCGATCTCCAGCACCCCCGTCTTCTCGTAGATCCGGTGCAGCAGCGAGTAGAGCCGCGGGGAGAGCACCGCCGCGTAGGGGCCGTAGTGGCCGTGCTCGTTGAGGGTGCGGGAGGCGGCCACGATGGAGGCGTAGCCGGCGCCGGCCTCCTTCCAATCGCCCAGCGGCACGCTGAGGCGGCCGGCGGCGTTCATCAGCCCCTCGTGCCCCAGCTTGGGGTCGCCGTAGAAGATCAGCTCGTCCTCCTGCTGCGCGCACAGCGCCGCCGCGCCCGCCGCCGCCGACACGTCCAGGGGCATGTTGTGCGAGCGCGCCGCCTCGATGTCGCGCCAGTGGAGGAGGAAGTCCTTGTAGATGATGGGGATGGTCTTGAACTTGCGGGCGTCGGTGAAGACGGTGGCGGTCTGCTGTTCGCCCACGATGTCCATCGCGCCGGGGGAGACCCCGGTGTACTCATCGTGCGGGATGGACTGCACGCCCGCCCCCAGCGGCCCGTAGAGGTCCAGGATGTGGCGCCCGACCAGGGAGCGGCGCGCCACCTGGATCACCGTCTCGTTGAGGCGGGTCCACTCCTCCGGGCGGAGCGGGTTCTCGGCGTGTCCCAGGAAGTCAGGCATGCGGTCCTCGGAGCGAGCCCACGGTGAAGGTGTCACCGTGCGGCGCAGGTGGGGAGGTGGTGGCGTGGAGCGCCTTCCGCGGGTCGGTGAGCGGCGCGGCGGGCGGGGCCTCGGGTGCTTCGAAGTGCGAGGCGGGGAACGGCTTGCCGAACTGGAGCTCCTGGCCGGCGTCGAGGCGGCGGAGGAGGGTGGTGGCCTCCGCCACGTGCTCCTTCTCCTCCTCGGCGAGGTGGAGGAAGAACGCGCGCAGCTCCGGGCGCTCCGCGGCGGCGGCGAGCGACTCGTAGTGGGAGATGGTCTCCAGCTCCCGCGCCAGCACCTGGCGCACCCGCTGCACGTCGGTCTCCATCGGCGCGCGGAACATGGGTCGGGCCCGGGGGGCGGTCAACAAGAAACGGCCCGAGATGTGCAAGGTTGTAGAGTCCGCCGCCCCATGCCCGCCTCCACGGAAGAAGCCGCGGTCCCAGAGACGCGCGCGCGCGGCGCGGCGGACGCGAGCGGGCGAGGGGCGCTGCTGGTAGGGGCGGGGATCCTCCTCTCGAGGATCCTGGGGCTGGTGCGGGAGCGCGTGTTCGCCCACTACTTCGGCAGCTCGGCGGCGGCGGCGGCGTTCCGGGCCGCGCAGCGGATCCCCAACTTTCTGCAGAACCTGCTGGGGGAGGGGGTGCTCTCCGCGTCGTTCATTCCTGTGTATGCGGAGCTGCTGGCCGTCGGCAACGAGGAGGAGGCGGACCGGCTAGCGGGGATCATCTTCGGCATGCTGGCGTTGACGACCAGCCTGCTGGTGGCCGTGGGGGTGATGTTCACGCCGGCGCTGCTGAGCACCGTCGCCTCCGGTTTCCAGGGGGAGTCACGCGAGCTGGCGCTGGTGCTGCTGCGGATCGCCTTTCCGGGGACGGGGCTGCTGGTGATGTGCGCTTGGTGTCTGGGGATCCTGAACAGCCACCGGAAGTTCTTTCTCTCCTACGTGGCACCGGTGGTGTGGAACGTGGCGCAAATCGCCACCATGCTGGCGCTGGGGCGCGGGCGAGAGTTGAGCTCGCTGGCGGTGTGGGTGACCTGGGCCACCGTGGCGGGGGCGCTGGCACAACTGCTGGTCCAGTTCCCCACTGCGCTGGGGCTGTTGGGCCGCTTCCGGCCTGCACTGTCGCTGATGCGAGTGAGCGCGAGGCGGGTGCTACGGAGCTTCTGGCCGGTGGTGGTTGCAAGGGGGGTCGTGCAGCTCAGCGCGTACCTGGACATCGAGTACACCTCGCTGATCTCCAATCGCGCTTACGCGGTGCTGTCGGCGGCGCAGATCCTGTACCTGCTCCCGGTCTCGCTGTTCGGGATGTCGGTCTCCGCGGCCGAGTTGCCGGAGCTATCGCGCGAGCGCGGGACGCCGGAGGAGGTGGCGCAGGCGGTACGTGCGCGAATCGACCGCGGGTCGGCGCGGATTGCATTCTTCGTGGTCCCGAGTGCGGCGGCGCTGCTGGTGCTGGGCGACGTGGTGGGCGGCACGTTGCTAAGGACCGGGCGGTTCAGCCCGGGCGACGTGCGGTACCTCTGGTACCTACTGATGGGAGCGACCATCGGCCTGGTGGCGTCCACGCAGGGCCGGCTGTACTCGTCGGCGTTCTATGCATTCAAGGACACGCGCACGCCGCTGTACTTCGCGGCGATCCGGGTGGCCCTCACGGCGGTCCTGGCGTACTGGTCTGCCGTGAAGCTGCCGGGTCTGGTGGGGATCCCGCGGGAGATCGGATGCGTGGGGATTACCGCCACCACCGGGCTGGCGGCGTGGCTGGAGTTCCTGCTGCTCCGGCGAACGCTGGGGCGCCGCATCGGGCCGAGCGGGATCTCCGCGGGCGCGCTGCTCAAGCTCTGGGCGGCGGCAGCCGTGGCGGCAGCGGCGGGACTGTCCATCAAGATGGCCCTGGTGTGGTGGCGGGGGCCGGTGCCCGGGACGGAGCTGGAGTGGCATGGGACGGTTCTTCCCATGCCGGCGATGAACGCGATCGCCGCTGGTGTGCTGGTGCTGGGAGTGTTCGGTCTTCTCTATTTCGCGATCACCGCTGCCATGGGGAACGCTCAATCACGCGCTACGATCAGCCGGCTGGTGCGGAGACGCTGAACGAAGTAAGCACTTCCGGGGAATGTATGAGGCTGACAGCGTGCCTTTTTCTGTCGTTGTGGTGACAATCATCAGCTTCATACTCATGACCCCGACCGCCGTGGCGGGGGATGACGACCCAACGTGTGGAGATGGGATTGGCGTAATACGCTGCGCCAATTGATGCGCCGGCGGCGCGCGAGCTGACCCACCGGTTGCGCCGCGGGCGCAGGTCCGATACCGCTCCCTCCCATGCACTCGTTGATCATGATGGCCCTGGCGGCGGTCGGGGTGAGCGGTGGCCCGATGGTGGTGGTGGAGCGGACGGGCGGCGCGGTCGCCGACGATGGCTGGTACGCGGTGAAGGCGGTGACCTCGGGGGCGCGCGAGCAGGAGCCGGCGGCGCTGGCGTTCTATGACGCGCGGCCGGGGGCGCCCGAGGATCGGCCGCTGGGGACCTTCTCGGTGCAGGTGATGGACGGGAGCACGCCGCGGCTGCAGGGCGCTCGGGCGATCGCGTTCAAGCCGTACGGGTGGGAGGAGCACCCGGTGGACGGCGCGCTCTCCGCGGACGTCGCGGTCTTCTGCATCGCGCGGAATACGTTCTACGTGTTGCTGTCGCTGCACGGCGTGACGCCGCCGCTGTCGCTGGTGGCGGTGCTCCAGGGGACCGGTGTGACCGGCACCGCGGTGGACGCCGCCGTGAGCGTGGACGCCGGGGCGGGTCGGACGTTCGGCGTCTTCGCGGGGTCGACCGCTGCGGGCGGGAGCACCTCGCTCACCGAGGGGGTCAACTTCCGCTGGCAGGGAACGTACCCGGTCTCCGCGGACCAGACGGTCGGCTTCGTGCTCCTCCTCGCCGACTCGCCCGTGTCGGCGTCCATCACGGGTCCGGGGCTCCTTGCCAACTCCGCGGACGCCTGGCTCGGCCCGGTGCAGTACGGGTGGGGGGCGTACCTGGCCTCGTTCCCCGGCGCGGGCGCGATCCCGCAGCCGTGGGCGGACGCGGACGCCATCGCCAAGGCCACCCTGCGGCACAACCAGGACCAGCTCGGCGAACACTTCGGCGTCGTGCGGTCGAAGACGGCGGCGGACCACTTCTACCTCCTGGACACGCCGATCGCGGCGCTGGCGATCTCGGAGACCCAGCCGTACCAGGCGCTCCTCTCACTGGATCCGCTCCTGGCGGGACAGCTGGTGGGCGTCGCCGAGGACGGCCTCATCCCCAACCACGTGAACGAGATGGGCGTGGCGCCGTCGCTGGGCCTCCCGTCGGCCACCGACGCGTACTCCGCGCCGCCGGTGCTCCCGGTGGTGCTGCGGACGCTGTGGGACCGGTCGCTGCAGGACCAGACCGCCCGGAGCGAGGTGGAGGCCGCCTACCGCGCCAGCGCCGCGCTCCACCGCTGGTGGACGCGCCGCCGCGACGTGGACGCCAACGGGTCGGTCGAGGTGAACGGCGCGCTGGAGGCGGAGATGCCGGATTCACCGCGCTTCGCGCTCTGGGGCGCCGACGCCAACCTCCCCGTGCCGGACACCACCCCGCGCGCGTCGCTGGACGCGGTGGACGTGAACGCGTGGCTGCAGTGGGGCGAGCTGGAGCTGTGGCGAACCGGGACGGCGCTGGGGCTGGATGACGCGCTGCCGTGGCTGGACCAGGGCAACGCGCGGGCGCAGAAGGTGGACGACGCGGCGGCGGGGTTCTGGGACGACGCGCAGGGCGCCTGGGTGGACTACGCGCTGGACGCGAGCCAGGCCAAGGTGGCGCAGGGGCCGCGGACGCCGGCCTCGTTCTGGCCGCTCGCCACCGGGACGGAGCGCGACGCTGCCCGCGTGCGCCGGGCCGTGGCCGCGCTCACCAACCCGTCGCAGCTCTGGGTGGCGCACGGCGTGGCCTCCGTGTCGGCGACGACCATCGGGTTCCAGCCCGACGTGCCCTGGCGCGGGGCGGTGTCGCCCTGGCAGACCTACTTCATCCTCCAGGGGTTGTACCGGTACGGCTTCGAGGAGGAGGCGGAGCAGCTGAGGACCCGGCTGCTGGACACCATCGCCGCCCAGCCGGCGATGTTCGCGCACTACGGCGCCTTCTCCGGGGCGGGCGTGGGGGCGGCCGGCACGTCGACCACCGCGGCGGTGTTCATCGAGGCCCTGCGCCGGCGCTACGAGGAGGAGACGTTCGCGCTCTCCAGCGGGAACACGCCCACCGTGCGCGAGGGACAGATCCGGAGGATGTACCGGTTCTCGGACGGGGTGGCGCTGGCCGAGGTGTCGGTGGATGGGACGCGCGAGCTGCCGCGGACGCGCTTCGCCGCCACCGCCGAGCTGTTCTCCGGAAGCGAGATGACCATCACCTTCTCGGACCCGACGCGGGAGGTGGCGCGGAGGGGGATCACCCTGTCGTTCCCGGTGCTCGACCAGGCGGAGGTGGAGGTGGTGCACCCGGACGGCTCGTCGCAGGTCTTCAAGCCCAAGGCCGCGCCGGTCCAGATCACCGCGAGGTTCGACGACACGGTGCGTCTGCGGAATTACCACTTCACGGGGGAGCGGGCGTGCGGGTGCGCCGCGGGCGAGGGCGCGCCGCTGGGCGCGGCGTGGCTGCTGATCGCAATGGCCTGGCGGAAGCGCCGTAAGTCAGAGCGGCGGACGGCTTCGGCGTCTCAGCGGGGACGGAGGTGTTTGTGAGCGAGCAAACCCTGACCGGGACGTCCGCCTTCTCATTTCTTTTCGGCCGGGGGTGACGCGGCGTAGGAGGTCCCCTCGGCGGAGATCACCCAGCCGGCGGGGAGCGCGAGCGTCCAGCCCGCTTTCCCCTTCCAGTGCCCCTTCGCCGAGAGAGCGCCCGCGGGCAGCTTGACGCCCTTCTCCAGCGGCACCCGGACCTCCTTCCAGTCGGGGGAGACGAGCGCGCCGTTGGGGGCGTTGAGGTCGGCGCCGGCGTCGGTCTTCCAGCCCACCGCGGCGAGCACCGTGCCCGCATCGCCCAGCGGGATGCTGGCGCGGTAGTCGAAGGTGAGGCGGAGCTCGGCGGGGCGGATCCGCAAGGTGGGGCCGTCCACGAAGCGGGCCTTCAGCTCCGCGAGCTGCTTCTGGCGCCCGGCCCAGCGCTTCTCCTCCTCCTTGCGGACGGCCTCCAGCTTGAAGGCCGCGCCCTCGCGCTGGGCCCTGGCGTCCACCGCGTCCCTGGCGGCGCTGCCCTCGAGGGCGGCCTGCGCCCAGGCGGCGGAGATGGGCTCCAGGGTGAGGGCGAGCAGCTTGGCCAGGTCCGGCACCTGGGCGGTCCGGAAGCGCCAGCTCTTGTCGCGGTGCTGGAGGAGCTCGCCGTAGGCGGGGCCGGTGGCGTAGGGGAAGGAGCGGACCAGGGTGGGGTTCCTGGGCGCCTCCGCGAGCGCGCGGATGAGGTCGTCGCGGGTGCCGCCGGAGAGCGACCAGCCGGTGTACTCGGCGCAGCCCTCGGCGAGCTCGAGGAGGCGCTCGCGTTCGCGCTCCTGCGGGGTGGCGGCCTGGAGGCGCCGGGCCCGGAAGAGGAGCGGTCGGGCCAGCGTGGCGTCGTCGGGGGTCTGGGCGGAGAGGGCCTCCTGGAGGGCGAGCATCTCCAGGCGGAGCCAGATCCGGCCCTCGGGCTGGTCGAGGAGGTCGGAGCCGGGGCCGGTCTCGTTGAAGGCGTCGAGGCGGAGGACGGTGGGTTGCCAGACGTGGAAGGCCTCGTGGATGAGGAGGCGGAGCGCGTCCTGGTCCGCGGCGGGGAGCGGGAGCATGACCATGGCCCAGCGGTACTCCTCCCACTCGACGGCGGTGTTGGAGGCGGAGAGGCCGGGCGGGAGGGGCGCGGTCCAGAGCGGGATGCCCGGGGGGAGCGCGGCGGTGGGGATGGGGGTGAGGGCGTCCGTGTGCGCGTCGTAGTTCGAGTACATCTGGTCGCCGCGGACGAAGAGCCAGGGCGCGATGACCGGGCGGCCCCAGAGCGCCCCGCCGTCGGCCGTGAGGCGCTTGGTGGCTTCGGAGGCGAGGCGGGCGGCGCGGACCACCTCGGGGGGGAGCGGGCCGGCGGCGAGCGAGGTGGTGGACGCGATGAGGGCCCAGAGGCCCAGGAGGCGGCGCATGGGCGAGGGAGTCTCCCCCATCCGGACCTGGACGCACAGTTCGGCGCGTCGCCCCTTCCGACAGCCGGTGGGCTTCGTGTAGTGTCCGCCGCCCTCTGGGGAGGACCCACCTGTGGGCCTCCCGAAGCCGAGAGCGATCAGCGGTGAGCGACGAGAAGAGCGGATTTGGTGGCAAGGGCGGCGGGCCGAAGAAGCCCGCGGCGACCTTCGGCGATGTGATGCTGGGTATTCCCTCCGGGGCAAGGGACCGGGACGGCGGACGTCCGAAGCGGGACCGCCCGGACCGGGGCGGCGGGGGCGGCGGGCGGAGGGACGACCGGGGTGGACGGAAGGGGGAGGAGGCGGCCGCGGCGCCCCCCGTCGAGGGTGGCGCACCCACCGCGGAGGGGGCGAAGCCCGAGCGCGGGGGGAAGGGGCGGGGTGAGCGCCGCGACCGGCCGCCGAGGAAGCCACAGGGGCCGCTGGTGGTGGTGAAGCGGGCGTCGGGGGTGGTGGAGACGCGGCCGCTGGGTGAGGCGCCGGAGATTCCGGGCGCTCCTGCTCCGGGCGCGGAGGGGGCTGCGGCCGAGACGGCGGCGACGGCGAACGGCGAGGCGGCGTCGGGTGCGGCGCCGGTGGAGCCCAGGCCGGTGGAGCCGAAGCCGATCCCGGTGCCGCGCGGGCCGAGCGTGTCGGACGAGGTGCCGGAGAGCCAGAGCTTCGCGGAGATGTTCGAGGCGCAGGCGAAGGAGGGCGGGGCGAGCCGGAAGCAGGTGCGGGTGGGGGAGAAGGTGAAGGGGAAGATCTTCCAGCTCGGGGCGGACACGGCGTTCGTGTCGCTGGGTGGGCGCAGCGAGGCGATGATCGAGCTGCGGGAGCTGAAGGACGAGGAGGGGATCCTGCGGTCCGGGGTGGGCGACGAGATCGAGGCCCACGTGATCGAGGCGGGGGCGAAGGGGATCTACCTGTCGAAGACGCTGTCGAAGGGGACGGCCTCGATGGCGATGCTGGCGGAGGCGAGGGCGAGCGGGATCCCGGTGGAGGGGTTGGTGCTCTCGGTGAACAAGGGTGGTCTGGAGGTGGCGGTGGGCGACGTGCGCGCCTTCTGCCCGGTGAGCCAGATCGACGCCAAGTTCGTGGAGAAGCCGGACCAGTTCATCGGCGAGCGGCTGAAGTTCCGGGTGATGGAGATCCGGGACCGGGGCGGGGTGGTGGTGTCGCGGCGGGCGATCCTGGAGGAGGAGCAGAAGGCGCTCGCGGCGGAGACGCGGAAGAAGCTGCAGCCGGGGTACGTGGCGAAGGGGAAGGTCACGTCGGTGCGGGACTTCGGCGTGTTCGTGGACCTAGGCGGCGTGGAGGGGATGATCCCCATCGGCGAGCTGTCGCACGCCCGGGTGGAGCACCCCAGCGAGGTGGTGAAGGTCGGGGACGAGGTGGAGGTGGAGATCCTCAAGATCGACGCGCCGAACCCGAATTCGCCGGACAAGGGGAAGCAGCGGGAGCGGATCTCGCTCTCCATGCGTTCCCGGCTGGAGGACCCGTGGAAGGCGGCGGTGGAGGAGATCAAGGAGGGCCAGAAGCTGACCGGGAAGATCGTCCGGCTGCAGCCCTTCGGCGCCTTCGTGGAGCTGCGACCGGGGGTGGATGGGCTCATCCACATCTCCGCGCTGTCCAACCGGCGGATCGCGCACCCGCGCGACGTGGTGCGGGTGGGGCAGGAGGTCCAGGTCACGGTCGAGAAGGTCGACCCGGCGGAGAAGCGGATCGCGTTGCGGCTGGTGCTGCCGGAGGGTGAGGAGGCGGCGGCGCCGGTGATGGAAGTGAAGCGGGCGGAGGCGCCGGCACCCAGGGCGGAGCAGCCGCAGGCGCCCCGGCCGAGGGTGGGGCAGGTGGTCATGGGGAAGGTGGACCGCATCGAGCCGTACGGGGTGTTCGTGCAGTTCCCCGGAGGCAAGGGTCTGGTCCCGGCGAGCGAGACGGGGACGGAGCGGGGGACGGACCTGAAGCGGCACTTCCCGATGGGGACGGAGGTGAAGGTGGAGGTGTTGGAGATCGACGCGAGCGGGAAGATCCGGCTGTCGATCACGGCCGCCCAGCGGAGCGAGGAGCGGGCGGAGATGGACGCCTACCGGAAGACCCAGCAGCCGAAGGGCGGCGGAAAGAAGGGCTTCGGCACCTTCGCGGACCTGCTCAAGGGGAAGAACCCCCTGGGCGACAAGCAGTAGGCACCGGGGAAGATTCGGGTTGACGCGGTAGTTCTCCACGGGTACAAGCGGTACCCACATCGCGGGGTGGAGCAGCCTGGTAGCTCGTCGGGCTCATAACCCGAAGGTCGCAGGTTCAAATCCTGCCCCCGCAACTGGTCCTAACTAAGACCGACAGATCGAAGGCCCCGGTTGCCAGGTAATGGCGGTCGGGGCCTTCGGCGTTCGGGGTCAGGCGGACGACCCCCAGGTGCTTCTCCAGCAGCCCACGGGCCTGCTGGGGCGCTTCCGCGAGGGTCTTGGAGAGGTCCCGGAGGTACGTGGTCACGGCGCGCGGGTGCGGCGCCGTGGTGGCGACGGTGCTGGAGTCCGCCAGCGCTTGCCGGCGAGCGCGGAGGTCCGCCAGGTGGTTCTCCTGGGCCTGGAGGCGTTGCCCGAGCGTCTCGGACCAGCCAGCCCGCGCCACCCATCGCTCCGCCGTGTAGCAGCCGATCCGGGAGCGATCAGCACGGCCTTCGTCGAACGGGTACGTCCTTCCACGCTCATCCCGCTTGGCGACGGAAGTGGAGCGCCTGCACGCCGGACTTGAACCGCTGCGTCGATAGGAGCTCGAGATGCCGCGCACTCGACAGGCCATGAAACAACGTCGGCCCGCGGCCACTGATGATGGGATGAACGACGATGCGGTACTCGTCGATGAGCCCCAACTCCTCGAGCGCAGCCGCGAGCTTGGGCGCTCCGACGAGGACACCCCGCTCGGTCTTCGCTTTCAGCGCCGAGATCGCCTCGCGAAGGTCACCCTCCACCTTGATCGTGTTCTGCCACGGAAAGTCGCTCCGCGAGCCCGACACGACGTACTTCGCCTTCGCCTCGAGCTTCTGTGCCCACTCGCGCATCGCGCGCGGCGCCTTTTCGTCGCGTGCCACCGCGGGCCAGGCTCC
>DASRBA010000148.1:0-29546 GCA_035637895.1 Myxococcaceae bacterium
ACGCGGTGAACGTCGCCTCCCGCGTGCAGGGGCTGACCAAGACCTTCGGCGTGCGGATGCTGATCACCGACACCACGTGGTCCAAGGTCCGCGACCGGATCCCCGGCACGTTCCACTCCGCGGAGGAGATCCGCGGCCGGAAGGAGCCGGTAGAGCTGTACACGGTGGAGGCTTAACGGCTGCCCTTCTTGCGGCGGACGGGCGTCTTCCCGTCGGCGGGCTCGTTCTCGATCTTCTTCTCCGCCGAGGCCACCTTCACCAGCAGCGCGTCCTTGTCGTCCGGGGCCAGCGTCTCGATGGCCAGCCGCAGGGTGTTGAAGTCCAGCCGCGCCACCGGGACGGTGGTGCCGCCCTTGACCTCCTCCACGATGGGCACCTGCACCAATTCGCGGACGAAGCTCTCCAGCTCGAACCGCACGTCCGCCTGCTGCTGCACGCAGGTGGCGTGGGCGTCCACCACGTTCCTGGTGCCGTCCTGGTAGCGGATGTCCGGGTCGCGGGCCATCGCATCCTCGAGGGTGGTCACCTTCTTGTGGATGCTGGTGTAGAGGTCCATGTACGCCATCAGGCGGGCGGTCTCGTCCCGCTCGGAGGCGCGCGCCTTGGCCAGGCTGTCCGCCGCGTCCGCGCAGGAGATCTTGGCCAGGTCCTCCGCCTTCACCGGGGCGCCCGCGGGGCCGGCGCTGATCTCCCGCTCCAGGCGCTCCTCCGAGGAGACCTCCTTCACGCAGGCGAGGGCGAGCGCGGCGGCGACCAGGGGGACGATGAGCGAAGGGGAGCGCATCCGGGTTGCTTTCGGGGGGCTTGTAGCAGAAATGAGGGGCATGGACATCCACGCCGAACGGATCCTGATCCTGGATTTCGGGAGCCAGTACACCCAGCTGATCGCGCGCCGCGTCCGCGAGCTGAAGGTGTACTGCGAGATCCACCGGCCGGACCTGCCCGCCGAGAAGATCCGCGCCTTCCGCCCGAAGGGGATCATCCTCTCCGGCAGCCCGGCGTCGGTGGAGCAGGCGGGGGCCCCGTTCCCCGACCCTTCGGTGTTCGAGCAGGACGTCCCGGTGCTGGGCCTGTGCTACGGGCTGCAGCTGATCGCCAAGCTGCTGGGCGGCCGCATCGACCGCACCGCCCACCGCGAGTACGGCCCGGCGGAGGTGGAGGTGCTCACGCCCCGCGGCCCGCTCTCCGCCTTCCAGAAGGGCGACTCGCTCAAGGTGTGGATGAGCCACGGAGACCGGGTGGACCAGCTCCCGCCGGGCTTCTCGTCCATCGGCCGGAGCGCCAACTCGCCCTTCGCCGCCGCCGCGCATGAGACCCGGCCCATCTACGGGCTGCAGTTCCACCCGGAGGTCGTCCACACCGAGCGCGGGGCGGAGATGCTGCGCGCCTTCCTCTTCAACGACTGCAAGGTCTCCGGCTCCTGGTCGATGAAGGGGTTCGCCGAGGAGGCGGTGGCGGGCATCCGGGAGAAGGTGGGCAACGGCCGGGTGATCTGCGCGCTCTCCGGGGGCGTGGACTCCTCGGTGGCCGCGCTGCTCATCCACCGCGCGATCGGGGACCGGTTGCAGTGCATCTTCGTGGACAACGGGGTCCTCCGCTCCGGGGAACGCGAGCAGGTGGAGTCGCTCTTCCGCGGCCGCTTCCACGTCCCGCTCCTCACCCTCGACGCCCGCGAGCGCTTCCTGGGCAAGCTCCGCGGCGTCACCGACCCGGAGGCCAAGCGGAAGATCATCGGCCGCGAGTTCATCGCCGTGTTCGAGGACGCCGCGCGCCAGGTGGGCGACGCCCAGTTCCTCGCCCAGGGGACGCTCTACCCGGACGTGATCGAGTCCGTCTCCGTCCGCGGCCCCTCCGTCACCATCAAGAGCCACCACAACGTGGGCGGGCTCCCGGAGGTGATGAAGCTCCAGCTGGTGGAGCCCTTGCGCGAGCTGTTCAAGGACGAGGTGCGCGCCCTGGGCCGCGAGCTGGGGCTGCCGGACGAACTGTTGGGCCGGCACCCGTTCCCCGGCCCCGGCCTGGCCATCCGCGTGCTGGGCGAGATCACCCCCGAGCGGCTGGACCTGGTGCGCCGGGCGGACGTGATCGTCCAGGAGGAGGTGCGCGCCGCCGGGCTGTACGACAAGCTCTGGCAGGCGTTCGCGGTGCTCCTCCCGGTGCAGAGCGTGGGCGTGATGGGCGACGAGCGGACGTACGAGTCCACCTGCGCCCTGCGCGCGGTGCACTCGGTGGACGGGATGACCGCCGACTGGGCGCGCCTCCCCTACGACGTGCTGGGGAAGATCTCCGCGCGCATCTGCAACGAGGTGCGCGGGATCAACCGGGTGGTCTACGACGTCTCGTCCAAGCCGCCCGCCACCATCGAGTGGGAGTAGTTACTTCGCCGCCCGGGTGGACCTCAGCTCGCTCAGGATCCGGTCCGCCTTGTAGATCTTCTCCAGCGCCTCGGTGAGCGCGCTGGAGGTGACCGACGTGGTGCGGTTCACCCGCGCGTCGAACCCGTAGTCCCCGCCCAGCGAGGGCAGGTTCCCGTCGAACACCAGGCCCACCACCTCCGCGTCCTTGTTGAACAGCGGGGAGCCGGAGTTGCCGCCGATGATGTCGTTGCTGGTGACCACGTCGAACGGCGTGGAGAGGTCCAGCTTGTCCTTGGCGGCGATCCAGCTCTTCGGCAGCTCGAAGGGGAACTTCCCGGTGGCGCGCTCGAAGGCGCCGCCCACGGTGGTGAACGGTTTCACGGTCTTCCCGTTCTCCGTCCAGCCCTCCACCGAGCCGTAGCTGAGCCGCAAGGTGAAGGTGGCGTCCGGGTACTGGGCGGTGCCGTAGGCGTCGAAGCGGGCGCGGGCGATGGACTCCTGCGCCTTCTTCAGCACGCCGTCCACCTCGCTCTCGTAGCGGGCGCGGATGGCGCGGGCGTCCGGCTCCACCAGGCGCGCCAGCTGGATCGCCGGGTCGGTGGAGGCCTCGATCGCCTCCGCCCCGCCGTCGAACAGCGCCTGGCGGACCTTGAGGTCCTTGAGCTTGGTGCCGCTCACCACGCGCCGGGCCACGTCCTCCGGCGAGTCCCTGCCCAGCACCTTCTTCACCACCGGGTCGTCCGCCCCCAGCTCCTCCCGCAGCTTGGTGAGGCCGAACGAGAGCAGGGTGACCTCCAGCTCGTCGTGGACGGGCGCGGAGCTGAACAGCCGCTGCTTGACCTGCGGCAGCGCGGACTCGGTGTACTCGCGCAGGCGGCGCTCGTTGGGCTGCTTGCGCTCGGAGCCCGCGCGCACCAGCTTGCGGGCGATGCCGAAGAGGTCGCCGGGGAAGCCGCGCGGGCGCTCGCGCTCGCCCTCCAGCAGCCAGTACGGCAGCCGGATGTCCTTCATCGTCGCCATCGCCCGGGCCGCGTTGTCGTAGACGCCCGCGTACTGCTTCTTCCCGGCGATGCGCTTCTTCAGGTCGTTCTCCTGCGCCACCTTGCTGGCGAAGAACGCCTGGTCCACCAGCGCCTGGCGGCGGCCCTTGTACGCCTTGATCGAGTTCTCGACGATGAACAGCCCGGTGGTGGCCACCCGCCTCTGCTCCGGGCCGCGGGTGGAGAGCTCCTCGAGGATGCCGCGCATCTCGGAGAGGTAGGTGATGAAGAACGGCAGCCACTGGTCGCGCTCGAACTCCAGCTCCGGGATGGTCATCAGCCGGGAGGTCCTCCCCGGGTGCCCGGAGACGAACGTGAGCTCGCCGTCCTTGGCGCCGGCGGCGGACCACTTCAGGTGGTGCTCCATCTTGGCGGGCGCGCCCTTGTCGTAGACGCGGAGGAAGGAGACGTCGAGGTCGAAGCGGGGGAAGTTGAAGTTGTCCGGGTCTCCGCCGAAGAAGGCGATGTCGAACTCCGGTGCGAACACCAGCCGCACGTCCTGGAAGCGGCGGTAGCGGTAGAGGTCGTAGCGGCCGCCGCGGTAGAGGGTCACCACGTCGCAGCGCACGTCCTCCGCGCCGGCGGCGCACTCCTGCTCGATCTTCGACATCTCCCCCTTGAGCGCGTCCGAGTACGCCTGGTCCTTCTTGTCCTTCACCGCGGCGCCCACGCGGGCGGTGACGTCGGTGATCTGCACCAGTTGGTCGACCTCGATCTCCGGGCAGCGCACCTCGTCCTTGGCGGCGGCGGCGTAGAAGCCGGTGGCCACGTAGTCGCGCTCCTTGGTGGAGAGCTGCTCGATGCACTCGTGGGCGCAGTGGTGGTTGGTCATCACCAGCCCGTCCGCGGAGACGAAGCTCCCGGAGCAGCCGCCCGCCAGGCGCGCGGAGGAGAGGCGGACGTGGTCCAGCCACGCCTGGTCCGGGGCGAAGCCGTACTTCTTCTTCACCGCCTGCGAGGGGAAGTTGTTGTACGTCCACATCCCCTCGTCGGCGAGGGCGGCGGAACCAACGAGCACGGCCAAAAGGGCGAGTCGCTTCATGGGCCGGCGTTGCTCCCACGAAGGGGTCTGACGGTCAAGCGCCCCGGCGAACCGCTGCGGCCATCACGACGGGGGTGCCGACCAGCGTCACGCCTGCCCACAGGCGGCCAGCGGGGGGGGGGCATCTCGACTGCGGTACGAGAGGAGGCGCGCTGCCCACAATCGGAAGGTTCGGGGAGAGGACCCCCTTGCCGGCGCGCGGGCCGGGCCCACCTTTGCGCTCGGGATGCGGAGGATGGGGAGAGGTGGCGCCGTCCTGGCGGCGCTGGTGATGGCGGGGTCGTCCGGCTGCGTGGTGCGCCTGCAGCCGGTGGCGCGCGAGGGGTGGGTCGTCTACGGGCGCTCGTCGCCGGTGGTGCGCCCGGTGTCGCGGCCGAGGCCGGTGACGTTCGCCGCCTTCTATTCGGCGCTCGCGCCGGACGGCGAGTGGACGGTGCTGCCGCCGTACGGCTACGTCTGGCGGCCCCACGCCTCGATGGTGGGCCCGGACTTCGTGCCGTACTCCACCGGCGGGCGGTGGGAGTGGACGGAGGCCGGCTGGCAGTTCGAGGCGGAGTACCCATGGAGCTGGGCGACGTTCCACTACGGGCGGTGGTTGCGGGAACCGTCCATGGGGTGGATCTGGGTGCCGGGCACCGTCTGGGGGCCCGCCTGGGTGGAGTGGCGGATGATGGACGGGTACGTCGCGTGGGCCCCGCTGGGGCCGGCGGGGATCAGCGTGGCGGTCACGGCGCCCGGCTGGTCGTACGTGGAGGCGCAGTACCTGGGCCACCCGCACCTGCACCGGTTCGTGGTCACCGCGCCACCGCGGCGGAAATAGGCGGTATTTCCAGGTTGGAAATCTGAGCTTGCCCGCGCGGCGCGTTGTGGCAATTGGGGATCTCGCATACTGGTGCGGGTATGAGCCCGTCCACGCGAGCTGCGCCGGGGTCGTTCGCTGACGCGCCGGAGCCCGGAGGACGCCGGCGAAGCCGGCCGCATCAGCGTCCCCTGGGTTCGGGGGCTGAAGCGGCGCTGGTGCCCGGCGAGCGCGCGTTCCTGAAGCTGTGCCGGAAGGGGCGGTCCATCCCCGTCCGGCTGGAGCTGCCGGCGGACACGGAGACGCCGGTGTCCGCGTTCCTGAAGGTCTCCCAGGGCGCGGAGGACGCGTTCCTGTTCGAGTCGGTGGAGGGCGGGGAGCGGATCGGCCGGTGGTCGTTCCTGGGCGCGCGGCCGCGGGCGCGGCGCGAGTTCCACCTGGGCGACGAGGCGGACTTCCGCGAGTGGGTGCGGGCGCGGCTGCGGCGGCACGTGCCGGTGGCGGTGGAGGGGACGCCGCGGATGTCCGGCGGGGTGGTGGGGTACATCGGGTACGACTGCGTGCGGCTGTTCGAGCCGCGGGTGCCTCGGCGCACGGCGGACGAGCTGGGGTTCCCGGACGCGGTGCTGTGCGACTACGACACGGTGGTGGCGTTCGACAACCTCCGCCACGCGATGCAGGTGGTGGCGGAGGTGCGGTGCGACGAGGGTGACAGCCCGCGGGCGCTGTACGCGGACGCCCGGAGGCGGATCGCGGAGGTGGTGGCGCGCCTGAGGAGGCCGCTGGGGCGGGCGCGCGGGCGGCGGCGGTCGAAGGTGGTGCCGGTGCCGGGGATGGTCCCGCGGGTGCGGCGGGCGGAGTTCGAGGCGGCGGTGAGGGAGGCGCGGGAGAAGGTGCTGGCGGGGGATTGCCAGCAGATCGTCGTCTCGCAGCGGTTCGACGTGGAGCTGCAGGTGGGCGCGTTCGACGTGTACCGCGCGCTGCGGCGGGTGAACCCGTCGCCGTACCTGTTCTTCGTGCGCAACGGGGAGCGCGCGCTGGTGGGCAGCTCGCCGGAGACGCTGGTGCGGCTGGAGGGCGAGGACGTGGTGCTGCGGCCCATCGCCGGGACGCGGCGGCGGGGCGCGACGCCGGAGGAGGACGGGGCGCTGGAGCGGGAGCTGCGCGGCGACGAGAAGGAGAACGCCGAGCACGTCATGCTCGTGGACCTGGGGAGGAACGACGTCGGGCGCGTGGCGCGGGTCGGGTCGGTGAAGGTGGAGACGCTCAAGGCGGTGGAGCGGTACTCGCACGTGATGCACCTGGTGTCGCAGGTGCGGGGGAAGCTGCAGGCGGGGAAGGACGCGCTGGACGTGCTGGCGGCGTCGTTCCCGGCGGGGACGGTGACCGGGTCTCCCAAGGTGCGGGCGATGGAGCTGATCGACGCGCTGGAGCCGGCGCGTCGCGGGCCGTACGCGGGCGCGGTGGGGTACTTCGACCGCGGCGGCGACATGGAGCTGGCGATCGCCATCCGGACCGTGGCGGTCAACGGGCGGCGCGCGAGCGTCCAGGCGGGGGCGGGGGTGGTGGCGGATTCGGAGCCTTCGGCGGAGTACCAGGAGACGCTGAACAAGGCGCGCGCGCTGGTGGCGGCCATCGCGCGGGCGCACGGGGCGGCGTCGTGAGGGGCCGGGCGCGGGGGCCGGTGGTGGTGGTGGACAACTACGACTCGTTCACGTTCAACCTGGTGCAGTACCTGGGGGAGCTGGGCGCGAAGGTGGAGGTGTTCCGGAACGACGACATCGACGTGGCGGGGATACGGCGGCGGAAGCCACGCGGGGTGCTGCTGTCGCCGGGGCCGTGCACGCCGGACCAGGCGGGGGTGACGCTGGAGGCCATCCGGGCGCTGGCGGGGGAGGTCCCGCTGCTGGGCGTGTGCCTGGGGCACCAGGCGATCGGGCAGGCGTTCGGGGGGAGGGTGGTGCGGAACGAGCGGATCGTCCACGGGAAGGCGAGCCCGGTGCGGCATCGGGGGGAAGGTGTGTTCCGCGGGCTGCCGTCGCCGTTCTCGGCCGGGCGGTACCACTCGCTGGTGGTGGAGCGGAGGACGATGCCGCGGGCGCTGCGGGTCACGGCGTGGACGGACGAGGGGGAGGTGATGGGGATCCGGCACCGGGAGCTGGACGTGGAGGGCGTGCAGTTCCATCCGGAGTCCATCCTGACGGAGCGCGGGAAGGAGCTGCTGGGCAACTGGCTGCGGCGGCTGGAGAAGGGAGCGCGGTCATGATCGAGCAGGCGCTGAAGAAGATCGCCGCGCGGGAGGACCTCACGCGGGAGGAGATGGCGAAGGCGATGGAGGAGATCGCCGACGGGATCGCCACTCCGGCGCAGATCGGCGCGCTCCTGGTGGGGTTGCGGGTGAAGGGGGAGACGGCGGAGGAGATCCTCGGGGCGGCGGAGACGATGCGGGCGCGGGTGGACCGGGTGGTGGTGAACCGCGAGGTGTTCGTGGACACGTGCGGGACGGGCGGGGACGGGCGGAGCACGTTCAACATCTCCACCGCGGCGGCCTTCGTGGTGGCGGGGGCGGGCGTGTGCGTGGCGAAGCACGGGAACCGGGCGGTGTCGTCGAAGTGCGGGTCCGCGGACGTGCTGGTGGCGCTGGGCGTGAACGTGGACGCGCCGAAGGCGGTGGTGGAGCGGTGCATCGGGGAGGTGGGGATCGGGTTCCTGTTCGCGCCCCGGTTGCACCCGGCCTTCAAGGCGGCGGCGGCGATCCGGCGGGAGCTGGGGTTGAGGACGGTGTTCAATTTGCTGGGGCCGCTGGCCAACCCGGCGCTGGCCAGGCACCAGGTGATGGGGGTGTTCGACGCGCGGTGGGTGCCGGTGCTGGGGAAGGTGCTCTCGGCGCTGGGCACGCGGCGAGCGTTCGTGGTGCACGGGGACGGGCTGGACGAGATCAGCATCGCAGGGGCGACGCAGGTGGCGGAGGTGCGCGGGGAGTCGGTGGAGACGTACGAGATCTCGCCGGAGGCGATGGGGCTCGAGCGGGCGGCGGTGGCGGAGCTCGCTGGAGGGGATGCGGAGCACAATGCGCGGATGATCAGGGACGTGCTGGGCGGGCAGAAGGGCGCCGCGGCGGACGCGGTGATCGCCAACGCGGCGGCGGCGCTGGTGGCGGGGCACGCGGCGGGCACGCTGGTCGAGGGCGTCGCGCTGGCGCGGAGCAGCATCAAGAGCGGTGCAGCCGCTCAAAAGCTCCGCGACCTCGGGCGCGCCTCTTCGGAACCGGAGCGCGCATGACCGACTCCGCACCCAAGGCGCTCCGCGCCTCCGGCGCCAGGAGAGCGCCGGGTCTTGCGCGCGTGCGCGGCATGGTTGGGGCCTGCGGCACCGAGTGGGGGCTCCGTGGCGCGCGCGTGCGCGGCATGGTTGGGGCCCACGACGCCGAGGGAGTGCTTCGTCACGCGCGCGCGTCACGACCTGGCTGCGCCGCGCGGATCGTGTCCCAGGCTCTCGCGCCGGAGGCGCGATGACGTACCTCGACGACATCCTCGCCCGGAAGCGAGACGAGGTGCGCGAAGCGAAGGCCCGGGTGCCGCTCGAGACCCTCCGCGCCCAGCTCGCCTCCGCGCCGCGCGTGCGGAACCTCTCCCTCCGCGCCACCGGCGTGATCGCCGAGGTGAAGCGCGCCTCTCCCTCCGCCGGCGCCATCGCCCCCGGCGCGGACGCGGTCGCCCAGGCGAAGCGCTATGCCGCCGCCGGCGCGTCCGCCATCTCCGTCCTCACCGACGGCCCCGGCTTCGGCGGCTCTCTCGATGACCTCCGCGCTGTCCGCGCCGCCGTCGACGTCCCCGTCCTCCGCAAGGACTTCGTCGTCGACGAGTACCAACTCTTCGAGGCCCGCGCCGCCGGCGCCGACCTCATCCTCCTCATCGCCGCCGCCCTCGACGGCGACCTCCTCGTCCGCTGCCTCGACCTCGCCGCCGCCCTCGACCTGGGCGCCCTCGTCGAGGTCCACGATGAACAGGAGCTCCAGCGCGTCCACGGCGCCGCCCTGGTCGGCATCAACAACCGCGACCTCCGCACCTTCCAGGTGGACCTCTCCACCTCCGAACGCCTCCTCCCGCTCCTCCGCCGCACCCAGACCGGCGTCGTCGAATCGGGCATCCGCACCCCCGCCGACGCCCGCCGCCTCGGCCGCGCCGGCGCCGGCGCCTTCCTCGTCGGCGAAGCCCTCATGCGCGCCGAGGACCCGGGCGCGCTCCTCCGCGAGCTCCGCGGCGCCGCCGCCACCTCCTTCCAGGTGAAGATCTGCGGCATCACCTCTCCCGAGGACGCCGAGGCCGCCGTCCGCGCCGGCGCCGACGCCATCGGCCTCAACTTCTGGCCCGAATCCAGACGCCGCGTCTCCCTCGACCAGGCCGCCCGCATCGCCGCCGTCGTCCCCAGCCGCGTCCGCCTCGTCGGCGTCTTCGTCAACGCCGACCTCCGCACCATCGAGCACGCCCTCGCCACCGTCCCCCTCTCCGCCATCCAACTCCACGGCGACGAACCGCCCGACCTCTCCGCCCAGATCCCCTCCGCCGTCATCCGCTCCATCCCCATCTCCGTCGCCACCGCCTTCGACCGCGCGCGCCAGTACCCCGCCTCCGCCTTTCTCCTCGACACCCCCTCCAAGGGCTATGGCGGCGCCGGCGAACCCTTCGATTGGTCCCTCGCCGAATCCGCCCGCGCCCGTCTCGGCCGCCCGATCATCCTCGCCGGCGGCCTCACCCCGGAGAACGTCGCCGAAGCGGTCCGCCGCGTCCGCCCCGACGGCGTCGATGTGGCCTCCGGCGTGGAGTCCGCTCCAGGTCGCAAGGACCCGGAAAAACTGAGAAAATTCGTGTCCACCGCGAGGGAGGCGCTCGCCCCATGAGGTTCGGTGCCTACGGCGGCCAGTTCGTCCCCGAGACGCTCATGCCCGCCCTGGAGGAGCTCCAAGCCGCCTACGCCGCCGCCCGCGCGGACCAGGCCTTCCAGCGCGAGTTGGACGACCTCCTCCACCGCTTCGCCGGCCGCCCCACGCCGCTCACCCCCGCCCACCGGATGACCGCGGACTGCGGCGGCGCCACCGTCGTCCTCAAGCGCGAGGACCTCTGTCACACCGGCGCGCACAAGATCAACAACACCCTCGGCCAGGCCCTCCTCGCGCGCAGGATGGGCAAGAAGCGGATCATCGCGGAGACCGGCGCGGGCCAGCACGGCGTGGCCACCGCCACCGCCTGCGCCCTCTTCGGCCTCCAGTGCGAGGTCTACATGGGCGCGCTGGACGTCGAGCGGCAGGCCCTCAACGTCTTCCGGATGAAGCTCCTGGGCGCCACGGTCCGCCCGGTGGAGGCCGGCTCCCGCACCCTCAAGGACGCGATGAACGAGGCCATCCGCGACTGGGTGACCAACGTCCGCGACACCTACTACCTCATCGGCAGCGTCGCCGGCCCGCACCCGTACCCGACCATGGTGCGCGACTTCCAGTCCGTCATTGGCCGCGAGGCACGCGCCCAGTGCGTCCAGCTCGCCGGCAAGCCGCCCGACGCCGTGGTCGCCTGCGTCGGTGGCGGCTCCAACGCCATGGGGATCTTCACCGAGTTCATCCCCGACCCCTCCGTCCGCCTCTACGCCGTGGAAGCGGCGGGGGAGGGGCTCGACACCGGCAAGCACGGCGCGTCCCTCGCGCGCGGCAAGCCCGGCGTCCTCCACGGCTCCATGTCCTACGTCCTCCAGGACGCCCACGGGCAGATCGCGGAGGCCCACTCCATCTCCGCCGGCCTCGACTACCCCGGCGTGGGCCCGGAGCTGGCCGACCTCAAGGACCGCGGCCGCCTCCAGCTCCGCCAGGCCACCGACGCGGAGGCGCTCCAGGCCTTCGAGTACCTCGCGCGCGCCGAGGGGATCATCCCCGCCCTGGAGAGCGCGCACGCCGTCTCCGAGGCCAGGAAGATCGCCCGCGAGCTGGGCTCCGGCTCCGTGCTGCTCGTCAACGTCTCCGGCCGCGGCGACAAGGACATCCACCAGGTGATGCGGCGATGAGCGAGCGGATCCGGAACGCGTGTGGTGCCGGCGCCGCGGAGGCGCGGACCTCGAGGACGGGCGCGCGATGAGCGAGCGAATCCGCAAAGCGTTCAGCGCCCGCCGCCCCGCGCTGGTGACCTACCTGATGGGCGGCGACCCGGACCTCGCCACCTCCCTCGACCTCGCGGTCGCCTGCGCGTGGGGCGGCGCGGACCTGATCGAGCTGGGGATGCCCTTCTCGGACCCCATCGCCGACGGGCCGGTCATCCAGCGCGCCTCCGAGCGGGCGCTGAAGTCCGGGACCACCGTGGCGGGCGTGCTCGAGCTGGCCGCCCAGCTTCGCCAGCAGGTCCCCAACATGCCAGTGGCGCTGATGGGCTACCTCAACCCGGTCCTCGCCATGGGCCTGGACGAGTTCCTCCGACGCTGCGCGGCCGCCGGGGTGGACGCGGTGATCCTCCCCGACCTCCCCGTCGAGGAGTCCGCCGAATTCCGCGCCCTCGCCCGGAAGCACGGCGTGGGCACCGTGTTCCTGATCGCCCCCACGTCCACGCCCGCCCGCGCGCAGGCCGCGCTCGACGCCTCCACCGCCTTCGCCTACTTCGTCTCCGTCACGGGCGTGACCGGAGCCCGCGCGGCGCTCCCGGAGGAGACCGCCGCCCGCCTCGACGCGCTCCGCCGCCCCTCCGGCCCGCCCGTGGTCGTGGGCTTCGGCGTCTCCAGCGCCGAGCAGGTGCGCGCGCTGGGCGCCCACGCCGACGGCGTGGTGGTGGGCAGCGCCATCGTCTCCCGCATCGCCGAGCCCGGCGCCGACCAGGAGCGGCGCGAGCGCGTCGCCGCCTTCGTCCATTCCCTCCGTTCCAGCCCCACCCCATGAGGAGCCAGCCATGCTGATCGTGATGAAGCCGCAGGCCACGCCGGACGAGGTGGAGGCCGTCAACGAGAAGATCCGCGCCCTGGGGCTCACCCCCCACAGCATCCCCGGCGCACAGCGCGTCGCCATCGGCATCACCGGCAACAAGGGCGCGCTGGAGCCGGACCTCTTCGTCTCCATGGGCGGCGTGGCGGACGCCATCCGCGTCTCCCAGCCGTTCAAGCTCGTCTCGCGCGAGGTGAAGGAGGAGGACTCGCTCATCGACGTGGGCGGCGCCGTGGTCGGCGGCCCGGAGGTGATGGTGATGGCGGGGCCGTGCTCGGTGGAGAGCAAGGAGCAGATCCTGGAGGCCGCCCAGGGCGTCCGCGCGTCCGGCGCCCGCTTCCTCCGCGGCGGCGCCTTCAAGCCCCGCACCAGCCCCTACGAGTTCCAGGGCCTCAAGGAGGAGGGGCTCAAGCTGCTCGCCATGGCGCGCGACGCCACCGGCCTCAAGGTGGTCACCGAGGTGAAGGACACCGAGACGCTCCCCATGGTCGCGGAGTACTCGGACGTCCTCCAGGTGGGTGCGCGCAACATGCAGAACTACTCGCTCCTGGAGGCGCTGGGGAACCTCCGCAAGCCGGTGCTCCTCAAGCGCGGCCTTGCCGCGACGATCAAGGAGCTGTTGATGGCCGCCGAGTACATCGTCGCCCGCGGCAACTACCAGGTGATGCTCTGCGAGCGCGGCATCCGCACCTATGAGACCATGACCCGCAACACCCTGGACATCAACGCGGTCCCGGTGCTCAAGGCGCTGACCCACCTGCCGGTCCTGGTGGATCCGTCCCACGGCATCGGCCTGCGCAAGCACGTGGCGGCCATCGCGCGCGCGGGCGTGGCGGCGGGGGCGGACGGGCTGATCATCGAGGTCCATCCGCACCCGGAGAAGGCGCTCTCCGACGGCCACCAGTCCCTCTCCCTCCCGGAGTTCGAGGCGCTCATGCGGCAGGTCCGGGGCATCGGTACCGCCATCAGCCGGCCGGTGGCGGACCCACAACCACATCCGGGACGGTGAATTGCGCCTTGCCACGGGTGCGTGATTTTCTCGTTCCACCGTGGCGGCAGAGCTCGAGCAGACGAAGGCGTTCCTCCGGTCCATTCCCATCTTCGGCGGCCTGGGGGATGACGGGCTGGAGCGCTTGATACGCATGATGGAACAGCAGGCGTTCCCCGTTGGGCACACCGTCACCAAGCAGGGCGAATCCGGGCGGTCGATGTACATCGTCCGCGCCGGCGAGCTGATCGTGAAGCGCCAGGTGTTCGGCGGGCCGGTGCGCGTGGTGCGGATCAAGCCCGGCGACTTCTTCGGCGAGACCACGCTGATCGAGATCCACCCGATGTCCGCCTCGGTGCAGGTGGAGAAGCAGGCCACCCTCTACCGGCTCACCAACAAGGACCTGTACCGCCTCTACCAGGAGGACGTGCAGTCCTACGTGATGGTGATCCAGAACCTGGCCCGCGAGCTCTCCCGCCGCCTCCGCAAGGCCGAACAGCGCATCTGCGAGATGGCCGAGGAGATGGACGAGGCGGACACGACGCAGATCAAGGACCGCGACGAGGACGGCCGCCTCCGCTGACTCGGCGTCCGAGGAGGATCAGTCCCGCGGTGAAGTGATGGCCACGCTGAAAGCGCTCGTTTGGCGCGGGCTGGTGACGGCGGTCGCCGCCGGGTAGAAGGGCGGGACATGAACAGCCTCCGCGTCGCCATGTTGGGCTACGGGACCGTGGCTCGCGCTCTCGTCGCAATGCTCGCGGAGCTGGCGCCGCGGCTGCGCGAGGAGCGCGGCGTGTCCTTCTCGTTCACCGCCGCGCTCACCGGGCGCCACGGCGGATGGCTGCACGCGCAAGGGCTGGGCCCGGAGGCGCTCCACGCGTCCGGCTGGCCGGGCGGCGCCGTCCCCCCCGGCGCCAAGCCGTTCTCCGACCCCGCGGTGGACTTCATCGCCGCCTGCGAGGCGGACGTGCTGGTGGAGGCGACGCCGCTGTCGCCGCTGGACGGGGAGCCGGCCCGCACCCACCTGCAGACGGCGCTCCAGCGCGGGATGCACGCGGTCACCGCCAACAAGGGCCCCATCGCCCACGCGCTGGGGCCGCTGCGGGCCCTGGCGCGCGCGAAGGGCCGGGCGCTGCGCTACGAGTCGACGGTGATGGACGGCGCGCCGCTGTTCATCCTGCGCGAGCGCTGCCTGCCGGGCACGCGCGTGGTCCGCGTCCGCGGCGTGCTCAACGCCACCTCCAGCCACGTCTCGGAGCGCCTGGCCCACGGCGACAGGCTGGAGGCGGCGATCCGCGACGCGCAGCGGCTGGGCATCGCGGAGGCAGAGCCGGCGCACGACCTGGACGGCTGGGACTCGGCGGTGAAGGCGGCGGTGCTGGCCAACGCGCTGATGGACGGGCACCTCCGGCCCCAGGACGTCCGCCGCCAGGGCTGCGGCCCGGAGGCGCTGCGGGAGATGGTGGCCGGGGTGCCGCCGGGCACGCACGTCCGCCAACTGGTGGAGATCGACCGCACGCCCGCGGGGTCGGTGAGCGCCAGCGTGCGGGTGACCTCGCTCAAGCCCGGCTCGGTCCTGGCCTCCCTGCGGGGGATGGAGACGGCGATCACGCTCAGCACGGACACCATGCAGGAGCTGACCATCGTGGAGGGAGAGGGCGGCCCGGGGCAGACCGCGTTCGGCCTGATCACGGACCTGCTGGAGGTGGCGGCCTTGGCCCGTCCGGCGGCCCCGGCCTAGAGTCGTCGGTTCACGGGCCGGTTCGAGGGGAGAGCCATGAACATCCGCAACCTGACGCTGGCGGCGCTGGCCGCCGCCACCCTGGCCGGGTCCAGCGCCCGCGCCGAGGAGAAGGCCAAGGCCGTGGTCGCCGTCGACGCGCCGTGGCGACTGCGCCCATCCGGCGACTTCTCGTGGGTCGGCTTCGGCCTGGAGTGGGAATTCCCGTTCGCCGGCATGAGCGGGTTCATCAACCCGTCGCTGGAGAACCCCATCGACGGCCACCCGCTCAACGTGGGCGGCGACCTCGGCGTGCGCTTCTACCCGCTGTCCGCGGTGCCGCGCGCCTTCTACATCGGCCCCTACGTCGGCGGGACGTGGATCAACGGGACCCGGGGGGCCCAGCTGGGCGTCCAGATCGAGGGCCGGGTAGGCGTGCTGCTTGGGCTGTCATTGCTGCTGGGAGACCTGTTCCTGGTCTCCGCGGCCGTGGGCGGCGAGTACTACAACATCCACGAGCTGCTCCAGGACGGGTCGTTCAACCAGACGGTCCAGAACCTGGGAACGGTGATCAGGGCCTCGGCCGGCTTCGCGTTCTAGCTCGGGAGAAGTGGCCGTCCCCCGGGACCCGGGGTCCTCTCCCGAACGGGAGGAGTGAATGGACAGCGTGGATCGCGCCTTCGTCCGCCGGGCCCTGGCGTTGGGCGTGCTGGCGGTCGCCGTCGGCGTGTGGTCGGGGTGCCCGGGCGACGGGGGCGGCAACGACGGCGGGCAGGACTCGGGCCAGGATTCCGGGCAGGACGCGGGGAGCGACGCCGGGAGTGATGCGGGCTTCGACGCGGGGAGCGACGGGGGCTCCGACGCGGGCCAGCCGGAGCCGTCCGTCACCGCGCAGGACCAGACGCTCGACCTCGCCACCGACCTGACCGTCGCTTCCGTGACCGCCACCGCTCAGGGCTGGGTGGTGGTCACCGCGCCACTGGCCGACGGCGGCACCGCTACCGGCGCCACCGCGGTCGCCCCGGGCACCTTCTCCGGCGTCCACGTGGGGGTGATGGACCCGCTGGCGGACGGCACCACCGTCACCGCCGAGCTGCACCGCGACCTGGGCACACCCGGCACCTATGAGCCGGGTGTGGACCCGCTCGTGACGGCGGACGGGGGGACGCCGGTGACGGCCGCCTTCCACGTCACCGTCCCCGCCAGGACGCCGGCGGTCCGCTACACCTTCGTGCCCACCTTCGGCGGCGGCGGATTCTTCATCTGGCGCGTCTCCGCCACTCCGTCCACCTTCGCGTCCACGCTGAACTCCACCGGGGACAACCCGACCCTCACGCTCTTCGCCGGCTGGCGCTACGAGGCGGTGGACCTGAGCTTCACCGGACACCCCTTCCAGCTGGCGAATTCGAGCGGGACCGACACCGTGCTGCTCTCCATGCAAGCGGGGGTCGGCACGCTCAAGGACGACCCCACCATCGACTGGGTGGACGGCACGACCACCGGCGGTGTCGCGCGCTTCACCCTGAGCCCCTCGCTCCAGTCCCAGCTCAACCTCTACCGCTGCGGGGTGCACTTCGGCACGATGCGGGCGCCGGTCACGATCCAGTCGAGGTGACGATGGAGCTGGGCCTCACCGGGAAGGTGGCGATGGTGGCGGCGGCGAGCAAAGGGCTCGGCCGCGCCATCGCCGTGGAGCTGGCGAGGGGAGGGTGCGGCGTCTCCGTCTGCGCCCGCTCCGCCGAGGCGCTCGCGGAGGTGCAGGGCGCGCTGGAGGCCGCCGGGCCGGGGAAGGGCGCGGCGCTGGCGGTCCGCGCCGACGTGTCCTCCGCCGCGGACCTGACCGCCTGGCACGCGGAGACCGTCTCCCGCCTGGGCCGGCCGGACATCCTGGTCACCAACACCGGGGGGCCCGCCCGCCGGCCGCTTCCTCCAGCTCACCGAGGACCAGTGGCGACAGGGCGTGGAGTCCACCTTGATGAACGTGGTCCGCCTCAGCCAGCTGGTCATCCCCTCCATGCGCGAGCGGCGGTGGGGGCGGATCGTCCACCTCACCTCGTTCGTGGCCAAGGAGCCGGTGGACCTGCTCACCGTCTCCAGCACGCTGCGCGCCGGCCTCTCCGCGCTCACCAAGACGATGGCGGTGCAGCTAGCGCCGGACAACGTGCTGGTGAACGCGGTGCTGCCCGGGCACTTCCTCACCGACCGGCAGGTGCACCTCAACGAGATCCGGTCCAAGGAGGCGGGCGTCACCCGCGAGGCCTACGAGGCCAAGGTCCAGGCGGAGATCCCGATCCGCCGCTTCGGCCGCCCCGAGGAGCTGGGCCAGGTGGTGGCCTTCCTCTGCAGTGAACGGGCGTCGTATCTGAGCGGTGTATCGTTACAGGTCGACGGGGCGCTGATCGGCAGCACCTTCTGAACGTCAGGAGTGATGACGATTCGTCGTCATTTCAGGCTCCTGGCCTCCGAACCCCGCGGAGGGACAGATCGGTCGCAGGGCGCGGAATTTGCATGGATTCGGGGTAGGGGGAATGGGTATGGGGGGACGCATCCTCGTAGTCGACGACGAACCGTCGGTCCTGGAGATCTTCAGGCGCGTGCTGTGCCGCGAAGGGCACCGCGTTCATCTGTGTCTGTCGCCCGCGGAGGCGCTCGGCGAGTTCACCCGGGCGGACTTCGACCTGGTGGTGGTGGACAAGAACATGCCCGCCCTCAACGGGTTCGACCTGCTGGCGGTGCTGCGCAAGGTGGATCCGGATCTGCCGGCGATCATGATGACCGCCAGCCCGGAGCCGCTCCTGGCTCCGAACGCCCATCTCCAGGGCTACCTGGCCAAGCCGTTCAAGAGCCTGAAGCAGATCAGCGACACGGTGCGCCGGGTGCTGGAGCTGTCGGAGCTCTGGCGCGGGCGGCGGCGCGTGGCGTAATACTGGCGGCGTGCCAGCCTCCCTCTACGAAGCGGTACGGCGCGGTGACGAAGGCGAGGTCCGCCGCCTGCTGGACGCGGGCGCGGACGTCAACGAGCTGGGTCCGGACCAACAGTCTCCGCTGATCGAGGCCGCGGCCGCCGGCCAGGTGGGGATGATCCGCCTCCTCCTCGATCGCGGCGCCGAGCCCGCCTGGAAGGACGCGATGGACGAGACCGCGCTCCTCAAGGCCGCCGCGAACGGGCACCGGGCCGCGTACGACGCGCTCTGGCCGCTGGCCAGCGAGGACGAGCGCGGGCTGGCCAAGGCCTTCCTCAGCGCCTCCGGATTGAGCTGGGACGCGCCGCTGTCGCTGCCGCCCGCGCCCCCACCGCCGCCGGAGGGAGATCCGTCCAAGCCCGGCCGCTTGACCCGCGGCGTGGCGACCGCGGCGAGCCGGGTGGCGAAGTTCTTCGGGGACGAGGTGCACGCGGAGCGGGTGGATCGCCTGGAGCGGGCCGAATCGCTGGACCCGAAGAAGCCGCGGTAGTGGCGCGCGCGGGCCCGCGGCGGATCGCCTGGCGTGCGCGGATGCCCACCGCCGGCGTGGGCGCCTCGGGAGCGGCGCGCGCGGGCTCGCTCCGGATCGTGGCCGCGCTGGCGCTGATGCTGGCGACCGCGGGCGCCTGCCTGGTGCCGCCATTCGACCCTACCGGGAGGGGTTGCTCGTTGCCGGCCCACCCATGCCCGGACGGCTTCGACTGCGTCCAGGGCCGGTGCGCCCGCGCCGCTGAACGGTTGCAGGTGACGGCGCTGCCGCCGGGCGCGGTCCTGGCCGGGACGTGCGGCACCGCGGAGGTGGTGGTCCTGCAGTTGGACGGGGGCACGCCCGCCTCGGCCACGGTGGTGGCGCTGGAAGTGGACGGTGGGATGCGCTTGTTCTCGGACACTGCGTGCCAGCAGGAGATGCCGCAGGTGACGGTGCCGGTGGGTGTGCCGGACGCCTCGTTCTCGTTCTTCGCGCTGCGCGGCGGGCGGTACGCGATCTTCGCCTCCGCCGGGTCCAGCACGGCGCAGATCGACCAGGACGTCTCGCCCATGGTGCGTTCGGGCCGGTGCTCGATCGTGGACGGGCAGCAAGAGGTGCTGTGCCCGGTGACGCCGCCGGTGTTGGACACGGGTCGAGCCTTCGCGCTGTTCCAGACCGCCACCCAGGAGACCTACCCGGGGGATTCCGGCGTCCGCTGCCTGCTCTCCGATCCGGCCACCCTGGGGTGTCAGCGGACCGAATTCACCGGGCACGTCGACGTCCACTGGCAGGTGGCGGAGGTCCCGGGTGCCTCCGTGTTCCCTGCCGGTCCCGCCCTCTGCGTGGCGAGGGGCAGCTTCGGCGCCCCGCTCCCGGCCGTGGTGGATCTCGGCAGCACCTTCCTCCTCTTCAGCGAGCACCGCGCGGGCGCCAACTACGGCACCGACGACTTCAGCACCGCCGAGCTGGGCGGCCCCTCGACCGTGCTCCTGGACAGCGCGGCCGGTTGCACGTCGCTGGGGACCTACGGAATCCAGGCGGTGTCGCTCCCCGGAGCCTCGGTGATCCGCGGCGCCACCGGCCCGATGGACGCAGGCGTGTCCACCCTGGACGTCCAGGTCTCCGCGCCCGCGCCGCAGGGCCGGACCGTCCTGCTGCACACGCACCGGTACGCGGGCAGCGCGATCGGGCCCATCTGCTCGAAGGTCGTCCGGGGCGAGGTGCTGGACGCCGCGGGGACCACGCTCCGCTTCAGCCGCAGCGACCCGCCGTCGGTCGGGTGCACGGGGCCGAACCTCGACGTCGACGGCATCGCCTGGGAGCGGATCCAGGTCCCGCCTGGCGACCGGCTGCAGCGCTTCGTGGTCGACCTGGCCGCCAGCCAGATGGAGACGACCGTGCCCATCGCCGCGGTGGACCCCACGCGGACGGTGGTGCTCGCCGGCGGGCAGGGGAGCGCCGGGCAGGCGCTGGGCGAGACGCGCGACACCACCACGCTCGACCCGAGGGTGGCGTCGCTGGCGCTGGAGCTGGATCCGAGCGGGACGTCGTTCCGCGCGTCGCGGACGGCCTCGGGCGACGCGTCGCGGTGGACGGTGTACGTGTGGGAATTCGGGCCGTCACCGTAGCCGGAGCCGGGCGTAGAGGCCGACCAGCACCACCGCGCCCACCGGCACCACCAGGAACGCGGCGAGGATCACCCACGAGATGGCGTGCGCGAAGTTGAGGGTGGCGCCGGGGCCGCTCAGCTTGGGCACCCAGATCCGCGGGTCGTCCTTGTTCCGGTAGATCATGGGCCCGTAGCCCTTGACCTTCTCCGCGTATCCGGAGGCGCGGATCGTTCGCAGCGCGGCGGAGAGCCGCTGCACGCCCAGCATCACCGCGATCAGCAGCATCAGCAGGCCGCCGACGACCATCAGCGGCACCGCCTGCAGCTCCCCCAGGCCGACGGCCACCGCGATCATCGACTCCAGCGAGGCCACCGCCACCGAGACCAGCCGCGCCAGCCCCACCCCGGCGTCGGAGAGCGGCTTCAACGCCGGATCGCGCTCGCCCCTGGCGCGGGTCAGCGAGGCGACCAGCTCGATGATCGCGACCACCACCACCGCGCCGCCCAGCAGGAGCCACGCGGGCATCACGCCGCCACGGACGGCGAGGAGCACGCCCCCGGCCACCGGTGGCCCGAGGCCGATCCAGGCGGGCGGGGGAGGGCGAGGGGCGGAAGCGGCCATGGTGGGCGGAAGCGTCCCTCAGGGACCTCCCGGAAGGGAAGGCGCGTTCGCCTGGCGCACCGTCCAGGTCTCGCCGCCGCGGCCGTCGCGGACGACGATCCACACCGTCGTGGGCCCGCCCGTTTCGCCCAGGTCCGGCACCCACTTCGCGCTCACCGGGCCCTGGTCCGGCTGCGTCCCCGGCGGCCCGGCGTTGCCGCCCGCGTTCGCCGGGGAGAACGAGCCCGCGGTGGCGAAGAACGAGTACCGCCACACCTCCGAGAAGTGGATCGTGCTGCCGTCGAAGGCGGTCCGGTCGTAGTCCTCGAAGAGCGACGCGGTGGGGAAGACCTCGATCGGGTTGTCGGAGGTGACGGTCGCCCCGCGGAAGCCCTGGTGCACCTCGCCGTTGAAGTCCACTGCCGCGGAGGCGCCCTCCGCCCAGTCGGCGCCCGCGTACGTCACCGCGTCCAGCGCCGGGTTCTGGTTGGGCGGCGGCAGCGGGGCGGTGAGGCTGGCGGTGAACACCACCCGCTTGATGCCCACCACCGCCTCGCCCCCCGCGCTCACCTCCAGCTGGAGCGCCACCGGGAGGCCGCCGAAGCCGTGGTACGGGTCCTCCACCACCGCGCCGGAGAGGTCCTCCCAGGTCGGGGTGAAGGTGACGGTGGGCTCGGCGCCGAGCGGGGTGGGCGCGACCTGGCCCTCCGCCAGCACCCGGTAGCCGGGCGAGTCGTCCTCGCAGCGCGCCGTCTCCGAGTCGCGGGCGCTGCAGATGGCGAATTCGTAGTCCACCGCGCGCCCGCCGCCGGCGGGGTCGGCGATCAGCCCGGTGAGCGAGACGGGCGGCAACGCCGGCAGCGGCCCGCGCGAGACCACGCCGCCGTCGGGGAGGAACGCCACCGGGAGCGTCACCTCCGGCGGGTCGGCGCGCATCGCCAGCATGCGGAGGTCGTGCACCCGGTCCGCGGTGTCGATGGCGCCGGTGCAGGCGAGGAGGGCGGCGGCCGCCGCCAGGAGCTGGAGGCGCGCGCGCATCAGAAGGTCCCCTTCACGCCGAGCGTCGGCAGGATGGGCAGGCCGGGGACGACCTGCTGGGTCCGGAAGCGGTAGTCGTAGAACGACAGCTCCTGGTTGGACGCGTTGTAGACGTTCTGCACGTCCAGGTAGAGGCCCAGCGTCCACAGGTCGAACACGAAGGCGCGGTCCACGCGCAGGTCCAGCTGGTGGAAGGTGGGCTCGCGCGCGGCGCCGGCCTGGCCGATGGCGCGGTACGAGTTGGAGTCCGCGTCGAAGGTGGAGTCATCGTAGACGCCGGTGGGGATGCCGGTGGAGAGGCGGAAACGCCCGCCCAGCTCCCAGCCGTTGCCGAACTTGTACTGCGCGACCAGGGTGAGGATGTGGCGCTGGTCGAAGCCGGTCCAGCCCCAGCCCTGGTTCTTCGGCTTCTGCTCGCTCCACGAGAGGGTGTAGGCGATCCACCCGAAGAAGTTGGAGGTCAGCTCGCGCCGGAGGAACACCTCCACCCCGTAGGAGCGCCCCAGCAAGCTGTTGTCGAAGTTCAGCCGCTGGATGGTCCCGTCGCCGGCGGTGACGGTGTCCGCGGTGCGCGACACGAGGTCGAAGCGCCGGTTGTAGAAGCCGGTGACGTCCACGTTGATGGTGTCGGTGATCTTCTGCTCCACGCCCGCCGACGTCTGGAACGCCGCCTCCAGCCCGAGGTTGGGGTTGCCGGTCCCCGGGAGCAGCGCCGCCGCGTCGGGCGCCTGGTGGTAGAGGCCGATGGAGGCCTTGAGGGTGGTGCGGTGATCGGCCGGGCCCAGCTCCTGGCGGAGCATCAGGCGCGGGTCGGCGGCGAAGCGCCACTGGCCGGAGACGCGGTACTGCTCGATGCGCGCCGAGGAGAACACCTTCAGGCCCCCGAACGTGAGCTGCGCCTCGAGCCACTCCGCGTACGGGAAGTCGTCCTGGTTGGTAACGGTGGTGACCGGGTCCTCCTGCGACACCGCCTCTCCTGGGAAGCCGCGGTAGGCGGCGGGCGGCGGCGGGGCGCGCAGCGTCACCCCGCTCTGGGTGAGCGAGACGTCCAGGCCGCCGCGCGCGGTGAGCCAGGGGGTGAGGGTCAGCTCGGCGCGCTCGCGGACGCCGAGCACGTTGTCGTCCTGGTCGCGCCGGAGGAGGTCCAGGCCGAAGCTGTTCTCGTTCTTCCCGGCGAAGAGCTGCAGCCGGTTGGTGAAGGTCTCCCCGCGGTACGTCCACGCCGCCACCAGCCGCTGGAAGCCGGTGTGGTTGTTGATCTGGATGTCGTTGCTGTTGCCGCCCGGCGCGAACACCACCTTGAGCAGGTCGTCCGACCCGAAGCCGAAGAGCTGCAGGGCGTGGCGCGACCCCTTGGGGTGGAAGTCCAGGCGGAGCTGGTAGTCGAAGTAGACCGGCGAGACGCGGACGGACTGCGCGTTCAGTACCAGCGGGAGGAAGAGGTCCACGTAGCTGCGCCGCCCCCCGAGGGAGAGCGAGAGCGCGTCCCCCAGCGGCACCGCCAGGTAGGCGCCTGAATCGATCAGGTCCACCTTGGCGGAGCCGTGCCACTGGGGGTCGATGACGGGGCGCGTCCCCACGTCCACGATGCCGCCGATGGCGCGCCCGTACTCGGCGCCGAAGCCGCCCGGGTAGAAGTCGATCTTGTCGACGAACTCGGGGTTGATGACGGAGGGCCCGCCGCCGAAGTGGTACAGGATGGGGATCTGGATCCCGTCGAGGTACGTGCCGGTGTCATTGGGTGACGCCCCGCGCACCAGCAGCGCGCCGATGCCGAAGGGCATCCGCGCCACGCCGGGCAGGTCCTGCAACACGCGGATGGGGTCGCCGAAGGAGCCGGGCACCTTCTCCAGCTCCTCGCGCTGCAGCGTGCGCCGGGTGACCTCCTTCTTCTCCCGGTCGGAGCGGACCACCGTCTCGTAGAGGCCGTACTGCTTCGGCATCAGGTAGTAGGTGACCTCCAGCGACTCGCCGGCGCGGAGGGTCTCGCGGGAGCGGGAGGGGTCGTGCCCGGTCGCCACCACCTCCACGTCGAACGGGCCGGGATCCAGCGCCAGCTCGAAGCGCCCGTCCGCGTCCGCCTCCGCGACGGCCTGGGTGCCGTTGATCTTCACCCCGGCGCCGGCGAGCGGCTTGCGCGTCCCGCGTTCGAGGATCTTCCCCTTGAAGGTGATGGGCTTCGGCGGCGGGGCGGCCGGCTTCTCCGGCTCCTTGAAGACGAAGTGCTGGGTGTACTGGATGCGCACCGGCGCCGTCTTGCCGTCCACCTCCGCCGGGCTGAAGACGAACTGCTTCACCGCGGCCAGCGCCGCCTCGTCGAAGCCGTCTGCCGCGGAAGAGCGACCGGTAGCGGTCCCGGTCTCCGAAGGCTTCGCGCTCGCGCCGTCGCCGGGTCCATGGGCGGCGCCCTCGATCTCCGAGGAGATCACCTTCGCGCCGGCGACCGTGCCGTCGGCGGCGATCTCGATCTCCATCGTGACATGACCGGACAGCTTGGCGGCCGCCGCCGCGGGCGGGTACACGGGCTCCACGCTGCGCAGGAGCTGCGGGGCCTTCGTCATCTGCGGCTGCGGGGGCGGCTGGGGCTTCTCCTCGCGGCGGACGGCGCCGTCGTACGCCTCCTGGGCCAGGGCGGTGGAGGCGACGGCGAGCAGGAGGGCGGTGGCGCGGTGCACGAGCAGTTCGTTTCCGTTCCGTCCGGCCCGTCAGGAGGGAGGCTGTCCGCCGGCCGTTGCCGCCGGATTGCCGCCCCGTGACGGATTATGTCAGCGCCGGTCCGGAAGGGTGGCCCGCAGTACAATCCGTGCAGCGATGAGCGAATCGGACCCCATCAAGGTGCTGCTGATCGAGGACGACGATCGCCTGGCGCGCCTCACCGCCAAGTACCTCGAGTCGCACGGGCTGGTGGTCACCGTGTCCCCGGACGGGCGGGGCGGGCTGGCGGAGGCGCTGCGCTCGCCGCCCGACGTGGTGCTGCTGGATCTGATGCTGCCGGGGATGTCCGGGATGGAGGTCTGCCGCGAGCTCCGCGAGAAGTCCGACGTGCCCATCGTGATGGTCACCGCGCTGGGCGAGGAGGCCGACAAGGTGCTCGGGCTGGAAGGCGGCGCGGACGACTACCTCCCCAAGCCGTTCTCCTCCCGCGAGCTTCTGGCGCGGGTCCGGGCCCAGTCGCGGCGCGCGCGCGGGCGGTCGGGGCCGGGCGCGGAGCGGTTGAAGGTGGGGCCGCTGGCCATCGACGCCGGCAGCCACTCCGCCCGGCTGGACGGCAAGCTGCTCCCGCTCACCTCGGCGGAGTTCGCCCTGCTGGCGGCGCTCGCGCGGCGGCCGGGGCGGGTGCTCAGCCGCGACCAGCTGATCGAGCTGACCAAGGGCAGCGCGGACGAGGCGTTCGACCGCTCCATCGACGTCTCCATCTCCCGGCTCCGCCAGAAGCTGGGCGACGACCCCAAGAATCCACGGTTCCTCAAGACCGTCCGCGGGGTGGGGTACCTGCTGGCGGACGGGGACCCGTAGGGACACGCCATGCGCCGCCGCCTGGTCCTCCAGATCTACGCCTTCAGCCTGGTGCTGATCGTCTGCATCCTGGTGGGCGAGGTGCTGCTGGCCCACCTCTCCCGCGAGGCCGGCCCGCCCGGCTTCCGCGACCGCGCCGCCCCCTTCGCCCGCTACGCGCTCTCCAAGGTGACGGACCAGTGGGACGACCCGGCCGCCATGCGCGCCGAGGCGGACCGGCTCAAGCGCGAGCTGGGCCTGACGGTGACGCTCTACCGCTCGGACGGGACGATGGTGATGAGCTCCGCGACGGAGCCGCAGGCGCCGCTGGAGGTGGCGCACATCGCGGACCTGGTCCGGCAGAAGACCGCGCCGGAGATGCTGTGCCGGGGGGCGATCTGCGCCATGGCCTTCCCGGTGCAGGGCAAGCCGGGCGAGGCGTCCCCCGGCTACGGCGTGATGTCGCTGGAGCTCCCGCGCGGCGTCTCCACCCGGGTCATCGCCCCCATCGCGCTGGTCCTCTCCATCCTGGGCGTCGCGTCGCTGGTGTTCGCGCGCGCGCTGGCCCGGCCGCTGGGGCGGCTGGCGGAGGTGGCGGGGGCCCTGGGGCGGGGCGAGCTGGCCACGCGCACCGGGCTGGCGCGGCGGGACGAGCTGGGCGACGTGGCCCGCGCGTTCGACGAGATGGCGGAGCGGATCAGCTCCCTGCTGCGCGCGCAGACGGAGCTGCTGGCCAACGTCTCCCACGAGCTGCGCACGCCGCTCTCCCGCATCCGGGTGGCGCTGGACCTGGCGTCCGAGGCGGAGGGCGCGGCCCCCACGCGCGAGTCGCTGGCGGAGATCGGCACCGACCTGGACGAGCTGGAGCAGCTGGTCTCCGACATCCTCGCCGCCGCCAAGCTGGACCTGGGCCAGAACCGCGCCAGCGCCGGCCCTCCTTTGAAGCGGCAGCAGTTCTCCTCCGAAGAGCTGATCCGCCACAGCGTGGACCGCTTCCGCGCGCGCCACCCCGGCCGGGCGCTGGAGGTGCAGGCGGGAGGGGGGCTGCCGGCGCTGGAGGGGGACCAGGCGCTGCTCCAGCGCGCGGTGGACAACCTGCTGGACAACGCGCGGAAGTATTCCGAGGCCGACCAGCCGGTGGCCCTCCGCGCGTCGGCGGGGGACGGCCGCCTGGTGGTGGAGGTGCAGGACCAGGGCATCGGCATCGACCCTTCGGACCTGCCGAAGCTGTTCACCCCCTTCTTCCGGACCGACCGCAGCCGCTCCCGCGCGTCCGGCGGCGTGGGCCTGGGCCTGGCCATGGCCAAGCGGATCGTCGAGGCGCACGGGGGCACCATTTCGGCGGAGAGCCGGTCCAACGCCGGCACGACGTTCCGGGTCACACTCCCGGTGGCGGCCGGGTAGCGCGCCCGGTGCGGCGCTGGCCGCTCGGTTGCTCGTTCGCTCGGAAGTGGACGTGGGGAGTGAAGAGGAGATTGCCGCCGGGCATGGGCGTGCCAATCGTGGACTCCCGACATGTCCACCACCCGGCGCCGGCCAGCGCGCGGCACCAAGAGCCGGCGGGTGATCCCGCCTATGCCGAAATCGGCTCGCGCCCCGCCTACGGCGTCACTGGTGTCCGACTCCGACCAGCTGCTCCAGTTGCTGGGGGTCGGCGGCGATCACGCGGTGTACGTGCTGGACTCCGAGGGGAAGATCGCCACCTGGAACCCCGGGGCGGAGCGGCTCACGGGCTACCGGTCGGACGAGGTGCTGGGGCGGGACGCGGCGCTCTTCCTCCCGCCCGAGGCGGCGCAGTCCGGGAAGGCGCAGTCGGACCTGGCGATCGCGCGGGCGTCGGGGCGGCTGGAGGAGGAGGGCTGGCAGGTCCGCCGGGGCGGCGAGCGCTACTGGCGGACGTGGTCCTCACCGCCATCTTCGACGACCAGGGCCGGCTGTGGGGTTACCTGAAGACGGTGCGCGACCTGAGCGAGCGCCGGGCCGCCGCCGAGGACCTCTGGCGCAGCGAGGAGCGGCTCCGCCTGCTGGTGGAGGCGGTGCAGGACTACGCCATCTTCATGCTCGACCCGGAGGGGCGGGTGGCGACGTGGAACTCCGGCGCCCAGCGGCTCAGCGGCTACCGGGCGGAGGAGATCATCGGCCGCCACCTGAAGACGCTCTACCTCCCGGAGGACGTGGCCGCCGGGAAGGCGGAGCGCGAGCTGCAGATCGCGCGCGAGCGGGGCCGGGTCGAGGACGAGGGGTGGCGGGTCCGCAAGGACGGCACCCGGTACTGGGCGAACGTGGTGCTCACCGCGGTGCGCGACGCCTCCGGGCAGCTCCGCGGGTTCGCCAAGGTCACCCGCGACATGACCGAGCGGCGGAAGGCGGAGGAGATGGTCGCCGCGCGCTCCCGGGAGCAGGCCGCCATCGCCCAGCTCAGCCTCTCGGCGCTCCGGCTGCGGGACGTGGGCGAGGCGATGCGCCAGGTGGTGCAGGCGGTGGCCGCCACGCTGGACGTGAGCATCGTGGAGGTGCTGGAGCTGTCCGCCGACCGGAGGACGTTCTCACTGCGGGCGTGCGCGGGACGGCCGGAGTCGGACCTGGGGATCGTGGTGCGGGCGGCGGGGCCGGAGTCGGCCAGCGGGCTGGCGCTGTCGAGCGACGCGCCGGTGTTCGTGTGGGACCTGCCGGGGGAGCGGAGGTTCCCGCCGCGGCCGGACCTTCTGGCGCGGAAGGTGGTGAGCAGCCTCACCGTCCCCATCCACGGCGAGTCGCCAGAAGCGCCGTACGGGGTGCTCTCCGCCCACTGCACCAAGCAGCGCGCGTTCACCTCCAACGACGCGGCGTACCTGTCGTCCATCGCCAACGTGCTGGCGGCGGCGATCGCCCGGGTGCGGGCGGACGAGCGGGTGCGGGAGGCGCAGCACCAGGCGGAGATGCAGGTGCTCCGGCTGGAGCAGGCGGAGGAGGCGCTGAGGCAGAGGGACGAGTTCCTGGGGGTGGCGGCCCACGAGCTGCGCACGCCGATCACCGCGCTGCGGCTGCGGCTGCAGAGCCTGGAGCAGTCGCTGCGGCGGGGGACGGGTGGGGGTCCGGAGGAGGTGGCGGAGAAGATCCAGCGGTCGATGCGGAACACCACCCGGCTGGCCGTGCTGGTGGAGCGGCTTCTGGACGTGAGCCGGATCGTCGGCGGGCGGCTGACGCTCAACCGGGAGCCGGTGGATCTGGCGGAGGCGGCGGCGGACGTGCTGGAGGACGTGAAGGAGCAGGCCGAGATCGCCGGGTCGGAGCTGAAGCTGGAGGTGCGGGCGCGGCCGAGGGCGGAGGTGGATCTGCTGCGGATCGAGCAGGTGCTCACCAACCTGGTGGGCAACGCCATCAAGTACGGCGCCGGGAAGCCGGTGGAGGTGGCGGTGGACCAGCAAGGGGATCAGGCGGTCATCACCGTGAAGGATTCCGGGATCGGCATCGCGCCGCAGGGCCTGGAGCGGATCTTCAACCGGTTCGAACGGATGGCGCCGTCCAACAGCTACCCGGGGCTGGGGCTCGGGCTGTACATCTCCCGGCGCGTGGTGGACGCGCACGGAGGGACGATCGGCGTCACCAGCGAGGAAGGCAAAGGCGCCACGTTCGAGGTGCGGCTGCCGCTCAAGCCGGCGGTTGCTGCTTCCTGAAGGCCGCGCGGCGGGCGGCGCTGCCGCCCAGGACGGCGCAGAGCCCCACCAGGAAGCCGAAGTCGTACCAGGCGCCGGAGTTGTGGACCTCGTACATCGATACCTGGCCGGTGAAGAGGGAGATCAGGAAGGTGATGGGCGCGAGGATCCCGTGGAGGAGCCCGCGCCAGAAGCCGGCCGCGCCCGGGTGACCGATGAGCTCGTTGGGGCCGGCGCAGCTCGCCAGGAGCAGGAAGAACGCGAGAATGGGCGGGCGGCGCAGGGCCATGTCGAATTCCGGGGGCCTCGTTCGACGCAGAAGGAGAACGAGGAGGATCACATGATCTGGCGGCGAATTGGAGCGGTCCTGGCGGGTTTCCTGGCCATCGTGGTGCTGTCGAGCGCGGTGGACGCGGCGCTCCATGCGGTGGGGGTATTCCCGCCGCTGGGGCAGTCGATGTCGGACGGGTTGTTCGCGCTGGCGACGGGGTACCGGATCGTCATCTCGATCGGCGGTTGCTACCTGGCGGCCCGGTTGGCGCCGGACCGGCCGCTGGCGCACGCGATGGCGCTGGGGGTGGTCGGGGTGATCGCCAGCGCGGCGGGCGCGGTGGCGACGTGGAACATGCCCATCGGGCCGCACTGGTACCCGCTGCTGCTGGTCGCGGTCTCGCTCCCGTGCGCATACGCCGGCGGGAAGCTCCGCATCCTTCGAGCAGGCCGGTCAGCTCGTGCATCCGCTTAGTTAACATAATCATTCTTATCGGACGTCACGCCGATAAGAGGTCATGGCTGATGTGGTGGCCGGCAGCCCGGATCGAGCAGCTCCGGCCGCCAC
>DASRBA010000149.1:0-4167 GCA_035637895.1 Myxococcaceae bacterium
TCGTTCACTCCGTGACGGCGGAGCCGGAGCGACCGACGCTCGAGGAGGCCGAGATCCAGGTGGCCCTCGCGGCGGGCGTGCTGGCCGCGGGCGAGGCGGACGTCCTGAAGGCGGAGGCGCGGGACCAGGCGCGCGGCCCGCTGATGGTCCTGCTGCGCAAGGGCCGCCTGTCGGACGAGACCTTCGCCTCCGCCACCTTTGCACGGACCGCGCCGCCTGGAATCGCCCCGCCGTCACCCGGAGCCGCGCCGCGCTCGACGCGTCGCCCGACGCGCCGTCAGTCGTCGACCTTCAGCCCCAGCTCCTTCACCCTCCGCCGGAGCGCGCGCTTGGAGACCTCCAGCCGCTTCGACATCTCCTCCAGGTCCCCCTCGCACTCCTGATACGCGCGGCTGATCTCCTCCGCCGTCAACGATCCCGCGGTCTTGATCCCCGGGTACTTCGCGATGATGTCGTACATGGACGACCTGGGGACCCCCAGCCGATCCGCCGCCGCCTTGAGGTCCCATCCCTCCGCCGCCAGCGCCGAGCGCACCTCCGCCTCCGTCACCTCCGACGGCTTCCTCCGGGGCGTCAGCGGCGCGGGCGTCGCCGGGAACGGGGTGGCGATGGCGGCCTCCCCCGGCGGCCCCGGAAGCATCGCGGCCGCGGGGAGGCTGGCGCGGCCGCGATGTTCGATGGCGAGCTGCCGGATGACGTTGCGCAGCTGCCGCACGTTCCCCGGCCACGGGTGCAGGATCAGCCGCGCCGCCAGCGGCGCCGGCATCCACGGCTCGCCGTAGGCGTCCGCCGCCTCCAGCCGGTGGCCGTCCCCCATCGCCTCCAGCTCGCGGCGGGCGAAGTGGAGCGCCAGCGGGCCGATGTCCGCGCGCCGCTCCCGCAGCGGCGGGACGGCGATCTGGTAGCCGGCGATCCGGTGGAGCAGCGGCGCCTTGAACTGCCCGGACGCCACCAGCGCCTCGAGGTCCGCGTCGGTGGCGGTGACCAGCCGCACGTCGGCCTTCACCGGCTCCGTTGACCCCACCGCGAACATCTCCCCCGTCTCCAGCACGCGCAGCAGCATCGCCTGCAGGTCCGGCCCCGCCTCGCCCACCTCGTCGAGGAAGAGCGTGCCGCCGCGGGCCGCGCCGAAGAACCCCTCGCGGTCGCGGTCCGCGCCGGTGAAGGCGCCCTTGCGCACGCCGAACAGCTCCGCCAGCGCCACCTCTCCCTTGGCCACCGCCGCCAGGCTGACGGAGACGAACGGCCCGCGCCGCCGCCCGCTGCGCTGGTGGATGGCCTGCGAGACCAGCTCCTTGCCGCTGCCGGTCTCGCCCCGCACCAGCACCGGCACGTCGAGGTCCGCCACCTGCGCCACCAGCCGCCGCATCTTCCAGGCCGCCGCGCTCTCCCCCACCATCCCCATGGGGTCGCCGGCGGCGGACGGATCCACCCGGCACAGCACCAGCACCGCGCGGTCCGCGAGTTGGAGCACCACCCCGGCCTCCATCGCCTCCGGCCCGAAGGTGCGGGAGCCGCGCAGCGGTTCGCCGTTGACCTCCACCGTCATCCCGTCCGGCGGCGCCACCAGGGTGATCGCCCCGCCGGGCGCCGCCTCCAGCGAGATCGGCCTCCGGCTGACGAACGGATCGGCGAGCGGCCGGGCCACGCCGCCCTGCGCCCGCGCGAAGTCCGGCGCGTTGCGCGACAGCTCCAGCGGGCGGCCGGGTTTGAGCCCGTCCAGCAACAACCGCTCGCCGGCCCGGGAGGCGACCACGTGGGAGGCGATCACCAGCGCCGGCGCGAGGTCGCCGCTGGTCCCTCCGGCGGTCACCCCCGGCCGCCGAATGGTCGAGACCTCCGCGATCGGTCCACGGCCCCCGTTGTCGCCTGGTTCCCCGGCCACGCCGTCAGTCCTTTCGCCCCGCGAACATCATCCCACACCGACCGCGAGGTCCCGAGCCCACGCTTCCCGGGCTTCCCGGGCAAAACGAGGAAGTCCCGGGGCCGGTGGCGGAGAAGTCAAGACCGGCGCCGGCGGGTACGATGGCCCGCCTTGCGCGCCCTGGCGCCCCACACCCCCCTGGGCTTCGAGCTCACCGCGGTCGACCCCGGCGGCGCGCGCGCCGGCGTGCTCCACACGCGCAAGGGCCCGGTGCCGACGCCGGTCTTCATGCCGGTGGCCACCCACGCCACCATCCGCGGGCTGGACCCGGGCGAGGTGGCGGGCGCGGGCACCAGCATCCTGCTCGCCAACACGTACCACCTGATGCTGCGGCCGGGCGCGGAGACCTTCGAGCGCCTGGGCGGCATCCACCGATTCATGGGCTGGGACCGGCTGGTGCTCACCGACTCCGGCGGGTACCAGATCTTCTCCCTGGAGGAGGGGCGCACGGTGGAGGAGCGCGGGGCGACCTTCCGCAGCTTCCACGACAACAGCCGCCGCCTGCTCAGCCCGGAGATCAGCATCGCCACCCAGCAGTCCATCGGGTCGGACATCATGATGGTGCTGGACGAGTGCGTGGCCTCCACGGTGGACGAGGCCACCGCGCGGGCCGCCATGGAGCGCACCCACCGGTGGGCGCTGCGCAGCCTGGAGGCGAAGCAGAAGCGCGACACCGGGCAGGCGCTGTTCGCCATCGTCCAGGGGGCGGTCTACCCGGGGTTGCGGGACGAGAGCGCAGCCTTCCTCACCCGGCACCCGTTCGACGGGTTCGCCATCGGCGGGCTGGCGGTGGGCGAAGGGAAGCACCACCTCCACGCGATGACCGCCCACGTGGCGGCGCAGCTGCCGGAGGGCAAGCCGCGCTACCTGATGGGCGTGGGGACGCCGGTGGACCTGCTGGAGTGCGTCCGGCGCGGCGTGGACATGTTCGACTGCATCATCCCCACCAAGATGGCGCAGCAGGGGTACGCGTACACGTTCCGCGGGTTGGTGCGGGTGACGCGGTCGGTGTTCCGGCACTCGGACGAGCCGCTGGACGCGGCGTGCGACTGCGCGGTGTGCGCGCGGTTCTCCCTCGGGTACCTGCACCACCTCTCGCACGGGAAGCACTCGCTGGCGCCGAGGCTCCTGGCGCTGCACAACGTGCGGCACTACCACCTGCTGGCGGCGCGGATGCGGGAGGCGATCCTCGCCGGGCGGTACGAGGCCACCGCCGCCGAGCTGATCGCCGCGCTCTCCGACCGAAGGCTCCGGTGAGGGAGGGGGATTTCGAGCTGGTGACCTTGCGCGGCGGCGCGCAAGCCGTGCGGGACGTCCGGCGCGGGGAGGTGATGCACCCGGCGGGAGGGCCGTGGGCGGAGGCGCGGCGGCTGTACGCGGAGCAGCTGGGCGTGCGGGAGCGGGTCGCGGTGGAGGGGGCGGGGCCGTTGCGGGTGCTGGACGTGGGGCTGGGCGCGGCGGCCAACGCGGTGGCGGTGCTCTCGGCGGCGGCGGGGGCGCCGCGGGCGGTGGAGCTGTGCAGCCTGGAGGTGGACCTGGCGCCGCTGCGGCTGGCGGTGCGGGCGCCGGAAGCGTTTCCGTTCTTGCAGCCGTGGCGGGCCGCGCTGGAGGGGTTGATCGCGCGGGGGGAGTGGGCGTCGGGGGCGGTGCGGTGGCGGCTGCTCCAGGGCGACGCGCGGGAGCGGATCGAGGAGGTGCCGGCGGGGCAGGAGCTGGTGCTGTTCGACCCGTTCAGCCCGAAGGCGAACCCGGAGCTGTGGTCGCCGGAGTTTCTGGCCCGCGTGCGCGCGCGCTGCCTGGAGGAGGCGCCGGGGGCGATGCTGGCGACGTACAGCGCGGCGACGCCGACGCGGGTGTCGCTGCTGGTGGCGGGGTTCCTTGTCGGGGTGGGCGCGCCGACGGCGGGCAAGCAGGAGACGACGGTGGCGGCGACGAGGATGGAGTCGCTGGGCGCGCCGCTCGGGGCGCGGTGGCTGCAGCGGTGGCGGCGGTCACCGTCGCGCGCGCCGCATGGACAGCAGCTCACTCCGGAGATCGAGGCGCGCGTGCTCGCGCATCCGCAGTTCGCCTCGCTCGATCGCCGCGAGCCATAGCGCTTCGATCCGGCTGCCAAGCTCGTCCACGCGCGCGCGCGCCTCGCCCACTCGCGCGCAGCGGCGCTCTCGATCCGATCGCCAGACCTGCCCACGCGCGCTCGCGCTCACTCGCCGCGCAGCGACCGCCATTCGCGGCGCAGCCGCCGG
>DASRBA010000150.1:0-8303 GCA_035637895.1 Myxococcaceae bacterium
GCTCCTACGTGAACATGGCGGTCACCATCCAGACCGGGGCGGACATCGGGCGGGACGCGCTGATCCGCAAGCTGGTGGACAGCCAGTACGAGCGCAACGACATCGACTTCTCCCGCGGCACCTTCCGGGTGCGGGGCGACACCATCGAGATCTTCCCCGCCTACGAGGAGGACCGCGCCGTCCGGGTGGAGCTGTTCGGCGACACCGTGGAGAAGATCAGCGAGTTCGACCCGCTGCGCGGGATCTCGCTGGGGGTGATGGAGAAGGCGGTCATCTACCCCGGCAGCCACTACGTCACCGAGACCGAGCAGCGCATCGCCGCCATGCAGAGCATCCGCCAGGAGCTGCTGGAGCGGCTGCAGCTGTTGCGCCAGGAGAACAAGCTGCTGGAGGCGCAGCGGCTGGAGCAGCGGACGATGTTCGACCTGGAGATGATGGAGCAGGTCGGCTACTGCAACGGCATCGAGAACTACTCCCGGCACCTCTCCGGGCGCCCGCCGGGCGAGCCGCCGCCCTGCCTGATCGACTACTTCCCCAAGAACCTGCTGGTGATGATCGACGAGTGCCACCAGACCGTCCCGCAGATCGGCGCCATGTTCCGCGGCGACCGGTCGCGCAAGGAGGTGCTGGTGGAGTACGGGTTCCGGCTCCCCTCCGCGCTGGACAACCGGCCGCTGAAGTTCGGCGAGTTCGAGCAGATGGTCCAGCAGGCGGTCTACGTCTCCGCCACCCCCGCCGAGTACGAGCTGCAGAAGGCGGGCGGCGTGGTGGTGGAGCAGATCATCCGCCCCACCGGCCTGATGGACCCCCAGGTGGAGGTCCGGCCCGTGGGCAACCAGGTGGAGGACCTGCTGGAGGAGATCCGGCGGCGCGCGGAGAAGAGCCAGCGCGTGCTGGTGACCACCCTCACCAAGCGGATGGCGGAGGACCTCACCGAGTACTACACGGACGTGGGCGTCAAGGTCCGCTACCTCCACTCGGACATCGACGCCATCGAGCGCACCGCCATCATCCGCGACCTGCGCAAGGGCGAGTTCGACGTGCTGGTGGGCATCAACCTCCTGCGCGAGTGCCTGGACATCCCCGAGGTCTCGCTGGTGGCGATCCTCGACGCCGACAAGGAAGGCTTCCTCCGCTCGCACGTGTCGCTGATCCAGACCATCGGCCGCGCGGCCCGCCACCTCGAAGGGCGGGTGATCATGTACGCGGACCAGGTCACCGCCTCGATGAAGAAGGCGCTGGACGAGACCGACCGCCGCCGCGAGGCGCAGCGGCAGTTCAACCAGGACCACGGCATCACCCCCCAGGCGGTCAAGAAGAACATCACCGACCTCTCGCAGTTCCTCTACGACGGGGGCCCGGCGCCGCTGGGCGAGGCCGCGGAGGGCGGGGACGAGCTGCTCACCAAGGAGCAGATCCAGGAGCTGATCGAGGAGTACGGCAAGCGGATGCAGGAGGCGGCGGACCAGATGGAGTTCGAGTCCGCGGCCGACTTCCGCGACAAGCTGCTGGTGCTCAAGGACATGGACCTGGGCTTGAAGCCGCCCTCGCGCGCGCTGGTGCAGGCGACGCGGGCCAAGAAGCAGGAGCAGGGGAAGGAGCTGCCGCGCTACCGGCGCGGGGCCGGGAACCGTCGCCGAAGGTGAAGAACCTCGACGAAAAGCTCGCGTCGCTGCCCACCGAGCCGGGCGTGTACCTGATGAAGGGCACCTCCGGCGAGGTGATCTACGTCGGCAAGGCCGCCAACCTCCGCAACCGGGTCCGCTCGTACTTCCAGGACCGCACCGGCGACTCGCGCGCCTTCATCCCGCTGCTCGACCGGCTCCTCGGGGACATCGAGGTGGTGCTGGTGGGCACGGAGAAGGAGGCGCTCCTCCTCGAGAACGAGCTGATCAAGAAGCACCAGCCGCGCTTCAACGTGAAGCTGCGGGACGACAAGAACTTCATCTGCCTGCGGCTGGACGAGCGGCACCCGTACCCGCGCCTGGAGGTGGTGCGGCGGTTCAAGAACGACGGGGCGCGGTACTTCGGGCCCTACGCCTCCGCGGCCTCCATCCGCGAGTCGATGCGGATCATCAACCGCTTCTTCGGGCTGCGGACCTGCTCCGACCACGTGCTGGAGACGCGCAGGCGGCCGTGCCTGCTCTACCAGATCGGCCGCTGCCCGGCGCCGTGCGTCTTCCCCATCCCGTCCGAGCAGTACCACCGGTCGGTGGAGGAGGTGCTGCTGTTCCTGGAGGGGCGCGCGGACGAGCTGACCGGGGCGCTGAAGGCGCGGATGAAGTCGGCGGCGGCGGGGCTGCGCTTCGAGGAGGCGGCGAGGGTGCGCGACCAGCTCTACGCCATCGAGCGCAGCCTGGAGCGGCAGAAGATCGCCCACACCGACCCGGTGGACCAGGACGTGTTCGGGCTCTACCGCGAGGGGGACCGGCTGCTCTTCTACGCGCTCTACGTGCGGCGCGGGCGCATCACCGGCGGGCAGGCGTTCCCGCTCACCGGGCAGGAGTTCCCCACCGAGGAGCTGCTGCTCTCCTTCGTGAACCTCTACTACGACAACGACAACCTCGTGCCCAAGGAGGTGCTGCTGCCCCTGGGAGCGGAGGAGGCGGCGCTGGAGGCGCTGGCGGAGGTGCTCACCGAGAAGCGCGGGGACAAGGTGCGGGTGCTGGTCCCCCGGCGCGGCGAGAAGGTGGAGCTGGTGCAGATGGCGGGGCGGAACGCCGAGGCCGCCTTCCAGGACCGCAAGCGGAGCAAGGAGGAGGTGGACGCCATCCTGGAGAAGCTGAAGGACCGGCTCCACCTGGCGCGGCCGCCGCGGCGGATCGAGTGCTACGACATCTCGCACTTCCAGGGCGCCACCATCGTCGCCTCGCAGGTGGCCAGCGCCGACGGCGAGCTGGACAAGGCGCGCTACCGGCGGTTCCGGATCAAGTCGGTGGCCTCGCAGGACGACTTCGCCAGCATGTACGAGGTGATCACCCGGCGGCTCAGGCGCGGGCTCAAGGAGGGCGACCTGCCGGACCTGCTCGTCATCGACGGCGGCAAGGGGCAGCTGGCGTCGGCGCACGCGGCGATGAAGGACCTGAAGGTCGAGAAGGTGGACGTGGTGGGCCTGGCGAAGAGCCGCGAGCTGGAGGCGGAGGTCGCCGCCCCGCTGGTGGGCCCTTCCGACGCGCCGGCCGAGCGCAGCCCGGAGCGGATCTTCCTGGTCGGCAAGCGCGACCCCATCGTGCTGGCTCAGAACTCGGCGGAGCTGTTCATGCTCACCCGGCTGCGGGACGAGGCGCACCGCTTCGCCATCACCTACCAGCAGAAGCTGATGCGCCGGCGGAACTTCAAGTCGGTGCTGGAGGACATCCCCGGGGTCGGGGATGGGCGCAAGAAGGCGCTCCTCCGGCACTTCGGGTCGCTCAAGCGGGTGCGGCAGGCGAGCATCGAGGAGTTGGCGGCCGTGGAGGGGGTCGGCGCGTCGGTGGCGGAGCGCATCCACGGGTTCCTCCACCCCGAGGGCGAGGAGGAGGGCGCCGAGCGGGACCCGGTGCGCGAGGCGTCGCTGGAGGACGCGGCGCTCGTGGAGGTCAACGAACTTCGAGAGGAAGGTCGCGAGGAACCCTCGTGATCTTTCCGACGTAGCTGGGCTTTTTCATTGCGGCGCCCCTTGTCGCTGATTTATAGCGGACACAGGTTTCTGCGCGGCGCGCCGGGAATACTCCCCTCCGCCTCGCAGTGAGGGCAACTCGATGAGGCTTTATCCGAAGGTGATCCCCATCATCTCGCGGGAATGCATCCAGATCATGATGCAGGACGGGGACATCGAGGTTGAGCCGATGCGGGTGGCGGACGCGGAGATGGACATGTCCGCCATCATGCGCGAGTACCTCGCCAACGAGGAGCGCGTGAACCAGGCCACCCGCGAGGCGCTGGAGCGGCGGGGGTACGACTTCTCCAAGTTCAACCAGGTGAAGCGCGAGATGGCAGACGTCCGCGGCTTCAAGATGGGGGACGAGGGGATCGAGTACGTCATCAACCAGATGATCGAGTTCCTCCTCATCAGCCGGAACGTGGAGGAGGTCTACTCGGCGGACAACGTCCTGCGGCAGAAGATCTTCGCCGTGATGAAGAAGCACCTGGACGTGGACGACGAGATCGACAGGGAGGCGCGGTCCCGGTTGAAGCACCTGCAGGAAGGGACCTCGGCCTTCGACATCGAGTACAACAAGACGGTCGAGCAGATCCGCCGCGCCCGCGGCCTGATCTGAGAGGGAGCGGGCGAGCGCCCGCTCCGCCCCTGACGCACCTCGCCTCGCTGCCTACCTTTCTGGCGGAGGTGCACCATGGGAGCAGTGTCCGCGCTGCTTGTGGCGGCCGCGTTCGCCGCCGCCCCGGCGCCTGATGCGTTCCGGTTCGATGGGCCGTCCTCGTCCGCCACGGTGAACGGGAAGGCGGCCGCGCTGCGGATCGGCGGCGCTGTGCGCGAAGGGACGGGCTCCGCGTTCCTGCGCGGGGAGGACCGGGTCCGCGGGCGCGAGATGACGTACGGCGACGCGGGCGAGCTGTGGGTGCGGGCACAGGCGGGCGGGGACGTCTACCGGGTGGAGCTGGACGCGGTGGGGTTCCCGCCGGAGGCCGCGCTGCCCAGGGGCGCGAACGCGAAGCGGTGGTGGCGGAAGCCGGAGGCGGCGCCGCGGTCGCCCGAGGGCGGCGTGGAGGGTGGGGTGGTGCTGGGGCGGGTGGTGAACGGTGGGTCCGGGCTGGGCGTGAGGGACATGCCTGCCCGGCGGGCGGCCGTGGCGCTGTGGGGGAGCGGCCGGCTGTACCGGAACGATGAGCTGGTGGCGCCGCGGGCGCGGATCCTGGCGCAGGCGATGCCAGGCGAGCGGCCGGAGCTGGACGTGTTCATCGACCACGTGCCGGCGGAGGTGGCGCCAGGCGGGTTCGTCCACTTCGTGCTGGAGGGGGCGGCGATCTCCGAGGCGCCTCGGGCCGCGGCGGTGGCGCGGAGGGGTGAGCCGGCGCCGAGGGAGACGCGGGAGGAGCGACTCTCCAGGCGGCCGACGGCGGACGAGATGTGGAATTCCGGTGGACCGATGCTGGTGTGGAGGGATGAGCGCGCGCCCGCGACGAGCGGTTCGGCGGCGACCGTGTCGCGAGGGAACGACGCAGCGGGGCAGGGTGGGACCCCGAGCGCGCCGTCCGGCACCGTCACGAATTCCGCTGGCGCATCGAGCTCCGGACCTGGCGCGAGCTCCGCGCCGCCGGCGGCGAGCGCGCCATCCGGCGCCGCCGCGTACGCGCCGTCCCCAGGCTCGATGGGCTCCGCAACAGGTCCGAACGGGTCACCGCTCGCGGCGAGCGCGCCGTCTGGCGCCGGAGGCGCAACGGGCTCCACCGCGGGGGCGGCCACGCCGGGTTCCGCGCCGGCATCCAGCGCGTCATCGGGCGCCGCAGGCGCCACGACCGGTGCTCGATCCACGGGTTCGGCACCGCTCGCCGCGGGCGCGCCGCCCGGCCCCGGAGGCGCAACAGATTCCACCGTGGGGGCAACCACGCCAGGTTCCACGCCGGCATCCAGCGCGTCATCGGGCGCCGCAGGCGCGGCGGGCGGGTTGACCGCGTATGGGTCCCCACCCGTCGTGGGTGCCGGCGCGCCATCCGATGTCGCGGGTGCGGCGACGAGCAGCGCGGGCCCGAGCGCCGGCGCCGCTCCAAGCTCCGCAAGCGCGGGGTACGGCTCGGTTCCAGCGGCCGGCACCTCCGGCGCGTCCGGCCCGGCCATGGCGAACGCGCAGCCTTATCCGGACACGCGCCCCGGCACGCAGACGGTGATGGTCCCGCCGCCGCCGCTGATGGCCGTCCCCGCGACGCCGCTCACCGCACCCATCCAGTACGAGACCGGCCAGAACGGCGGCACCATCGGCGGGGGCATGATGGGCGGCGGGTTCGGCGCGCCGCCCGCGTACGGCGGCTCCGGCACCGCCGGTTTCAGCCCGGGCACCGGCGTGTTCAACCAGACCGCGCCTCTCCCGACCGGCGCCTTCGCGCCCACCACGCCGGGGCCGACCACCGCTTCCCCGGGGATCCCGGCCACGCCGCCGGTCCTCAACGGCGTCGCTCCCGCCGTGCCAGGTGGCGCGCCGGCCGTGCTGCCGCAGACGCCTCAGCCGATCAACGCACAACCCGCGCCCATCCCGGGCGCGACCGCACCGGTCCCGACGCAGCTCCCCGCCCAGACGCAGGCACCTCCGTCCCCGGGCCGCTGATCCGCCCACGCCTGGACGTCGGCCCGACGCGACCGGCGCGTCTCACCGCCGGATCACGGGCGCGCCCGGAAAATTGACCGCGCGCGACCGGCCTGTAGCCTTGGCTCCATGTCGCCACATGCCAGCGCTCACCTCCGCGCGGTCCCTGATCCCGTGCGCGACGCGATCGACCTGCTCTCGCGGCGCCTCCCGAAAGACTCCGACACCCGAGTGGTCCTCGACTTCCTCGAGGACGACCTCCGCGAGGGCCTCTCCGCCATCGCCGACGTCGAGGCGCACTTCACCGACGTGCTGGACGCCCTCCGCGCCGACGACTGCTCCGCCCAGGAGCTCCTCGCCACCGCCGAGGACCTCGAGGTCCTCCGCCGCGTCGAGTACCTGCTGAACGTCGCCGCCCAGCTCCGCCGCCGCGTTCACCAGGCGGCGCGCCGCCTCACCACTTCAGCGCCCGTTTCGGGTCCTCGCCGCGGGCGCGTTTCTCGCCCGGCCGGCTGACCTCCCGCAGCGTCGCCCGCACCGCCCCCAGGTCGATCGTCCCCACCGCCGCCAGCGGCAGCCGCCGCGCGTCGTCCGAGATCCACAGGTGCACCTCGCGCCGCTGTTGGTTGTCCAACTGGATGGCCACCCCGGACAGGTGCCACGCCTCGAACTCCCCCAGAGGCAGCGACACGTGCTCCTTGGCCTCCACCTTGCCGACCATCCGCCACATCCTTCGCAGCGCGAACACGTCGAAGCACGTCGACGAGCCCACCTTCCACGGCAGGTTCCTCAGCAGGAACACCGCCCCCGCCACATCCAGCCCCTCGTTCCCGTACCGGAGCACCGTCTTCCCGTTCCGCGTCCCGTAGATCCACTCCAGGTCCACCGCGTGCTCCCCGGTCCGGAACACCGCCGACGACATCTTCCGCACGTCGTTCTCGGTCGCGTCCTCCAGGTACCGCACCGGCCGCAGCGTCTTCGGGTTGAGCGAGCTGGTGGCCCCCCCCGTCACCTTCCGGATCTTCGAGAACAGCGTGTTGGTGGCGGCGTCCACCCGCACCGGCATCACGCCTCCCTCCACCGGCCGCACGCTGATCCGCAGCTGCCCGGCCACCATCCCCAGCGCGTCGAGGTCGTACTCCAGCACCTCCCCCGGCGAGAACGCGAACGGCGGCTTCACCGCCGGCAGCGCGGGGCACTGCGCGTCCGGAGGCAGCTGCGGGCCGGCGACCTTCTCGGGCGCCGCGGGCGGCCCCGGCACGGTCGCCTTCACCGGCGCGCGCTTCACCTGGCTGGCCCGGGCCGGTGGCGGCGGCCCGACCGTGATCCCCGGCTCGGCGCCTGCCGCCACCCCGGCGATCGCAACGGCCACCCACGCGGTCCTCATCTCGGCCGGGTCCCCGCCCCGCCGGTGGCGGCCCTCCTGCTCAGCGCGGCGGCCACGTCCCGCCGCACGGCCTCCCACACCGCGGGGTCAGGTTCGATCTCGTATCCCGAGCGCACCAGTCTCTCCACGCTCCGGCGCGCGAGCTCCGGCTCGCTCCGCGCCAGCAGGCTCAGCATCTCATAGTCCTCCAGCCCGTCCCGGATGTGCTCCAGCCGCAGCGAGGCGATCGGCCGCTCCTCCGCCCCGTTCAGCGCGTCCCGCCGCCCCGGATAGAACAGCGTCCCGTCCCCGTTGCCGCCGAACTCGAACACGTCCTCCCATGGATCGGGCTTGGTGGAGAAGGCGTGCACGGTGTCGAAGTACAGCTCCCCGTCGATCCCCTCCCGGAACGCCAGCGCCCCCATCGCCCGGTTCAGCGTCGCCGGATGGTCGATCATGTACGACGCCCACCCCGAGTACGCGCGCTCGATCTCCGGCTTCGCCGCCGGCCCACCCCCGCACCCGTGCGAGCTGCAGCTTTGGTATCATTATACTCGTGCGTCGGGGGGCAGCCGCGCGCGGAGCTCCCGCGCCGCCAGCACCGTCTTACACGTCTGCGGCCCCGGCCGCCGGAAGAAGCAGTTCAGGTTGGGCGCCAGGATGTCCGCGGCAGGCGCCAGCAGCGCGTCCCACGGCGA